>JAQXMD010000197.1 GCA_029012465.1 Oscillospiraceae bacterium | reverse complement strand
GGCTGAAGGCCAAATACATCCCGCAGCAGCTTTTCCTGCTGTGCATTTGCTTTGATTGGTTCCATGTTCTTCTCCTCAGGTCTTTTTCTTCCGGTGCGGCTCCAGACGGCTGACCACGTACCGGCCGGCTGCCTCACTGCCATGGCCCACGTTGTACAGGGTTTTCTCCTTCACCTGCCGGATGGTGTCCCGCCACCTGTCGGGATCAGCCAGCAGCATTTTTACCGTTTCGGCGGTCTGATCCACCTGATCCAGCTCCAGCTGGGCACCAATTTCCGAGCGGATCCAGATATCGATGGGAACAATATCAATCCTTTTGTACTCCGGATTCAAAACCTTCATGGGGGTGTTGATATACATCACCGGCTTCAGGGTGGAGAACGCAAACTCCATAGAGATATTGGACCAGTCTGTAATCAGCAGATCAGAATTATAAACCGTATCGGTGGAGCTAAAATCCGTCTGAATCTCAAAATCCGGTCCCACATAGGGTTCAAACCGCCGCAGCATGGCCTGAACCCGGTCAGGATACAGACGCAGATACTGGGGGTGGGGACGGACAATCAGCTTCACATCCAGCGGGCGGATCTGCTCCACCAGCTGGTCAATGCAGGAATCCATGATGTTGTCCTTCTGCCAGGAGGGGGCAATGAGAACTGTCTTTTTCTCATTGGAGTTCTTCTTCGGTGCCTTCTCCCAGGCCTCAGTCATTTCATCGATCAGACCATAGCCAACCTTCACCAGCCGCTTGGGCTTGGTGCCATACAGCTGCTCCAGGGCGCGATCCTCTGCGGTCTGGTGGGGGCCAACATTGAAGATGGTATCATAGTGGTCAATACAGCCACGGCGGCCCAGCAGATTGTCGCTGCCAACACCGTGCTGCATATAGACGTATTCTATGTCTTTCCGAACCAGACTGCGCTTGAGATGGTACAGCTCCAACTCGGGAATGGTCATCAGCACCATATCCGCATCGATCTTCATGAACAGCGGAATCAGGCGAAGCTCGCCGATGTAGTAGGCGTGAAACTTTGGCCCCTCCATATTGAACACGTTGTCATGGGGGTCAGAGGTGATGTAATGGATCACAATATTGGAATGCTCCAGAATGTAGTCAATCATTCCAGCGTAATACTTGTAGAAGCCGTTGCTCTCGCTGTAGATGACAAACTGCTTCTTCTCCTTGCTCTTCAGGAACCGGCGGTAATCCTCTTTTTCCTTTTTCTTATAGGGCCTGAGCTTTTTCAGTGCCTCTTTCTGGGCGGATTTTCGCTCCTGCAGCTTCTTCTTGGTGTCGGCCAGCGCCTCATAGTCAATTTCCTTCTCCGGCGGATAGAGCATGTTCAGCAAATACAGGGTACCGATGGCAAAAATGTTGCTGACGATCCAGTAAAGCCCCACGCCTGCGGGTACAAGGAAGGTGAAGTAGGTGGAAAATGCCACCGTGAAGATGGCCACGCCCCACTGTCCCAGGAATCCCTGCTCCTTTTGAAGCACGTTTTCCCGGTTCTGCACAAAGCACAGCAGAAAGGTGGAAAGGCAGCTCAACAGAGGAATCAGACTCAGCAGTGTAATGGGTACAACCGGCGGAACCGCTGCCAGATTGATGCCCAAAAAGTCCATATCCATGGACTTTGCCGCCTCCATAATGGCAGCCATGTCCACACCGGGCAGCTCAAGTCCCATATAATAGTCAGAAAAGGCGGGATTGCAGATGGCCTCCATGACCTTCAGCTGAGCGCCGCTGCCCAGCTCACGTACCCCAAGCAGAGCGGCAGTGGCATTTACCAGCTGGGCGCACACATCTCCGGGCACCCGAAGCAGATGCTGCATGGGATTGTACATCACGTTGATGAGACCCAGCACCAGAATAATCTGAATAATCAGGGGAACCATGCCAAGGGCAGGACTGTACTTTTCCCGCTTGTACAGGGCCATGGTTTTATCGGCGATGGTATCACGATCCCCAAAATGCTGGAGGGTAATGGCGTTGATCTCCGGCTGAAGTTCAATCATCTTAATGGAGTTTTTCTGAACGATGATGCTCAGGGGCATCAGGATCACCTTGCTGATGAGGGTGAACAGCAGAATTGCAAGACCATAGGAACCCACCAGTCGGTAGCAAAGCCACATAACCCAACCAAGAGGAATCCCGATCACAAGATTAATCAGTGACATGTATGCGCCTCCAGATACATGAATCACCCCCATGGGGCATGTTGATTCGAAATATTCTCCGCTATTCTATCACATATTCACCACGCAGTCTACATATAAAGTACACAATTTCTTCACATTTATTTTTCATCCGACTCCGAAGCTCCTTTCGGAAATCTCGGATGCACCGAGTCATTTATCCTTGACAATTCCCGAAAAATTCGGTATCCTCACATCAGGAACCGCTTTAGGGCGATCCCGAATATCATAATTCTAGGAGATTGCTGTTTGAGAAAGAACAACACCTTGGAGATTGCGGGCTGACCGGGAGGTTTGCCAGCAATTCCGACAAACCTCCCAGTATTGCAGTCAACAATCATCAGGAGGTAAAATCAATGAATAAAAATGACTATATCATTCGTCCCGAAACACCCGCTGACTTTGCAAAAGCCGAATACCTTGCCCGGGAGGCATTCTGGAACGTGTACCGTCCCGGCTGTCTGGAGCACTATGTGCTCCACTGCCTGCGGAATGACCCGGACTTCATTCCGGAGCTGGCCTTCGTCATGGAAATGAACGGTCAGATCGTCGGACAGAACATCTTTATGCGTGCATGGATCTCTGCCGATGACGGAAGAAGCATCCCCATCCTCACCATGGGGCCCATTTCCATCACACCGGCGCTGAAGCGTCAGGGCTACGGAAAGCTCCTGCTGGACTACTGTCTGGAACAGGCCACAGCTATGGGCTTTGGCGCCGTCTGCTTTGAGGGCAACATCGGCTTCTACGGCAAAAGCGGCTTTACCTACGCATCCGAAAAGGGCATCCGCTATCACGGTCTGCCTGAAGGAGCTGACGCATCCTTCTTCCTCTGCAAGGAGCTTCAGCCGGGGTATCTCGACGGCATCACCGGCGAGTACGCGACTCCGCAGGGCTACTTTGTGGATGAACAGGAGGCTGAGCTGTTTGACGCCCAGTACCCGAAAAAGGAAAAGCTGACCCTGCCGGGCCAACTGGTGTAACAGCGATTGAATGACTGTGCCGCCCCGTTTGGGGCGGCACTTTTTCATTCATTCAGAGAACACATCCATATTCATTCTTCCCTCGGTACAGGCAATCACAGCCGTGGCCGTAATATCGCCGCTGCCGTTGATCACCGTCCTGCACATATCCTGATGTTTCATGGATTCCTCCTGGTTTTTCCTTGGATTATGGTTCACGTTAAAACCTTGGTATAATACCAAGGTTTATAATACGTCGGATTTCAGCCAATGTCAATATCCGTACCGTACAAGGATTCTCTAAGCCAAGGAAAAAACAACAAAACGGTTGAACCACGCTGGGTTTCATGATAAAATAGCACTATAAACCTGTCATACCAGCCCAATCAAGGAGGTTCTTACCATGAATTCTAAAGTTCTGCAGAAGCTGAGCTACGGTCTGTTCGTCCTCACCGCCAACGACGGTACAAAGGACAACGGCTGCATCATCAACACCGCCACCCAGCTGGCTTCCGATCCCCTGAACGTCAGCATCGCCGTCAACAAGGCAAACTACACCTGCCAGATGATTGAAAGTACCAGAAAATTCACCATTTCCGTTCTCAGCGAGGATGCCCGGTTTGACACCTTCAAGCGTTTTGGCTTCCAGTCCGGCAGAGATACCGACAAATTTGCAGGATTCTCCCACTGCAAGAGAACCACCAACGGCACCCTGGCCATTACCGAAGGCACCAATGCCTATATCTCCGTGTATGTGATGCAGCAGGTGGATCTGGGCAGCCACATGCTGTTTATCGGCTATCCCACCGATGGCGAGATCCTCAATCAGGTTCCCTCCGCCACCTATGCCTACTATTTTGCAAACATCAAGCCCAAGCCCCAGCCTGTGGGCAAGACTTCCGAGGGCGAGACCATCTGGAGATGCCGGATCTGCGGCTATGAGTATGTGGGCGAGGAGCTGCCCGAGGATTTCATCTGTCCCCTGTGCAAGCATCCCGCCAGTGATTTCGAGAAAATCGTAAGAGGTGCTTCCGAAGCACAAAGCAAATAGGACCCCTGCGGCTTTCCCCCCTTTTCAAAGTAAAGAATACCAGCAAGGCGCAGTCCCGAACCATTGTCCGGGGCTGCGCCGTTTTATCTGTGTATCGATTACTTGTAGTCGTGGTCGCCGTCGAGGTCCTTGGCCAGCTCGGCATACTCCTCGGGGTGCTTCTCCTTAAACCACTCCACAGCGGTAACACGGTCATGGATCTTACCGGCATAGGTACGGGGGTTCAGCAGCTCCTCGTCGGAGTCCTTGGAGCATCTCCAACGCCACCAGATGCCGGAGAAACGCTCGTCCACCTGATCGTTCTCGGTGCCGCCGTAGTTGCCATAGTTCAGGGAGATCTGAGTGGAATAGGCCTCGGAGAGGGTATTCACCCGGAGATCGTTCATGAGGGCACGCTGCATGGGACGCTTGCACAGAGAGGAAGCCACGCAGCGGGCATGATAGGGTGCGGACTTGATGATCCGGGCGCACTCCCATGCACGCTCCAGAACCTTATCCTTGGGTGCGATCTCAGAGACCATGCCCCAGTCATAGGCGGTCTTGGCGTCGATCTGGCCGCCGGTGAGGATCAGGTAGTTGGCGTGCTTCAGGCCAATCAGCTGCTGGAGCAGCAGACCCATGCCGTCGCCGGAGACCATGCCGGAGGACAGGTGGGGATCGTCGAAGTAAACGTCCTCGGAAACAATGGTGATGTCGCAGAGCAGGGGCGCATCCCAGTGGAAGCCGGGGCCGGTCATGGCGCCGATGGTGGGAACGTCCAGATCAAAAACCATGTTCTTGATGAGGTTCATGTCATCATAGTACTGATGCTCAAAACGCTCGTCAGCATAGCGATCCCAGCCGTTGGGGTCCTGATCCTGAATCCAGTCCTCGGTGGCAGAGGTCCAGATCACCACTTCATTGTCGTGGTCCATGGAAATGATCCGGGACAGCTGGCCCATTGCCCGGTGCATGCCGCCGGACCAGTAAGCCTTGTGATCGCCGGTGCGGATGGCAACCTGCAGGATGCCGTCCTTACGGGTCAGATCTGCATAGTTTTTAAACCACTCTCTGTACTCCTCAAACTTGGGAAGCTCCACATAGGGTACCATCTGCTTGGGATATTCTTTTGCCATTTTTTATACCTCCTAAAATTCACTGATTCCCATCGGAATCAGAATATTGACTTTCCTTCGCGCCGCCGGTCTGGAGCAAACCTTCCAGAAGATAGACAGCCTCTGTCAGGGCACTCTTAGCCTGATCTGGCTCTGCCGCAGCCCGGAGCAGGCTCTTGATCGCGCCCCCAAGAAGGAGAATCTCCCCCCGGACTTCCCGCCCCCGGGTTTCCTCCTTTAATGTCGTGGGCATCCGGGCATAGTCCTGCCGGGTCTCCTCCCGGAGCTTCTCCAGAACACGGGCTTCTTTTTCAAAAATGGAGCCGCCTTTCAGCTCCCCTGGGTACTCCTCCAGTACAGCGGCCAAATCCCGGAGGGTTTCAAGCTCCTCCGTCAGCCGCTTCCGGCGGCTCTCAAATCCCTTTTGCAGCAGGAACCAGCCGCCCTGCAGGTCAGAAATGGTCCGCTCCATAAAGTCCGCCAGTTCTCCGGCGGACTCCTCCCACAAAAGGCCGTGGTCCGGCAGCAGCCCATGGGACCGGGAGCCGGCGGCGCTGCCCATCATCAATCGGTAGCGCATACCGCCTGGGCCGGGTTCCCGCTGGAACATCAGCATAATCTCATGCCGGGTGGGCGCTGTCATGGGCCAATAGGTATCAAAATCCGGCAGGGAGAAGGCTACGCTTCCGGACTCGTCTGTGTGAATCTCCGTCCAGTTTTCGGGAGTATCCTGCCGCAAATGCGCAAGGAGTCCGTAGACGATTTTTCTCCGCCGGGGACTGTCATCGACAAACAGCTCATAGACCCCCAAATCCAGCACCTCGGCAAAAACCTCGATCCAGCGCAGGACGGAATCAAAGAGATTCTGCCCGCCGGGGTTGTTTTGCAGATCATCCATCAGAGCAAAGATGTTTTTGTGTTCCCTGATAGAAAAGGCAATCAGGTTCGCCAGAACCATCCCGGTGAGGGCAGCAGATTCCTCTGCCGGCTTCGGCTGTTTTTCCAGCTCGGAACCATAGAGATACCGGTCCTTCAGCGTCCTTTTTTTCTGAATCTGAGAGAGTAGCAACGCCTGCTGCATTTCATCATTCATCTATTTCAGCTCCAAAAAATCGGATATGTGTCAAATCATACGGAAATCTGTATGGGGCTCAGAGCAGATAGCCGCACTCCCTTGCCTCCTGCCGGAGCTGGTCCCGGAAGGCGGGATGGGCAATGCCGATGAGCTGTCTGGCCCGCTCCTTGACGGTCCTGCCCCGCATATAGGCAACGCCATACTCCGTCACAATGATATCCGCCACATTTCGGGAGATAGACACCACTGCGCCGGGGGTCAACACAGACTTGATCTTGGAGATTTTTCCGTCCCTGGTGGTGGAGGCAATGGCAATGATGCCCCTGCCGCCCCTGGAGTGCTGGGCGCCGAAGGCAAAGTCAAAGGCGCCGCCGGTGCCGGAATACTGTTTGGGACCGATGGTCTCTGAGCAGATCTGGCCGGTGAGATCGATCTCCATGGCGGTATTGATGGACACCATGTTATCGATGCTTGCAATCACAAAGGGATCGTTGGTATAGGACGCCTGCCGGAACAGCACATTGGGGTTATGCTCCATAATGTCATAGAGCTTTTGATCGCCCAGGATAAAATTACCCACATGCTTGCCGGTGTCGATGTTCTTTCTGGCGCCGGTAATGACCCCCGCTTCAATGAGATCCCCCATCACGGGGGTAAACAGCTCCGTGTGAAGCCCAAGATCGTGCTTGTCGAAAAAGGAGTTGCCCACCGCGTCGGGCATACCACCCAGACCCAGCTGGATACAGTCCCCGTCGTGGACAAAATCCGAGATAAAACCGCCGATTTTCAGGTCGGTTTCCGAAGGCACAGAGCGGACATTGTATGTGGTGACAGGATAGTCCACCTCCACAATTTTGCTGACCCGCTCCAGCGGGATGGTCAGACAGCCCGGGAACCGGGGCAGATTGGGGTTGACCTCCAGAATGACCGTCTCCGCATGGAGGTAGGCATCCCCCTCCCACATACCGCTGCCGGAAATGGTGAAGTTGCCGTCCTCATCCATGGCGGTGGCCATGGCAATAAACTTGTGAATCACAGGCTTATAATCCGTTCTCCGGCGGAGCATATCATGGAGGTTGGAGGGCAGATGGGAGGCAATGCCCAGCCTGTGGCACTCCCGTAGAGCCCCATCATAGAGATGGCAGATCATTTCCAGCTTCCCCTTCAGGGAGGGCATCTCCATAAAGGGATACATATGACCGCTGCCCCGCTTCCCCTTGATGAGCTCGATGCCGGTGAGATGGGGAGCGATCCGGTGAAAGTTCTCGTAAAAGGTCACAGGCTCGCACATTTCACCGCCGCCGCAGATCACATCACCGTCATGGATCATGTTCAGCACTTCGTCGATGGTGGCCAGCTTGCTGTTATACTGTTCCTTCAGAGTCATGGGTTGGGCTCCTTTTTCTCAGATACAATAATAATATGAAAGGTTTCCAGCAGATGCAAATACCAAATTCCGTTGCATTGATATAAACAAAATGCTATAATGGAAGAAACGAGACAGGAGGATGATTTCTTATGACCTCTCTACAGATCACTTATTTTTTAAAGGTTGCCGACTGCATGAGCTTTTCTCAGGCGGCCCAGGAGTTATACGTTTCTCAGCCTTCTGTCAGCCGGCAGATTCATCTTCTGGAGCAGGACCTTGGCTGTGCGCTGTTTGATCGGAGCCGGAAAAACGCCGTTTCCCTGACAGCGGCCGGCATGGTGTACCGGGAGACCTTCCGCCGGGCCGCTCAGGATTTTGAGGCAGCCCAGCATACCACCAGAACCCTGTCCGCCGAAGCCCGGCTCTCCCTGCGGGTGGGCACCGGCACCTACTGGGATCTCAGTGAACAGCTTCTGGCCTTTCGGGAGGAAACTCTGCGCCGATATCCTCTAGCCCGACTGTATTTTGAAAGCAACGATTTCAAGCAGCTCCGGGCCAAGGTCCGCTCCGGTGGGCTGGATGCCATCGTGTGTACCAAGACCAGTCTGGTGGACTTTGACGATCTGGAGGTTGCCCATATTGCGACTCTGGAAAGCCGGGCCTATGTAAAAAAGGGGCTGCTTCGGCCGGAAAATGAGCCGCTGCAGCTGGAGGACTTCTATGGTCAGTCTCTGATGATGCTTTCCGAGGAGGAATCTCCCCTTGCCATGGAGCTGGCCCAGATTCAGTTTCAGGAGCATCAGGTGAAGGTGAACCCTGTTTGGATGCCCAACCGGGATACCATTCTCCAGGGGCTGCTTATGGGGGACGGTGTGGCCGTATTTGACCAGTATATGCGTTTTTCCAAAGACCCCCGGCTCACCTGGCTGACCATGGGGGACCAGATCCCCGTCTGTGTGGTCTGGAACCGAAAAAACACCAATCCTTTGATCCATGTTTTTGTGGAGGTGCTCCAGAGAACCATGATCGGAGCGGGCTAAGGCGCATGCTTGCCCCGAAAAGCCCCCAGAAATATAAAATCCGGGCGCGTTGCAAAAGGTTGCAACGCGCCCGGAGTGTTTATTCCTCCATGGTTCGGTACAGGGCAAGGCCCGTGCCGTTATAGATCCACCAGTTCCCGTTCCCGAAATGATTCACCACCAGAGGCCACTGGGCAAGATAGTCGTAGCCCGCTTCTTCCGTTTCCACGTCTCCCAGCTCCACCAGGGATTTGACCGCCTGTGCCTGCTGTTCCTCTGTGAGCATCTCGCCCATTTTGTAGGGCGTGTGCCAGCGCTTTGCTTCATAGCTGCCCGCCATGTGGGTGAGCCATGTGGCGCCCTCGGTAAGAATCCAATCCCTCGGGGTAATATCATCCGGCAGCTCCACAATCACCTGTATCAGCACCTGCTTTCCGGTGTCTAAGGTTCCCATGGTCTCGGAGAACACATACTCTGCCGGAACCATCTCCCCTCCCAGAAGAATCTGGGTGGTGAAAATGGACACGATCTCCGACTTCTCCTCATAGGTTCCCTCAGATTCCTTCAGAAGCCCCCGGTCCAGATGCTCCTGATAGGTCAGGCCGTATTCTCCATGGGGCGGCTGGATATCCCTGTAGAAGGCGTCCCAGTCCGCGGTTTCCAGCCCCTCCAGCGGCGAATTGATGATGCCGCTTCGGAGATACTCCCGCAGGATGGTTTTTCCGTCCTGGAGCTGAAGCACGCTATTTCCCACCGTCCACTGAACCTTCTTTTCGTCCTGATAGTCCGGCTCACCCAGCTCCCGGGTTCGCTGGGCAACCAGCAGGGAATAGTCCGTCTGGGCCGCATCATAGGTTACCTCCACATTGCTCAGCACATAGGCAAGCCTCGGGGCGGCATAGTCAAAGAGATAGGTCACGGAGCTGACCTCCGGGTATTCGCTGAAGGGCTGGCTTTTCAGAAGCTCCGGCTTTCCGGAATCGGAATAGGTCCAGTCGGAAAGGCTGATCTCCTCTGCCGCCAAAACCTCCGGATAGATCATGCCCCACCGGGCGTTCTGATAGGTGATCTCCGAA
>JAQXMD010000196.1 GCA_029012465.1 Oscillospiraceae bacterium | reverse complement strand
CACACGGATGGGACCGGTTGCAGCTCCCGCACAGGGAATGGAACCATACTCCCACTCATAGCCCCCATCGGCATTCTCCAGATTGATAATGGGGCTGTAGGAAGCGGAGGCAAAGATGTCGTCCCGCTCCTCCGCAGCGCCGATCTCCTTCAAATAGGCATCGTACAGGGGAGAGTTGCCGGAAGCCGCCAGCAGACAGGACAGTGCGCCGCCGGCGCTGCCGCCGGTGGACAGAATCCGTTCGGTGTTGCCGGGGATCAGTTCCTTGTTCCGGCGCAGATAGCGGACTGCGGCCTTCAGGTCCACAATGGCAGCAGGTGCCTTGCCGAAATAGGTGCCGTCGGGATGCTGGCAGTCACGGCCACGGCAGCCGGGGGCAGCAATCACAAAGCCGTAGGCCATGGCGATTGCCTTGTTTTCGCCGGGTCCTTCCGCGCCGCCGAGACCCGGCAGTGCAGGTCCGCCGGGACCGCCCATGGGAGGCATTCCCCCAGGACCACCGGGACCGCCGGGACCACCGGGACCACCGGGACCACCCGGGCCGCCGGGCATTCCGGGCATCATGCCCTTCTGATAGTTGTTGCAGGACATATAGCCGCCGACGCCAATGACAAACAGAATCGGCGCATTGGTGGTATCCACCGGCTCGCCGTCAATGGTCTCCGGCACCCAGATGTCCATGGACTGGTATTCCTTGTCTACAGGCTTTTCCACATAGAGCAGATGCTCATAGGCACGATAAACGATTTTTTTGTCGCCCTCTTTGGTATGGGCAATGGTTTCTTCGACTTTGTACTTTGCAGGATCAAAGGGAAGCATAGAAAAACTCCTTTCTCAATACCCCAAAATGTTGCAGCTGGGGTATGGTTCATTTCCGGTTCTAATTATAAATGCCAAGGATATTTCCTGTCCAACAGATTTTTTCTTGGGAGAAAACAGGAAAAACCCTGTCACGTCTCTGCCACCCCCGCCCGGTCCATGTGCTGGATCACAGCAGCGATAAAGGCATGCTCCAAAGCAGCCAATTCCCTTCCCTTCTGATAACTGATAATCAGATCCAGCGGTGGGAATACCTCTCCCACCGGCGTAACCACCAGCTGCTCCCGGTCATAGTCCGGCCCCAGCTTTCTGACCACCATGCCGTCAGGCATAAACAGCGCACCCACGCCGCTGCAGCACAGAGAAAAACCCAGATCAAAGGTGTCCGTACTGGTGACAATCTTGGGGGCAAAGCCCTTTTCAATCATCAACAGATCCACGTCCGTGTTGTTCTGTCTGTCAATGCGGATAAAGGGCACCGCTGCAAACAGAGAAAGCTCCGGGTTCTCGGCGGCTTTTGCCCGGATTTCCCCATACCGGTCGCCCCAGCATTTTTTCAGCAGACTGCTGCTGGCAACCACAGACAGCCGGTTGGAGGTCAGGGAAATATGCTCCGGGTCCATATCCACCGGATGGATCTCCTCCAAACCGTGAGACTTCACATGGATCTGCTCCAGATCGCCCACCAGCTGTTCCGAGGAGATGTTCAGGTCATATTCCGCCAGGTCCGCGCTTCCTGTGCCTTCCCGGCGTTCCTTGATGGTGATTTTACATTCGGGATGCTCCGCAACGAAATCCGCTATCACCTCCGTGAGAACAGGCGGACAGTTGCTGGAGGGCACAGAGAGAATGATCTCCTTTTTATTCCCGGACATCTCCGCCAGCTCCCGCTCCAGCTGATGCCGCTGCATGAGCATGGATGCGGCGTATTTCGCAAAATGCTTCCCACAGTCCGTTAGGGTAGCCGGACGGGTGGAGGCAATCAGCTTGACCCCCAGCTCCGCCTCCAGCCTCCGAATCTGTTCACTGAGGGCCTGCTGGGAGATCATCAGCTCCGCTGCTGCTCCCCGGATGCTGCCCACCCGCTCGATAGCCAGAAAATATGAAAAACTCAGAAAATTCATATTGACCCTCCATGTTCCGTGTGTTTTCTCCAGTATACCGCGTTTTCTCTTTTGTAACAAGGTTTATCTTGATTTTTTCAAAGAAAAATCGTGTTAGACAGGATATGCGTGGTTCTATATAATGGAATTATGATACCATTCAGCCCATGCTGAATCTGAAAGGAGAAAACAGTATGAAAAAGAAACTGCTTGCCATGGTTCTTGCTTTGGCTATGCCGCTTTCCATGTTTGCAGGCTGCGGCGCCACCGCATCCAGCGCCGCACCGGCAGACACAGCAGCATCCCAGGAAGCCTCTGCCTCGGCCGAAGAAGCCCCGGCAGAAGATCCCGCTGATGCCGACGGGCCTGAAGCGGACATCCCGGAGGAGGCTTCCTCTTTGGACGCTCCCGAAGAACCCGAGTATACGCTGGAGGAGGTTCAGCTGCCCCTGTTTGAGGAGACCAGAACCTACACCATGTGGACCATGCTTCCATTCTTTATGGCCACGCTGGTTTCCGATATGGCCCAGGACATCAACAACCTGAAGCTGCTGCAGGAATACTGCAACGTGAAGCTGGAGATCACCTCCGTGGGCGATATGGTGGTGGATGAGCAATTCAACCTGATGGTTGCAAACGGCGACTATCCCGACATCATCTCCGACGGTGTATCCCATTACACCAAGGGCTATGACGCAGCCATCACCGACGAGATCATTATTGACCTGTATGATCTGGCAGAAGAATACGCCCCCAACTACATGTACTATCTGAACACCGACCCCACCCTCCGTTCTGAGCTGATTACCGACAACGGCTGCCTGCCCACGGCGGCAACCATCTATAAGGAAGCCGGCTGTGAAAACGGCGGCATCCTGATCCGGGGCGATTGGCTCCGGGAGCTGAATCTGGAGGAGCCGAAAACCTATGATGAACTCCATGACTATATTCAGGCCTGCATTGCCGCCTACGGTGGTCAGGGTATCTGCATGGGCAACATGATGGGCAATGTGATGGCAGATGATCCCCTGTACAGCTATGGCTATGACCTCAATGCCGGTGAGTACAACGTCATTGACGGAGAGGTGGTATACTCCTACCTGAACGACAACTACTACGACTATTTGAAGATGATTGCCGACTGGTATGCCGACGGCACCATCTATTCCGATTTCTTCAACGCAGGCATGGGCTATACCGACAAGCAGTTTGCCTCCGGTCAGTGCTGTCTGGACAGCGCTACCGCAGCAAACATCGCAACCATCGAAAGCTATCGTGACCCCGATTACACCTATGAGCTGATGCCCATTTCCGCCCCCAAAAAGAATGCCGACGATCAGCTGCACTTCAGTTGGACAGACCGCTTCTCCCGGGTGAAGCAGCGGGACTCCTGGGCCATCTCCACCGCCTGTGAGGACCCCGAGGGCATTATGATGCTGGTCAACTACCTGTTCTCCGAGGAAGGCCAGCTGATGTACAACTACGGCGATGAGGGGCACTCCTTCGAGTATGATGAAAACGGCAATCCCCAGTACACCGAGCTGATTACCAACAACCCCGACATCAGCTACAAGGACGCCTGCTACATCTACGCCTCCGCAGTGGCATCCGGTCATCTGCCCAGCCTCATGGACGTAAAGGCCGGTTACTACTACTTCTCCGACGAGGAGTGGGCCATCTTTGACGCATTCCGCACCTGTGACGCAGACGGCAGCTATAATATGCCAAACGGTGTTGCACTGAACGAAGAGGAGAACGAGGAGTACGCCTCCATTTCCTCCGATGTCACCACCTATGCAGCCACCGAGATCATGAAATTTGCCACCGGCCAGCAGGCTCTGACAGAGGATGCCTTCGCCTCCTTCCGCCAGACCATTATTGATCTGGGCGCAGAGCGCATGGAGGAGCTTTATCAGGCCGCCTATGAGCGCTACCTGAACAAAATCGCCGAATAATCTACTTCCCAAATGTCCCGGCAGTGCCAGTCGCCGCCGGGACATTGTCATTTTTCACAAGTAGCAGGCAAAATGTTGTAGAACTGCACAAGAGTTTTCCAAAAAACCATGATATAATGTTATCACAGTAACATGTCAAAGCAAAAGATTCTTATACATATCAGTTTCAAATGCAAAGGAGCATCCCTATGAATCGCTTAAATGAAAAAGTTATCATCGTAACCGGCTCTACCAGCGGCATTGGCGTGGGCATCGCCCGTCTGTGCGCTGCCGAGGGCGCAACTGTAATCATCTGCGGACGCAGAGAGGCCAAGGGTCAGGCCATTGTGGATCAGATCATCAGCGAGGGCGGCAAGGCAGCCTATCACTATATGGATGTCACCGTGCCCGAGTCCGTTGAGGCTCTGATGGCAGACACCTATAACACCTACGGCCGAATCGACGCGCTGGTCAACAACGCCGCAAATGTGGGCCTTGCTGATGGTCGGGTTGATGAGGTGTCCCTTGATATGTGGGACGCAGTCTTTGAAAGCGATCTTCGGAGCACCTTCTACGCCACCAAGTGCGCCCTTCCCTACATGACAAAGGACGGCGTTGGCGGCTCCATTGTCAACATCGGCTCCATGGCCTCCTGCGGCGGTGATCTTGGCTCCGCAGCCTACGCCAGCGCCAAGGCCGGTGTGGATATGCTGACCAAAACCGTCTCCCTCCAGTACGGCAAGCAGAATGTCCGCTGCAACTGCATCCGT
>JAQXMD010000195.1 GCA_029012465.1 Oscillospiraceae bacterium | reverse complement strand
GTGTACATCTCCCGGCGACGTCATCAATCTGCTCCCTGAGGCTGACTATGATCTGCTGCCTGCTCTGGCCTATGCCGAGTCCCTCACCAATGTCCATCTGGATACTACCGCCATCCAGCCCAATGAAATGCAGACCCAGTTTTCTCTGATGATGGCCAGTGAAGACTATCTGGATCTGCTCCACAGCGCACCCTCTTTCTATCAGGGTGGTGGTACGGCTGCGGTAGATGATGAGGTCATTATCGATCTCAAGCCCTATATTGAGGATGGTTATGCCCCCAACTACAGAGAAGCCATTCATATCTCCGAATCTCAGCTGGCTAACGTCCACACCGACGAAGGCTATATCACCACCTTCCTGACCATTTATGAGAACGGTCCCGACCCCGCCGGTGGCATGTGGATCCGTCAGGACTGGTTGGAAAAGCTGGGCAAGGACGTTCCCACCACCTATGATGAGCTCCACGAAGTTCTGACTCTCTTCAAGACTGAGTTTGGTGCCGTTGAGCCCTACTTTACCTACAGCTTTGGCGACAGCCACCTCTCTCAGGGTATGGGTGTCTCCACTGAGTTCCAGGATACCGAGACATATGATACCGACCTGTTTTTCCAGGTTGAGGGCAAAGTCAAGTTTGCGCCTCTGGAGGACGAGTGGCTCACCGCCATGGAGATGATGGCACAGTGGCACGAGGAAGGCCTTTTCGGCCCCGACGTTGCTACCCACACCACCCCCAACATCATGGATTCCACCTTTGGTCAGTCCATCTGCACCGGGAAGAGCGGCGTGTTCCGTGCAGGTACCCGTATGGTAGAGATGGTCACCGGCAGTGGTGTTGACTACGATCCTGATTACAAGATCGTTGCTATGCCTGATCCCGTTGTAAACGAGGGCGATCCCTTCCACTACACCTGGTACACCAAGAACTATGCCACCTCCGGTGTCTGCATCTCGACCGCATGTGAGGATGTGCTGCTGGCGCTGGCCTATCTGGATTACTGGTATTCCCCCGAAGGCACCATCATCGCCCAGTTTGGCGAGGAAGGCGTTTCCTACAACATGGTAGACGGCGAGGCTGTCTGGTCCGACCTGATTCTCAATAACCCCGACGGTCTGCCGCTGATCACCGCTATGGGTCTGTATCAGATGCCCATCGGCTGCCGCAAGGCTGTTACCACCGACACCACCGGTTGGGCTCAGTCCACCAAGGACGCTCTTGAAATCTGGAGTGCCAACTGGGACGGTGCATACTCCATCTCCGACTGCATCACCCTGACCTCCGAGGAGGCTGAAACCTTTGCTTCCACATTCAGTGAGATCTCTACCTACTATGTTGAAATGGTAGCAAAGTACATCACCGGTGCCGAGTCCCTTGACACTGTGGAAGCTTTCCGCGAAACCCTGATCGACATGGGCGTTGAGGACTGCATCGAAGTGATGCAGGGTGCTGTAGATCGCTACAACGCTCGTTGATCCCCATGTGGGCATACTGTTAAATCAGTATGCCCACATATAAGAAAGAAGGACCAAAATATGAATGCTCAAACGATGAAATGCGATGTTCTGGTAATTGGCGGCGGCATTGCGGCCTGCTTTGCCGCCGTGAAGGCCCGGGAGGCCGGAGCCAGCGTCATCATGGTGGACAAGGGCTATGTGGGCCGCTCGGGTCAGAGCCCCTACGCCGACGGATTCCTGATTTTCAACCCCGAATGGGGCCATAATCTGGAGGCCTCCATGGCGGAGATCAACCGCCACAGCGAATACCTCAACGACCAGTACTGGACCCGGCGGTGCCTCCTGGACAGCTGGGATAGGTATCAGGATCTGCTGGACTGGGGCTGCACCTTTAAGGAGAACCCCGACGGCAGTCTGGCTGTCCGGCAGGAAGGGAAGCTCCCTGCCGGGGCCCAGTTTGACAAATCCGCCGGCGCCTACGGCCAGGTCCTGCGGAAAAAGGCCCTGTCTGTGGGCGTGGAGATCGTGGATCAGGTGATGATCGTGGACTTTCTGAAGGAGAATGGTCGCATTGTGGGTGCCATAGGCCTGCCCAACGATAACTGCGACCTGATTACCTTCATCTCCAAGACCACCATCTCCTGCGTGGGGGCCTGCGGCTACAAGCCCACGGGCTATCCGCCCCTGATGCAGCTGACCTGCGACGGCGAGGCCATGGCCTACCGGGCTGGGGCAGAGATTCTGGGCAAGGAGTTTGTGGACGCCCACTACAGCAAGGACGGTATGCCGGACCCCGTGGGCCAGCGGACCGCCGGAGATCCCCCACCCGTGGTGGGTCCCGGCCCCGGTGACCCCGGCAGCGGCCCCAAGGACGACGGCGGGCCCAAGCGCCGGGTCAATGCGGCAGGGGAGGTGATCTCTGACCGGCCCGACAGCGTGTCCGGGTATATGTTCACCTACCTGCAATCGGAGTTTGCCGTCCACGCGGGCCAGGGACCCATCTACAGCCGGGGAGCCAAGTCCTTCGGCGGCGCGGCACTGGGCATGAGCCTCCGGAAGGCCGACGGCCTGTTCCCCGCGGATCGGGAGTGCCGCTCCAGCTTGCCGGGGCTGTTCGCCGCAGGAGACGCTCTGGGCAATATGCAGAACGGGGCGGCCTACTCCACCGGCGGCGGCTCCATTGAGGGCGGCTCTGTGACAGGCACCATCGCCGGACAGGCCGCAGCAAAAGAAGCTGCTGCTATGGAGATGCCTCTGGTATCCCAGGCGGAGCTTCAGCGCGCCAGGGATTATGTGCTGGATCCCTTGAAACGCAAAAGCGGCTTCGGCCCCCGGTGGGCCATGGAACTGCTGCGGAATTACATGATGCCCTACTTCGTCTACTTCATCAAGAAGGCCGACCGGCTCCGGGCCACCCTGACCCTCATTACCTTCCTTGAGGAGCACATTTCCCCCATGCTCTTTGCCACGGACGCCCACGAGCTGCGGCTGGCTCATGAGGCCAAGAACATGATCCTCAGCGCCGAGATGCGGCTGCGCTCCGGCCTGTTCCGCACCGAGAGCCGGGGCAACCACTACCGGGAGGACTATCCGAACCGGGACGACGAGAACTGGTTCTGCTGGACGAAGATCAAAAACGTGGACGGAGAGATGGTGCTGGAGAAGGCACCTCTGCCGGAGGAATATCGGCCCGATCCGTCCCTCAGCTACCGGGAGAAATATCCCTTCCCCTTCCCCGGCGAAAAGGAGGCGTGACAGATGGCTGTAAAGCGAATCGACCCGGAAAAGTGCATCGGCTGCAAGACATGCGTGAAAAGCTGTCCTGCCGACGTGTTCCGTTACGACCCAGAGGCGAAAAAAGCGGTGGTCCAGTACCCCCAGGACTGCCAGCTCTGCCTCTGGTGCGTGACGGAATGCCCCAGGGATGCCATCCTGCTGACCCAGGACAAGGCCCCCGGCTTCCTGACCTGCTGGGGATAAATACAAATGCGTCTCCGAAGGAGATGTAAATAAACTTAAGGAGAATTGTTATGAAAAAGCGATTTACCATCCTGTTGGTGGCTGCCATGCTGCTGTCCATGATAGCAGGCTGCGGCCAGACCGCCCCGGAAGCCAGCGCCTCCGCACAACTGGAGACTTCTGCTGTATCTGCGACAGAGCCGGCCCCGGAACCGGAAACCCCTGCCCCGGCCCCGGAACCTGAGGCCCCCGCATCTGCGGAGGAAAGTGTTGTAGAGGAGGAGCCGGCCCCGGAGCTGTTCGACTATGAGCTGCCCATCACCGACGGCTCCGTGACCTACACCTTCTTTGAGGCCGTGAACCCCAACGTGGCCTCCTTCATCGAGGGCTTCCAGGATAACCATGTCATGCAGCAGTGGCAGGCGCGGACCGGCGTTGCCCTGGACATTGTCAGTGTCCATCCCTCCTATGCCGCAGAGAACTTCAACATCCTGCTGGCCGCCGGTGACCTGCCGGATCTGACCAGCAGCGGTCTCAAGTACTACAACGGCAGCACCAGCGCCGCCGTGGAGGAGGAGATCTTTGCTGACCTCTGCGCCTACGAAGATGCCTGCCCCAACTATATGACGGTTCTGGCTCAGCACGATGACGCGCTGAAATCTCTGACCACCGACGAGGGCTATATGCCCGCCTTCTATCAGATCCAAGACAACAGCCTCACCAAGGAGGGGCTGGTCATCCGGCAGGACTGGCTGGATCAGGTGGACATGGACGTGCCCGCCACCTACGACGAGCTGCACGATGTCCTGACCGCCTTCAAGTCCGAGCTGAATGTGCCCTGGCCCATGATGATGCGGTCCTCCGGCGCCTGGAACAACGGCGTGTTTAGCTGGGGCTACGACATCAACGCCTACATGACCACCAACCCCCTGGTGAGCCTGCCTCTGTTCGTTCAGGACGGGGAGGTGAAATTCTCCATGATGGAGGATGCCTATGGTGAGTATATCACCATGCTCAGCCAGTGGTTCTCCGAGGGCCTCATTTACAACGACCTGGAGAGCATCACCATGTACATGGGATACATGAACCAAGTGGTCAATGATGAGATTGGCTTCTTCTACACCTCCGCCGACGTGATCTCAAACTATGAGGAGGCCGCCATCAGCGACAGCTTTGCCCTGACCGCCATGGAGAGTCCCAAGCGCAATGTGGGCGATGAGGTCCATTTCTCCGCTGTGCTGAAGTATTCCAGCACCGGCGGCTGGGCAGTGTCTGCCACGGCTGAGGATATTGAAACCCTGATTCAGTGTGTGGACTACCTGTATTCCCCCGAGGGCTTTATCCTGGCCAACTACGGCGTGGAGGGCGAGACCTATGAGCTGGACACTGAGGGCAATCCCCACTTCACCGACCTTATCACCAGAAACCCCGACGGCATGAGCATGGACAGCGCCGTGTACATCTACACCCTCCAGAACGGCGCTTTCAACGAGGACTACACTCGCTACACCAGTACCTTCAGTGACCGTACCCAGGAGATGGTGGACGTCTGGAACCACGAGGTCGCCGACAGCTATATGTACCCCGCCAGCAACGTGTCTCTGAACTCCGAGGAGTCTGAGCGGGCAGCCCAGATCCTCAGCGACATCACCGCCACCGTGGACGAGAACATTCTCAAGTTCATCAAGGGTGACCGCAGCGTCGATGAATTTGATACCTTCCGTCAGGAACTCCGGGATCTTGGCATTGAGGAATTCGTCAGCATCTATCAGGATGCCTACGACCGCTATCTGACCCGGTAACCCTCCGCCCCCTCTGGCCCCACACCCCAGAGGGGGCACTCTTATACCTGCGTGCTGATGGAAGAAGGCTTCTGGTATGGGATGCTGGCGCTGGTTG
>JAQXMD010000194.1 GCA_029012465.1 Oscillospiraceae bacterium | reverse complement strand
TTGAAGCACTGCCAGGATGTGCTGGAGGCGGCCTTTCTGGCCAATGATACAGGCAGCCTCTGCAGTGTGTTCCAGTGCAGCCACCCGGGTGAGGAACCGGGGACACGCATCTGGATCCTCACCCCGGAGCAGTTCGAAATATGGCTCAGCAAGCACAAATCAACGTGGAAAAAATCCCAGAAAACGGAAAATTAGCGTGAAAATACCCCACCGAATTTCTCTATTTTCGGTGTACCCCATTTTCGGTGGACTGACAGGCAGAAAAAACGCTGTATTTGCAATGCTTTGCGGGTGAAAATCAGAACGGGGGTAGGGTTGATGTAGTTGGCTTTTCGTGTTTTTTGAGAGGGCAGTCTATTGATAGGAAGCGATGTGTTATGGCGTGCGTGTTTGATGGCTGGCAGTCTGTATGAGGGGCTGGGCTGTATGTGGGCTGCGTGTATGAATGGGTGAGATTGCGGATGGCGTGTGGCGTGTGGGGGATGGAGGATGAGAGGCAATGGTTGAATAGATGATACGAGACCTGCTAATAGTCAAGGGGCAAAATCAATAATTTTTGGAAAGCCCAAAACGGGTATAGCAAAGCAGGCCACCACAGTATCGTTTCCGTGCTGACCGTATATATGAAAACCCATTTAGGCTATGTTTTGGAGTCGCTCCAGATGCTCTTTCACCCGTGCATAGTAGATTCGCAAGAACTTGTTGGCAGCAGCCATCATGTAAACGTAATAATGCTTTCCGTCTGCGCGTTTCTTATCGAGGAATTGGAAAACAGGATCTTCATATGGAGATGTCTGCAAGATGCAAGACATGATTTGGAAGAGTGTTTTTCGGAGCGATGCAGATCCACGCTTGGAGATACTTCGGCTTTGGGCTTCAAAGGTGCCAGACTGATATGGCGGCGAGTCCAGGCCAGCAAAGGCAACCAGTGCTTTCTTGCTGTAAAAGCGTCGTACATCTCCAATCTCGGCCATGAGCTGAGGTCCAAGGGTGTCTCCGACGCCATGCATTGCCATGACAACATCATACTCCGGTAACATAGCTGACAAGCGCCGCATCTCATTGATGATGGCAGCCAGCGTTTCGGCGATAGTATTTAATTGAAGGATTGCCTGGGTAACGAGCAATTTGGTTATCTCACTTTTGGGCAGGACATGTACCTGCAGTTGAGATTTGATGTAAATTTCGGTTGCTTTTGCATTGCTATAGTGATATCCAGCGTGTTTACACCACTTCTGGTAACGTTCCTTAAAGACATTCTCGGGGAGTTTAGAGACGCACTCGCAATGCCAGAACTTAGCAGCAAAATCAATCCATTTTTCGTGGCCATCTGCTTTGCGCGGTGGAGTTGAAAACAGCTTGTTCACATCAGGAAATGTCTGATCAAGCACCGAAATAAGATTGTTTTTCAGCATAACCTTTAGTTTAACGTACTGGTTGTACTGGCGGTTGTAGACTTTGAGTGTCTGCCGAATCTCGTCTTCTGGAATATACTCCACCAGATCGACCCAGCGGTCTAACGCATAGTTTGC
Organism: Oscillospiraceae bacterium; assembly: GCA_029012465.1. GTDB lineage: Bacteria > Bacillota > Clostridia > Oscillospirales > Oscillospiraceae > HGM13006. Next base: position 2,912 of record JAQXMD010000194.1, on the reverse strand, counting down.
AAGCTTAATGGCATCTTTCTTATCCGTTTTTCCGCGACGTAATGTGTTTCCGCCGTAGTTATGCACGAGAATAGCATTGACGACGGAAACAAATATCCCAGCTTCATGGAGATGCTTGGCAATCGGTTCAAAGTACTTGCCGGTATACTCCATGATAACCTTTGTTTCACCCTTCAGGCTTTTCAGGAATCTTGTCAATTCTTCGAGTTCACTGAAGGTGTGATTGACCTCGTAGGGTGAGGCCACGACTTCTCCAAAGGGACGCATGACGGCAATCATGCTTTTTCCTTTCGAGATGTCAATTCCAACTGCGTTCATGTTCCACCTCCCGATATGATGCGTAATTGGTGACCATCTTTTTCTCATTGCCGATTCAATCTACTTGGTGACGCGGACGCTTTGGCCCAACCTGCCTAAACCGAACGCTACAATGGAAGGATGGCTGACAGTCTCGTATTCGGACGTAGCAGCCCAAGGAGCGATCCGTCAGACCAATTATCCCTTCCAGTGTAGCTGAGGCATGAGAACGAATAAAGCCTATCCGGCTGACAGGCTTTACCCGACAAAAAAATTATAGTAGTAAAGGAGCGATAACTATGAAGTGTACCTTTTCCTGCAAGAAAGTCTCCCTGAACGATTCCATCAAGGACTATGCCGAGAAGAAGATCTCCAAGCTGGATCGCTATTTTCAGGAGGAGCCGACTGCTTTCGTAACCTTCTCCGTGGAGAAGAGCCACCTCTGCTCCGCTGAGATCACCATCCGCGGCGCCGGAACGCTGCTCCGCGCCCAGACGGAGGCCCCCGACGGAGATATGCGCGGCGCCGTGGACGCGGCCTGCGGCTATATTGAGCGCCAGATCCTGAAGAACAAGACCCGCCTTGCCAAGAAGCTCCGCAGCGAAGCGCTGCCCGCCTCCGCCCCCGAGGACGACTTCGAGGTGGCCGAGGAGAAGGAGTTCAACGTGGTCCGCACCAAGCGCTTCTCCGTGAAGCCCATGAGCACCGAGGAGGCCATCCTCCAGATGAACCTGCTGGACCACTCCTTCTTTGTGTTCCGCAGCGAGGAGACCAACGCCCTGTCCATCGTTTACCGCCGCAAGCGGGGTGGCTACGGCCTCATTGAGACCGACGACACCGACGAGTAAGCTCTCCGGAATATGAAAAGGCTCCGGCTTTCGCCGGAGCCTTTTTTCGTATCACGGGCCAGCAGGAGCCTTACTGGTGATCCACCTCGTACATATGGGCCATCAGGTCCAGGATCTTGTTGGTGTAGCCCCACTCGTTGTCGTACCAGGCGATGAGCTTCACGAAGTTGTCGTCCAGCATGATGCCGGCGGTCTCGTCGAAGATGCAGGTCTCGGAGAAGCCGGTGAGGTCGGAGGAGACCACCTGATCGGTGGTATAGGAGATGATGCCCCGCATACTGTTGTGGGCGGCGTTCTCAATGGCCACGCACACATCATGGTAGGAGGCGGGGTGCTTCAGCCGGGCGGTCAGGTCCACCACGGACACGTCGTTGGTGGGGACGCGGAAGCTCATGCCGGTCATCTTTCCCTTCAGCTCCGGAATGACCAGGCCCACGGCCTTGGCGGCGCCGGTGGTGGAGGGGATGATGTTGCCCATCACGCTGCGGCCCGTGCGCCAGTCCCGGCCGGCACGGGAGTCCACGGCCTTCTGCTTGGCGGTGGCGGCATGGATGGTGCTCATCAGGGCCTGCTCAATGCCGAAGGTATCGTTGATGACCTTGGTCATGGGCGCCAGGCAGTTGGTGGTACAGGAGGCATTGGACACCACGTCCATGGTGGGCTCATATTTCAGGTGGTTGACGCCCATGACAAAGGTGGGCGTGATGTCGTCCTTGGAGGGGGCGGAGATGATGACCTTCTTCGCGCCGTGGTTGAAGTGGGCGGAGGCCTTCTCCGTGGTGCAGTACGCACCGGTGGACTCGATGATGTACTCCGCGCCGCAGTCGTCCCAGGGGATGTTGGCGGCGTCCGACTCGCTGTACACCCGGATCTTCTTGCCGTTGATGATCAGGTGCTTGTCGTCCCGCTCCACAGAGCCCATAAAGGTCCGGAACACCGAGTCATACTTTACCTGATAGACCATATAATCCAGATCCGCGTTCCGCAGGTTGATGCCGCAGATCTGATAGGAGTTGCAGCCCCGCTCCACCATGACCCGCAATGCCACGCGGCCAATTCGTCCGAAACCATTGATGCCAACTTTGATCGCCATATCGCGTACCTCCACGTCATTCCCGTTTTCCGGCTCCCGCCGGTCTGTCCGACTTCATTATAACGCCTTCGTTTCAATTTTGCTTCATAATTTGCGTAAAAAAGTAACGATATTTACGCAAACTTTTTGTCTCTTTTTTATAGGCAACGCTTGCGTAATCGTTTTGGCCTTTCCCTCCTTCTTTTTCCGGCCGGGAGTGACAAATCCGCCCCGGATCCTTGTTTTTTCCTCCTGTGTTTGCTATGATTCTGTTAATTCAGGCAGCGTTTTCCACGGTTCACCGGCGGGTTTTCCGTGAATGATACCCACAGCAAGCAAAGGAGCGTGTACCATGGAACAAGACGAGTTCGGACCTCTGGCGGCGCAGCTTCTGCCCCGGGTGGCTGCCCAGCTCCGCAGCGCCATGGAGGGCATTTCCCCCGCGGCGGCGGCCATGGCCGCCCCGGAGCGGCGGGACGCGGACCCGGCGCTGGATGGGCAGGCGGCCCTGCTGGACCAAAGCTGCTACCGGCTGGGACGGCTGGCCGGCAATCTGTCCATGGCTGCCCTGCTGTCCGGCGGAGCGTCTCTGCCCCTGCGGGACCGGGACATTGTGGCTCTGACAGAACAGCTCTGCCGCCGGTGCGTGTCCCTCGGGAAGCTGATGGGACTTCAGATCACCTTCCGCTGTCCCA
>JAQXMD010000193.1 GCA_029012465.1 Oscillospiraceae bacterium | reverse complement strand
GGTGCTGTCACCGTGAATACAGCGCCGCCGCCAATGTCATAGACAGGCGTTCTGCTCGCCGTATTTGCGCCGTTGCTGCTGGTGGTTGTCCCTGGGATACCCTCGCCGGTATCCGCATTGTATACCCGAAGCCCCCACATACTATGGGTTGCGCTGACAGTGTTTGACCCTGTACCATTTACAAAGCCGGACAGCTTGTATGTGCCAGGAAGCAGATGCAGCGGACAGGAATTGGAGATCAGGTTTTTTGCGAATCCGGAGGATGCCTTGCCGCCAATGGTGATCGCTTTTCCGCTGAGGACAAAGGATACGCCGTTGTATGTGCTGCTCCCCTGCGGAATCCCCGCCCACATGGCCGGGATCAGATCAACACCGTTCTCGGTCAGCTCCGCAGCCGCTCCGTTTACCGTTGCGCCATACAGGGGTCTTGCATACAGATACGGAGGACGGGCATCAACACTTGTGACGATCAGGTTTCCGCTGTATGGATACTCCGTAATGTTCAGAAATTTTTCGCTGTTGATCATCATGCCAACATGGCTTATGCCCATAAACCTGTCCGGATACTTCAGACTCCCATCGTCCAGTGTTTTGTAAAAAAAGCATATGTCACCGGGCTTTGCATCCCGCTCACCGGGCCAGAATGTCAATGCCATTCTGGCATAATAGGCGGCCATGTCCGATGCGGAAATGATTCTGCACTGGCCGTCTCCGGTCTTGTACTTGTCGGCTGTGTAGGTAATGTCTGCGGTTTCCGGCTGCATGTCAAAATACTGCTCCGCCCAGGCTGCCGTTGACGCAGTGATATCCTGGGGACGATAGCTCTGATTTGCGCCAGTGATCTGGGCAAATGGGCTGCTCAGATAGTCCATACCCCGGAGCACAAGCCCCATGTACGACGAGCAGTCCATCACGCCTGCCCCGTTCGCGTTTGACAACTTCCCGGTTCCGTCGCTGTTTGTGGGCTTGATTGGCCCGTACCCGTCCTGATAATCAAAGGAGATCGTTCCGCTTGCCTTTGCGTTCCAAAAGGACATTGCTGCTGCAACGGCTTCCATTGCACCGTCAAAATTCGAGCTGTCCGGGCTTACCCCGGCCACGGTATGGATGGACGGCCACCCGGTTTGGATGGATGCAATCTCACCTTGGATATTCGCCCCGAAAATCATTTCAGACCTGTGGGTCTTTGCCCGGATCGCGTCCGTAATACCACCCAGCGTAGCTTCCTTTATTGTGTACATCAGGCATACACTCCTTCCGCAGCAGTCAGAGCGTTGAGGACGGATTGGGCGATGCTGTTTTTATCTGCGTCGGTCAATTCGTACTTTGGACCGGTTGCACCCGTATCGCCTTTATCGCCTTTTTCACCTTTTTCACCCTGCGGCCCGGCTGCACCCGTGTCGCCTTTTTCACCTTTTTCACCCTGCGGCCCGGCTGCACCCGTGTCGCCTTTATCGCCTTTTTCACCCTGCGGGCCGGTTGCACCTGTGTCACCCTTTTCGCCTTGTGGACCGGCTGCACCCGTGTCACCCTTTTCACCCTTTAGCAGCGCCAGCTGTTCTGTGGTGAAATCGGCATAAGTGAAAGCCGCACCCTTTTCACCCTTCGGACCCTGTGGGCCGGTTGCGCCCGTATCGCCCTTTTCACCCTTTAGCAGTGCCAGCTGCTCTGTGGTGAAATCGGCATAGGTGAAAGCCTCACCCTTTTCACCTTGCGGGCCCTCTGGGCCGGTGTCGCCTTTTTCGCCCTGCGGGCCATCAAACAACCCACTCTCTTTGGCCGCGGTCAGCGCCTCCTGTACCGTTGCGGTCACATCCTCCGCAGCCCTCACGGACTGTTTTGCTGCGTCCTCTGCCCGCTGGGCACTCCAAAGGGCATTCTCCCCGGCCTGCAGTACCTCCCGATACCACCGCTCCTCCGCCTCCGGCACCTTGCCTTCCGAACGCTTCTCACCGGAAAAACGCGCATAGTATTCCGTGGATATGGCAAGGCCATCCTCTGTGTACCATTGGAGCACCAGCTTTGCTGTACCCGGGATGTCAGTATCCCGCTGCTGGGGAATCCATACCACATAATCCCCCTCTACCTCCGGCAAAATGGGGTAGGACTGATCTTCCCCGGGGCGGGTCATCAGCAGCACGGGGCTGCCCGGCCCAAAGTCCTCCCGAAATCCTGAGATGTCAAACAGAATCCGCCTGACATTGTATTCCTCACAGACACCTGCAAAAAACATCCGTGAGCTTACTTGTACCTCTTTCATAGTATCCCTCCTTTTGTACTTCGGCACAGATTTGCCGATCTGTATGTATCCTATCCCACAAATCGTGGTGCTTTTACACATATTGTGTAACGGGGAATTTCAAGAAGATATTTCCCGCCTTCCGCGGACAACATGCTCCGGTATACCGAGGCAGAAGCATTCCGCTGCCGAACTCCGTAATCATTTCGCTGGCAATTCTGAACTCTTCCGGCTCCCCTCATATCCGGAGACCTGAGCTTTGACAACAGGGGAGGGCTATGGTATACTTGTTTATTATGACATTACAACAGGGTCTCCCTTGGAAAGGGGTTATCTATGAACCGATTGATCTCTAAAATCGCCGCATTGCTTTGGGACAATCCCCTGTCCCGTAAGGCGGGCGCATGGTTTCACAGCTGTGGCGAAAAACTGCTGAATACCCGCTTCCTTGTGTGGATCACCGGGCAGCCCAACGTGTGTCCCGATGGAGACTGTGCTGCCGCTGTGGCCGATGGGGTCCGGGGCATGATTACCCGGCTGTTTGATCACGGCTGGATGCACAGGCTGCTGGACAGGAGCGTATTTCTCCATCCCACACTGTTCTGCTTTCTGACGCTGCTGCTTTTGCCCTTTGTGCCCACTATGGTCATGCTGGCATTGGTGGCCTGTACGCTGCTGAGCCTGCTGATCCGGCAGGGATTGGGCCGGGGACAGAAGCCCCTGTATTCCCCCGGCATTCGCTGGGCGGGGCTGATGGCGGCGATTTATCTGATGGCCATTGCAGCCTCAGTCTATCCCATGAAGAGTCTGTTCCCGGGACTGCTGACTGCCATGTTCTTTTCCTTTGCGCTGTGGAGCTATGGAAGCGTCCGAAGCTACAGCAGGCTCCGGACGGCATTTGGGCTGATTGCGCTGGGCGCTGTGGCGGTGAGTCTTTACGGACTGTGGCAGTTCATTCATCCCGCTGCCTACAATTCCGGCTGGGTGGACGAGAATATGTTCGCCGGCATCCGGCTGCGGGTTTATTCCACCTTTGCAAACCCCAATGTGCTGGGAGAATACTTCCTCCTGACCATTCCTTTTGCGGCGGCGCTGGCTATGACGGCTTCCAACCGCAGAAAAAAGCTGCTCTGGGCTGCGGCGGTCCTGCTGATGTGCGTGGTTATGCTGCTGACCTATTCCCGGGGCGGTTATATCGGACTGATTCTTGCGGCCTGCATTTTCCTGGTGCTGCTGGACCGGCGGTTCCTGCTTCTGATCGGCGTGGCGGTGATCCTTTCTCCTCTGTATGTGCCGGAGAGCGTCTGGACACGGCTGTTGAGTATCGGTGATCTGGGGGATACCTCCACCAACTATCGGGTGAATATCTGGATCGGCGTGGTGGATATGCTTCGCCAGTTCTGGTTCTGCGGCGTCGGCCCCGGTGAGGGCACCTTCAATCAGGTGTATCCGGTTTTTGCCCTTCCCTATGTGGATGCGCCCCATTCTCACAACCTATATTTGCAGCTGATTTGCGATACGGGCATTGTGGGGCTTCTGGTGTTCCTGGGGCTGATGGGCAGCCTGTACCGGAGCCTGCTTTCCACCCTGCGGCACAGCAGAAGACAGGAAACAAAAATCTTTGCCATTGCCGGACTGTCGGCATTTTCCGGATTCCTGCTGCAAGGCATGACGGACTACTCCTTTTACAACTACAGGGTGATGCTGCTGTTCTTCGGGCTGGTGGGATTGTGCCTGCTGCTGCGTCAAGAGGACGCTCTGCTGGAGCAGGAGCCGGGCCACGAGATTCCTCCCGCCGTAGAGCGGAAAAAGCCCCTTGTGATGCATATCCTGTCGGACACCAACATTGGCGGTGCGGGACGGTATCTATTGACCCTGTTTGCCGCCAGCGACAACCGGGATTATGAAATGGTACTTGTGGTGCCTGCCGGCAGCCGGATGGCGCCCCGGGCAAGCGCTTTGCAGGTGCCTGTGATCGAAGCGCCCATGCCCGGTGAAAAGGCGCTGGATATTCAGAGCATTCTGACCCTTCGGAACATCTGTATGCTGGTGCAGCCGGATATTGTTCAGACCCACGGCTCCATGAGCGGGCGGATCGCTGCCCGGGCCTGCGGCGCGAAGATCATCTACACCCGACACAGCACCTTCCCGGTTTCCCGGCGGCTGAAAAAGGGCGTTGGCCATGTGCTCAGCAGCCTGTTCCATCGCCGCTATGCGGATCTATGTATTGCGGTCAGTCCTGCCACCCGGGAAAACCTGCTGGAGATGGGTGTAAAGGACGAAAAAATTGTCACCATTATGAATGGAACCGCCGCGGGAGTCCCGGCGGATGACACGAAAAAGGAAGCCCTTCGTCGGCAATACCACCTGCGGGACGGCGTATTCACTGCCGGTATCCTTGCCCGGCTGGAGCCCTATAAGGGACAGATGTACCTGCTGGATGCCATTGATCTGCTCCGGAAGGATGGGAAGGACATTCAGGTGCTGATTTGCGGTACAGGCTCTCAGGAACAGGCTCTGAAGGACAGAATTCGAGAGCTGAAGCTGGAGCAGTCTGCGATTCTCACGGGGTTTGTGGAGGATACCGCCGCCGTGATGAGCCTTTTGGATGTTCAGCTCAATGTCTCCACCGGCACCGAGGCCACTTCCCTGTCCCTGATCGAGGGCATGAGCCTTGGAATCCCGGTGATTGCCAGCTCCTATGGGGGAAATCCCTATCTGATCCATGAGGGAGAAGAGGGGCTGTTGTTCCCGCCGGGAGACGCCCGGGCGCTGGCGGATTGCCTGATTCGATTGATGGAGGATGCACCCCTTCGGGAAACCCTTTCCTGTCAGGCGGCGGCCTCCTACAGGAAATACTATACTGCCCAGGTGTTTGAGGAAAATCTCCGGCAGGTTTATCTCCGGCTGCTGGGAAAGGAGGGAGCGGCATGAAAAAAAGACTGCCAAGCCTTTTTGATGTGATACTGCTGCTCCTGGTCATTGCGGCTGTAACGGCTTCCAGCATGCTGGCGGGAAATAAAGTGACGGAAACCCCCAGAGATGTTACCGCACTGACAGAAGAGTTTTCCGCCACAACCCAGCGTTATACCGATTGGGAGGAATTCAACACACCCGACCAGTATGTGCAGACCTATGTGGTCCGCTTCACCGGAGAGGATGCTCTGCATCCCGAGCTCTGGCCGGAACCGGGAACGCAGCTTCTGCTGAACTATGGGACCTGTCCGCCGCTGGGAGAACTGAAGGAGCTGAAGGTGGTCTCCGATGACCCGGAAAGCCCTGTGCTGGAGGCAACGGTGTCCTGCTACTGCAATTACTACAAAACGATTATTTTGACTCCGGCTACAGTTACCATGCGGCTGGGAAAGCAGCATGCCTATTGCCTGGAGTCGGGGCAGTCCCTTGGGGTGGGCACCATCGTCAAAATGAACTGAGGAGGATTCAGCGTGAAAAAATACAGATTTTTGATCCTCTGTCTGGCGGCGGCGGTTCTGATTGCGGCAGGCGCCGTGCAGAAGCGCACCCATCTGGCGAACATCCGGGAAAAACCCATTTATCTCTATGAGATTACCTATACCGTTGAGGTAACGGATTTGGAGGACTATAAGGTGGATGCCCTGAAGCAGGGAACTGCCCTTTATCTGGAGGACAGCACCATCATGGGAACTGTGGAGACGGTGGAAACGGCTCCTGCGGGTTCCGGGGCTGAGGATTGCTATGACCTTACGCTGGTGGTTTCCGGCATCGGCGGAAAAATGGAAAACAGCGATGCGTTGGAGTATGATCTGAGGGAAAACAATCTTTTGACCTTTGTGACACGATATCTGACCTTTGAGGGGACAGTGACCCATGTGAGGGAGGCGGACGTGTGAACAGCAAAAAAATACTGATGGTTCAGATGGGCATGGATATCGGCGGAGCCGAAACCCATGTGCTGGGGCTGTCTCTGACTTTGAAACGGATGGGGCATGAGGTTCTGGTTGCCTCCAGCGGCGGTGTCTATGTGGCGGCCCTGGAGGAGGCGGGAATCCGGCATTTCCATGTGCCCGCGAACACCCGGCGTCCGGCGGATATGCGAAAGTCTCTGCGGCTGCTCCGGAAAATCATTCTGGAGGAAAAGCCGGATCTGGTGCACGCCCATGCCAGAATCCCAGCGTTCCTCTGCGGCATTTTGCAGCGTCAGCTGCATTTCGCCTTTGTGACCACGGCGCACTGGGTATTTCGGGTGAATCCCACTCTGCGCTTCCTGACCAACTGGGGGCAGCAGACCATTGCGGTCAGCGAGGACATCCGGGATTATCTGGTGGAACGGTACAATCTGCCTGCGGGGCAGATCATCACCACGGTGAACGGAATCGACACAGATGCGTTCTCTCCGGAGGTGTCCGGAGATGCAGTCCGACAGGAGTTTTCCATACCTGAGGATGCACCCTGCATTGTCTGCGTGACCCGTTTCCATGAGAGCAGGGCCCGGTCGGCGCTGCTGCTGGCGGAAAAGGCCGTTGAGCTGGCAAAGGCTCTGCCGGGGCTGCGAATTCTTCTTGTGGGTGATGGTGACGTCCGGGAAAAGGTTCAGCGTTACGCAAGGGCTGCTGCGGAGGAGTTGGGCTATGAATGCGTGATCCTCACGGGAGGACGGACGGATATTCCCAATCTGGTGGCTGCGGGCGACGTATTTGTAGGCGTTTCCCGGGCGGCTCTGGAGGCAATGAGCTGTGGGAAGCCGACGATTCTTTGCGGAGACGAAGGCTTTGGCGCACTGGCTATACCGGAAACCCATGAAAAGAATCTGGAATCCAACTACTGCTGCCGGGGCTGTGTAAAAAGTACCGGCGACCTGCTGGTGAAGTCCATTCTGGAGGTATATGCTGCCGGAGCCCACAGGCGGGAGCAGATTGGACGGGAGAGCCGGGAGCTGATCCTCCAGCATTTTTCGTTGAACAGAATGGCAGAGGACTGCCTTACTGCCTATGAACGGGCCATGAATCCCAGAAAGAAAATTGTGGTATCCGGTTATTACGGCTACGAGAATCTGGGGGATGAAACGATACTGAGCATCATTTGCGATCGTTATCGGAAGCAATATGACCTGATCATCCTGTCCAAGCGGCCCCATGAGACGGAAAAGAAATTTGGCGTGACCGCAATACAACGGTTCCGCATGCTGAAGGTCTGGCGTGAGATCCGTCACAGCAGCCTACTGCTCAGCGGAGGGGGCAGTCTGCTTCAGGATCGCACCTCCACCCGGTCATTGCTGTATTACCTCTCTGTGATACGGATGGCGCAGCGGGAGAAGAAGCCTGTGATGGTATACGCCAACGGCATCGGTCCGGTAAGTGGGGAACGGAACCGGCGACTGGTTGCCCGGGCGCTGAAAAAGGCCACAGCGATCACGCTGCGGGATGAGGATTCGCTGCGGGAGCTGGAGAGCATGGGGCTGAACTGTCAGAATATTCATATCACGGCAGACCCGGTATTCTCCCTGCGGAATGCCGAGGTGGAAACAGCCGGGAAGCTCCGGGCGCAGGAAGGAATCCCCATGGAAGCGCCCCTTATGGGTATTTCCATGCGAAAAGTCAGCCCAAATGCTGCCAAAAATCTGGCTGTGCTTTTTGACGGCATCTGCGAGGCCACGGGTTATACGCCGGTGTTTTTGTGTATGCAGCCGGCGGTGGATTATCAGGCTGCGGAAAGCGTAAGATCGTTGATGGAGACGAAGGCATATCTATTGCCCGGACAGCTGGACAGTCAGGAGATCATGAGCGTCGTGGGCGACATGAAGCTGGTAGTCAGTATGCGGCTTCACACCCTGATCTTTGCGGCAGCAGCGGGAACCCCTGTGCTGGGCTTTGATTATGACCCCAAGGTGGTGAGCCTGCTTCGCACGTTGGGCATGCCCTCTCTGGGAAATGCGGAAGAATTAGATGTGGACGGATGCAGACAATTGGCGGTTGAATTTGTCGCAGATTTGGAGGCACATCAGCAGACGATCAAGGCAGCTGCCCAGACCCTGCGGCAGAAGGAACTGGAGAACGACAGGGTGCTTGCGTCCCTGCTTCCCCAGCATGATCCGAACAAAAAGCGGATTGCGATTTTCCAGAGTGATCTCCATGTGGGCGGCATTCAGAAGTCCCTTGTGAATCTTATGAGCCAGGAGATGATAAAGGACTACGAGGTGGATGTCTATCTGTTCAATCGGGATGTGTTCTTTGATCTGTCAGAGATTCAGCCCCATGTGCATTTGTACTTCCTGAAACCCTTCCCATATCTGTTCCGGGTGGTTCCGTTCTGGCTGATCGTGCATTTTATGCCCCGGTTCCATTTTGCGGCCGAGGAGCCATATGATGTTGCCATTGATTTCAGCAACTATCAGCAGGACTGTGCCTTTGGGGCCCTGACAGTTCCGGCGAAAAAGCGGGTCATGTGGATTCACAACGATATGGAGATCAAATATCGGGAGGAGCGGAAATACCGAATCCTCTGGACCTTCTTCCACAACAAGTTCCATCGCTTTGACGAATTTGTGGCAGTGTCGGAGGGAATCATTCAGCCCTTCCGCAATAAATCCGGACTTCGTGACGCAAAGGTAACTGCCATTCCGAATCTGATCAATACCACGGAAATCTTTGAAAAGTGTGAAATGCCAATCGATTTCCATGTCGATCCCAACAAGGTCAATATTGCGTCTATGGGACATCTGAACCACCAGAAGGGCTTTGATATTATGCTCGACCAGCTCATGCCGGTTTGCAAAGAGCGAAAGGATCTGGCGGTATATATTCTTGGAGACGGGAAAGAGCATGGGGCGCTGGTGGAGCAGGCGAAGCGGAATGGACTGGAGAATGTGGTCTCCTTCCTGGGCTATCAATCCAATCCCTATCCCTATCTCAATCAGATGGATGCGTTTTATCTGGAATCCCGCTATGAAGGACAGGGTATGGTGCTGTGGGAGGCCAAGTCGCTGGGATTGCCGCTGATTTTCCCCAAGCGGCTGGAGAAATACAATATGTCCCTGGCGGGAACGGAAGATATCTACAGCGCTCTGATGCATCTTGAGAAAACAGAGAAGCAAAAGGATGACCTGAACAGCTATAATGAGGAGATCCTTCGCAGATTGCGCAGTGTGCTGGAGTCGGAATAAAGAAAGGAAACCCTTCAATCGGAAAACACAGGACAGGTGAAACATGAAAGTTGCAATGATCGGGGCGCCATCGCCCAACTATTCCGCTGCGGTCCGTCTGGTGGGAATGGAACCGGTGGAGACAGAGGACGTAACCGTTGCCGCGGGCTGTGACGGCCTGATCCTCCCCGGCGGGGGAGATGTGGACCCACAGCTGTACGGACAGGAGAACTGGGGCTGCAAGCACATAGACTATGCGCTGGACAGGGTCCAGCTGGAGGTCTGCCAACGGTTTGTGGAGCTGAAAAAGCCCATTCTCGGCATCTGCAAGGGACATCAGATTATCAACATCTGTTTTGGCGGAACCCTCTGTCAGGACATCCCGGAGGAACCCCGTCACGGCTGGAATCAGGGAGATCGGGTCCACGAAACCACAGCCCGGGAGGACTCGTGGCTGGCCCGGATTTATGGCACAGAGTTTTCGGTGAACTCCTGCCACCATCAGGCCATTGACCGGCTGGGCAAGGGCCTCCGGCTGATTCAGACCGCTTCGGATGGGGTGCCGGAGGGCATCATCCATGAGGAACTGCCGATTGTGGGGGTTCAGTGGCACCCGGAGCGCATGTGCGGAGCGCACCTGAGAAGCGATGCCGTGGATGGCATTCATGTATTTGCGCATTTCAGAGACATGATTCAGAATATGCGGTAAAACGCAGCCCGGAACGGCTCTCGTTCCGGGCTGATGTGCGTAAAGGGAGGATTTTTGGGGCGATGGGAAATCAGGGCGTCGCCGTTTCCGGTTCTCTGATGACATAGGAGAACAGATCCAGCCGGGTCACGCCCATGGAGCGCAGAAAGTGGGCGCTTTCCTGCTGCTGGGATGGGGTGTTGAAGCCGGGAATCAGAGGCACCCGGACACGGACGGCCTCCGGCCCCACCTGCTCCAGAAGCAGCTTCAGGTTGCTGAGAATCCGGTCCCGGCAGTCCACACCGGTATACTGGCGGCAGATTTCCCGTTCGGTGCTTTTGATGTCCACAATAAAGCCGTCCATGGATGTTGCGGCGGACAGCACTGCTTCCGGCTCCACCGCAAGGCTGGTTTCCGCATAAAGCCGCCAGTCATTTCCGTAGATTTCCCGGAACCGGCTAAGAAAAGCAGTGTGCAGCAGGGCCTCTCCGCCGCCGAAGGTCAGACCTCCACAGGTGGCCCGGAAATAGAGGTCGTCAATTCTGGTGCGCCGGTGCAGCTCCTCCGGAGTGATCCATTCCGGAGCTCTTGTGAGGACGGCTTTGTTGATGCAGTACCGGCAGGACAGGGGACAGCCTGCCCCGGCCACCAGGGTGGTGACGCCCTCCCCGTCGGTGTCCATCCGCAGGCGGGTCAGAGCAAGAAGGGGATAACGGGGTTCCTCCATGGGGTTAGCCTTCCTCCTCGGGGACGTATTCCACATCCCCCTCCAGCTCTTCCACCTCTTCAGGGCCGGGGCCTGCGGCAACCTCCCCCTCCGGAGGTTCAAGGGACGGCTCAGGGCTTTCGGCAGAATCGGAACCGGTGAAGGCAACTTCACCCATCAGATCCTCCGGCTCCGGGTCGGGGTTTGGCACATCCCCCACCGTGTCGTCTCCCAGGAAGGAGAAAATCCGGGATAGGCCGCCGCCGGTTTCTGACTGCTGGGCGGAGACCTGAGTATTGCCGGAACCCGGCTCCCCGGCAGGGGCGCAGCCGGTGGTTCCCACGGCGATGCCTGCCATCAGAGCGGCAACCACAGCGGTTTTGCCCAGCCTCTGCCGCTGGGCCAGCTGGGCTTCCAGATACCGGACCTCACTTTCACATTTTGGGCAGGTGCCCTTGCATTCGCCCTGATAGGTGCAGTCCTTGGTAATCAGGGCAATATCATTTTCTTCGGCGATTTTTCTGCGGATCTCCCGCAGAATTCTGCACTTGTCCTTTCCTCTCATGGGGCAAGCCTCCTTTTGGCGTGATGCTGGCAAACAAAAACCGGAATAAACGGCTTCCATCTTTCAGACGCAATTTCGGGGAAAATATTGCATATTCTGGTCAAGTACATTATACCAGATAATCTATTTCTGGCAACAGGCAAAGAGGTTGGCTGCCCGGTTCCGACTTGTTATTTTTCCGGGCCTCTGGTATACTTAGTCTGAATTCCCGGACAGAAAGAGCGTGAGCCTATGGACACCCTGATTGAGCTGTATGACGAACGTGCCATTGAAAATGTGGCCGGAGCGGAGACCTTCCTTCCCCGGCGGGTGGTATATCTGTGCCCCCAGGAGGTTGCGGAGGACCGGCAGCTTCAGGAAAAGCTCCGGGAATTCTTTGCCTCACGGGGCCATAACATGAAGATCGAATTTGTGGGCAGCAGCCTGTACAAGGCTGACCGGATTTTCCACCAGCTGAAGAGTATTGTGGAGGGAGCGGGGGACTGCGCGGTGGATGTGACCGGCGGAACCGATGCGGCACTGGTGGCGGCGGGGATGCTCTGTCAGGCGGCAGGGGTCCCGACCTTTACATATTCCCGGAAGCAGAACCGGTTTTATGACATCAGCAACGCTCCCTTTGCTGACAGGCTTCCCTGCACCCTCAGCTACACCGTGGAGGAGTTCTTCCGGATGGCCGGAGGCACCCTGCGGATGGGCCGGGTGGATAATCAGGTTCTGAAAAAGTATATGAAGGATTTCGACGGCTTCTTTGCGGTATTCCTCCGGCACCGCCGGGAGTGGGGAAACGGCGTTCTGTATATCCAGCGGATCTCCCGGCCTGTGGGGGAGGAGATCAGCCTCCATGCGGAGGGCAGCTTCCAGCAGAAGGGAGAACGGGGCAGCCGGGTCTATGCCAATCCCGGGCTCCTTCGGGATCTGGAACAGCTGGGATTCCTGAAAAATCTGAACATCCGGGAGGAGGAATGGGTTTCCTTTGACTTCTCCAGTGAGCCGGTCCGGGCCTGGCTCCGGGATGTGGGCAGCGTACTGGAGCTGTATCTGTACAAGGTCTGCGTGGACAGCGGTCTGTTCCGGGATGTCATCAGCTCTGCGGTGGTGGACTGGGACGAAGCCACCGGTCACGATACCGTCCGGAATGAGATTGACGTGGTGGCCTCCGCGGGAATGATCCCCGTCTTTATCAGCTGCAAGGCCACGGAGGTGAAAACCGAGGCCCTCAATGAGCTGGCCATTCTCCGGGACCGCTTTGGGGGAAAGGGAGCCAAGGCGGTGATTGCCACCACGGAGCCCTGCGGAGCAGCGGCCCGGCACCGGGCTGCCCAGCTGGGTATAGCGGTGGTGGATCTGGAGGAGCTCTCCGAGGGAAAGGCAGAAGCCCGGCTGCGGGTGATTATGAAAGCAGACAAAACCCTCTAAATCATGCGAATAGAAAACGCCGCGGCGGAATCAGCGTTCTGCCGCGGCGTTTTCGGTTGGATGCACGGAATTGTTGTAATCGGGTGCATTTCGTGATAAAATATACCGCAACATCATTTGTCTCTGAAGAGGGGGATTCTGATGGATCAGGAAAAACACACCTCGGCTCAGGACGTGGGCCGGGTGCTGGAGCTTGCCACAGAGGCGGGCCATATTCTGTTGGAAAACGGCGCGGAGATTTACCGGGTGGAGGAGACTATGAAGCGAATCTCCACGGCGCTGGGGGTGGAGCACGATGATTTCTTCGTGCTCAGCAACGGCATTTTCACCACCGGCGGCGACCCGGAGCACCGGAACAGGGGTGTTTTTGCCAAGGTCAAATACATTCCCGTGAAGGGCTCTCAGCTGAACCGGGTGATTGCTGTCAATCAGCTTTCCCGGGAGATCAGTGAGGGCAAGTATACCCTGGATGAGATCGAAGCGAAGCTGGATGAGATACGGAACCTGGAGGGCTACCCCGCATGGGCCCAGATCATTGCCTCGGGCTTTGGCAGCGGCGGCTTCTGCTATCTGCTTGGAGGTACGCTGCTGGATTCCCTGATGGCCTTTCTCACGGGACTTCTGCTGTGGGTCTATATGCTGCGCTTCGGAAGACGGCTTTCAAAGCTGGTGCGGAATCTTCTGGGGGGCGCATTGGTGACGCTGATCTGCATTGTCTTTTACAGCTTCCATGCCGGGGATAATCTGGACTATATGATTATCGGAACCATCATGCCTCTGGTGCCCGGCGTGTCCTTTACCAACGGTGTCCGGGACATTGCCGGCGGCGACTACCTCTCCGGGGCAGTGCGGCTGCTGGATGCCATGCTGATCTTTTTGAGCATTGCCATTGGTGTGGGCACAGTGATCTCCCTGTATGGACGGATGGGAGGTGTGGCCCTGTGATCGGAAAAACCATTGGAGCCATTCTGGGAACGGTGGCCTTTGCGCTGCTGTTCGGCGTGCCGAAAAAATACTTACCCTACTGCGGTCTCATCGGCGGAGCAGGGTGGCTGGCCTATGAGCTGCTGGTGGAGGCGGGGCTAAGCCCTGTGGAGGCCACTGTGGTGGCAGTCATTCTGGTGGCATTCAGCTCCCGATACTGTGCGGTGTTCTGCGAATGCCCGGTGACGGTGTTTCTGATTTCCGGCATCTTTCCGCTGGTTCCCGGTGCGGGCATCTACCGGACAGCCTATTATCTTGTGCGGAATGAGAAGTATCTGGCGCTCCAGAGCGGCTATCGGGCGGTCTGCACGGTGGTTGCCATTGTACTTGGCATTGTCATTGTCCATGAGCTGCCGAACCGGTTCTTTGGGATCGTCAAATCACGAAAGAAATAAAGAGGAAGGGGCGGCATATGGAAGCGCGGCTCACAGAGATCAACAAACGGGAAGTGCTGCTGTATCTGGGCTATCGGGGCGGCGAAATCCCCGCAGATATTGCTGAAGCCATAGACCGGTGCAGCCAAATCCTTTTGGAGACGGCCCGTCCCCGGATTGTCTACCGGCAGTTTTCTCTTCTGGAGGATGGCACCCTTCAGGGAACGGAGTTCCGACCGGAGGGGGAGGATGTCCGGCAGCTGCTAAAGGACTGTAAACAGGTGGTGCTCTTTGGGGCCACTCTGGGGGCGGAGGTGGAGGCCCTGCTCCTCCGGCAGCAGGTGAAAAATATGGCGGAGGCCCTGATTCTGGACTGCTGCGGCAGCAGCGCCATTGAAAATGTCTGTGACAATTTCTGCACGGATTTGCAGGAGAAGGTTCACCCTCTGTACCTCACCGACCGGTTCAGCCCCGGCTATGGGGATCTGCCCTTCTCCCAGCAGGGAGATTTTTGCCGTATATTAGATATGTCCCGCCGGATCGGCGTAAGCCTGAGCCCCGGGGGACTGATGATTCCCCAGAAGTCGGTGACGGCGCTGGTGGGAATTGCGGACCGGCCACAAAACCGCCGGTTCCGGGGCTGTGCTTATTGCAGCAGCTTTGAAACCTGTACTTACCGAAAGGAGAGGCGAACCTGTGGAAAAATCTGAGTTGATTCTGCTGGACGGCGCCATGGGCACCATGCTGCAGGCAGCGGGACTGCAGGTTGGACAACTGCCGGAGCTTTGGAATCTGACCAATAGAGAAACGGTCACTGCTATCCAGAAGCAGTATGTGGATGCCGGAAGCCATATCATCTATGCCAATACCTTTGGGGCGAACCGGCACAAGCTTTCGGGCTGCGGCCACAGCGTCAAAGAGGTGGTCATGGCGGGGGTTCATGCCGCCAAAAGGGCGGCGGCGGGGACAGATACAAGGGTTGCCCTGGACATCGGCCCCATCGGTCAGCTGCTGGAGCCTCTGGGGACGCTGTCCTTTGACGAGGCCTATGACATTTATAAAGAGATGGTCACAGCCGGCGCGGAGGCCGGTGCGGACCTGATTGTATTTGAAACCATGAGCGACCTCTATGAGGTCAAGGCCGGTGTGCTGGCGGCAAAGGAGCATACGGACCTTCCCGTATGGGTCACAATGACCTTCGAGGCGACGGGGCGCACCTTTGTGGGTGTGACAGTTCCCGCCATGGCTCTGACCCTCACGGGACTGGGGGTGGACGCCGTTGGCTTTAACTGTAGCCTTGGCCCAAAGGAGCTGCTGGGTATGGTGGAGGAGCTTCGCCACTGGACGGACCTTCCTCTGATTCTGAAGCCCAATGCGGGGCTTCCGGACCCGGCCACGGGGGCCTATACCATCACTCCGGAGGAATTTGCCCGGGAGCTTTCCCCGGCAGTGGAGAAAGGCGTCACCATTTTCGGCGGCTGCTGCGGCACCACCCCGGACTTTATCCGGGCATTGCGGACAGCGTTTGCCCATATGGAAGTTCCTCAGCGGCCCAGGGCTGATCGGAGGGGCGTCTGCTCCGCCACCTGCGTCACGGAGCTTCGTGGGGTCCGGGTCATTGGCGAACGGATCAATCCCACCGGGAAAAAGCGGTTCCAGCAGGCCCTCCGGGAAGGGGATATGGGCTATATTCTGGAGCGGGGTCTGGAGCAGCAGGACGCCGGAGCGGAAATTCTGGATGTGAACGTGGGCCTGCCCGGCATTGACGAAAAGAATATGATGACCCGGGTGGTGAAATCCCTCCAGTCTGTGGTGGAACTGCCTCTGCAAATCGACTCCTCCGACCCGGCTGCCATTGAGGCGGGTCTCCGGTACTACAACGGAAAGCCCATTGTGAACTCCGTCAACGGAAATCGGGAGGTGCTGGAGCAGATTCTCCCCCTCTGCAAAAAGTACGGCGCGGCGGTGGTGGGCCTTTGCATGGACCACGAGGGCATTCCCCAGACCGCTGAGGCGCGTGTTGCCATTGGCAAGCGGATTCTGGATGCGGCGCTGGAATTCGGCATTCCCAAAGATGACGTGTTCCTGGACTGCCTGACTCTGACGGTTTCTGCCCAGCAGGAGCAGGCGGTGGAGACCCTGAAGGCCCTCCGGTACATCCGGGAGGAGCTGGGGCTTCACACGGTGCTTGGGGTCAGCAATATCTCCTTCGGACTGCCTGCCCGGGAGCATATTACCGTCAGCTTCCTGACCCAGGCCATGGCGGCAGGTTTGGATTTGCCCATTGTGAACCCCAATCAGGCGGCGATCATGGACGCGGTGGCCGCCTATCGGGTGCTGTCCGGTCAGGATAAGGACAGCGCGGCATATATTGAGCGGTTTGCAAATGCGGCTTCTGCTCCGGCGTCAGCCCAGCCCTCCGGAAACATGACCATTGAAACTGCCATCGGAAGGGGCCTCAAGGAGGAAACCGCCGCTCTCACAGTCAAGGCGCTGGAGACCATGACGGAGCTGGATGTGGTGAACACCATGCTGATTCCCGCCTTGGACAAGGTGGGCCAGCGGTATGAAAAGCAGGAGATCTTCCTGCCCCAGCTCATCAACGCCGCCAATGCCGCCTGCGAGGGCTTTGAGATCATCAAGACCCGCATTGCCAAACGGGGCGAAGGCTCCGTCAGCAAGGGGAAAATTGTCATGGCCACCGTTTACGGCGATATCCACGACATCGGCAAGAACATCGTCAGGGTGGTGCTGGAGAACTACGGCTACACGGTCATTGATCTGGGCCGGGATGTGCCGGTGGAGACGGTGGTGGAGGCTGTGATCCGGGAGGATGTGCGTCTGGTGGGCCTGTCGGCTCTGATGACCACCACTGTGGTGAGCATGGCTGAGACCATTGCCGCCATCCGGGCCTCCGG
>JAQXMD010000192.1 GCA_029012465.1 Oscillospiraceae bacterium | reverse complement strand
GGGCTTCCGGTATTTGCCGGATTTCAGAGCGGCATCGGATATCTCTTCGGCACAACTGGCGGATACCTGATCGGGTTCCTGTTTACAGCGCTGACCGTGGGACTGGTGGTGAAATTTTTCGGGCGAAAGACACCAGTTCTGATAATCGGAATGGTTCTTGGCCTTGCCCTGTGCTACACCTTCGGTTCCCTGTGGTTTATGAAGGTCTACCTCAGTACAAAAGGGGCAATCACCGTTCTGGCTGTACTGCAAATGTGCGTGTTTCCCTTCCTGATTCCCGACGGAGTCAAAATTGCACTGGCCATTATTCTGATAAAGCTTCTCCACAAGCAGATTCCCCAGAGCATTATATCCTGAAAAGCAGCAGGACACCTCCGCGAAATAATACCGCGGAGGTGTCTTTGTGCCATTTGAAATTTTACTGCTGCATATCCGCCCGGTCCATCAGCTTCACATCCACATCAAACTGTTCTCCATCGCGATACAGGGTCAGTGTTACCGTATCCCCTGCCGCATAGTCATTTTTGATGGTGTTGAATTCATCTGTGGAGCTGACAGCGTGCCCATTGATGGCAATGATCACATCCCCCTGTTCAACACCCTGCTTATAGGCGTCTGAGGAGCTGTCCACAGAGGCAATGCAAAGTCTGCCCGGCAGACGATAGTACAAAACTACCTTGGAATCCAGCGTTTCCACCGTAATGCCGATGGCGGGACGGCCGGACACAAAGCCCTTTTCCATCAGCTCATCCACAATGGGCTTTGCGTCGGAAATGGGAATCGCGAAGCCGATGCCCTCCACAGCCGTGTAGCCGGAGGTCAGCTTCAGGGCATTGATACCGATGACCTGCCCCTTCATATTCACCAGAGGACCGCCGGAATTTCCGGAATTCAGGGCCGCATCGGTCTGCATCAGAGTCATGGTGCGGTCGCCCACAACGACATCCCGGTGAATGCCGCATATGATCCCCCGGGTCATGGTGCCGCGAAGCTCAATGCCAAGGGGATCTCCAATGGCAACTACCGTCTCTCCCACCTGGGTGCTTTCGGAATCACCGAAGGTGGCAGGGGTCAGACCCGTTTCGTCAATTTTCAGGACCATCAGATCGGAGGTTTCGTCGCCGCCCACCCGGGTGGCACGGTATTCCCGTCCGTCACTGAGGATCACGTTCACGGCTTCCGCCGTGGTGACAACGTGATAATTGGTGACAATATAGCCGTCCGCAGAAAGAATGATACCTGTTCCGCTGGCAGTTCCGTTGGATGTGGTGGCGAGAATGGACACCACACTGGGAATGGTGCGTTTATAGATTTCCGGCAGTTCAAGATCGTCGGAGTCCTCATCCGTGATAATCAGCTCCGCCCCGGTTCCGAGAAAGTTCTCCCTTGGAAGCTGCTCATCCACACGCTCCGGAGTAGCTTCAGGTCTGGTATCGGATTCTGTCCCCACGGTCTCTGCCACGGCGGCTTTTTCCGAATCCCGGTCCTGTGCCCGTTGAAGGACGGACATCCAGGTTTCCGCCAAAAGTACACTGCCCGCCACACACAGAAGCACAATTCCAACTACAAACACAAGAACGCCATGCTTCTTGGGCTTTTTCGGCGGACGATAAATGCCTCCTGTGCTGTAATAATCATGATAGGGATCGCCTTGATTTCTGAAATCAGATTCATGCTCGTAAGGCTCCATAGAAATCCCTCCATATCCTGTAAAGTGCATAGTATCCCTACGCACAATACAGTATAATATAGATTTTCTTTTTTCTCATTAACAAACTGTAAATTGTTTTCAAAAATAAAGCTCCAGTACGCCGTTGCATAATCTGTCAACTTGTGCTAACATTATACATTAGATAGTTATGGGCAGTGTTGCCCACAAGCTTTCCCCGAACAGGAGTTTTTTCAAATGCAGAATCTCTCTTTACAAAAGCAGCGTGTCAATGACTGGATGCGCGAAAAGGGTGCCCGTTTTGCTGTTGTCCGTCAGGGACAGCGCCAGGTAGCTGATGCTCCCTATGACCCCATTCCCCGGGTTCTGTCCGGCAAGACCTTCACATATCTGGAGCAGGGGCTTATTCAACGGATCAATGCCCTGAATCTGTTCCTCAACGACATTTATCACGACCGGATGATCCTCCAGGACGGCATCATTCCCGAGGAGTTCGTCTACGCCTCCCCGGACTTTTTGCGCCAGTGCATCGGCATTACCCCCCCGAAATCTATCTATACCCACATTACCGCCACAGATCTTTTCTGTGACAAGCGTGGCCAGTGGTACGCCATGGAGGACAGTCTTTCCGTCCCTGACGGCCCCACCTATCCCCATTTTGCCAGAAAGCTCTGCCGGGAGGTTTCTCCGGACAGCTTCTCCGATCCAAGACTTTGCGACAACTGCGGTCTGGACATCCTTCTGGAGCAGCTTTACCGGGATATTCGTGAGGGCGCTCCTGATCTGGAGGACGGTCTGGTGGTGGTACTCAGTGAAGGAGATGACTCCATCTCCTCCTTTGAGCTTCACTACATGGCAGGACTCACCGGAGCCGCTGTGGCACAGCCCTCCCAGCTGATTGTCATGGACGGCAAGGTGTATTACCGGGCTCCCGAGGGTGGTTTTCAGAAGGTCTCCATCATCCACCGGCTGACTCTGGACAATATGCTGGACCCTCTGTGCTTCGATGAAAACAGCATTTGGGGCATTCCCCACCTCATGGAGGTATACAGCTCCGGAAAAATCGCCATTATCAATGCCCCCGGCTGCTCCGTTGCTGAGGATCGGGGGCTTGGCTGCTTCATTCCCGCCATGATCCGCTATTATCTGGACGAGGAGCCCATCCTCAAAAACGTCCCCACCTATCTGCCCTGGTATGAGGATCAGCGGGAATACGCCCTTGCGCATATGGAAAAGCTGATCTTCAAGGACGTTTCCAGTGACCGCCGGGTTGGCGCCATTTATGGCCGTGACCTTGATGAAGAGGCCCGGGGAAAGCTCCGGCAGCGAATCCTTGCCAATCCCCGCCGTTACATCGCCCAGGAGATCATGGAGGTGGAAGAGCTTCCTGTGCTTCGCTCCGATGGCGTCAACACCAAGCCTGCCCGCTGTGATTTCCGGGCCTATACCGTTCACTCCGACTCCATCCGTGTCTGGATGGGCGGTCTGAGCCGTTACACCGTAGTGACCTCCGCAGGAAAGCCCATCAGCGGCTTCAAGGACACCTGGGTCATGAGTGAGTAAGGAAAGGAGGCAACCCCATGAAAAAATACGCATTTACCTTCAGCGCCTCTGCGGAATTTCCAGAGCCTGTACGGGGTCATGCTTTTCTGATCCGCTGCATGCCCGGAACCTTCCCCTTCCAGCGCTCCTATGCCCACAAGCTGGTGGTGAAGCCCTTTGCCGCCCTGACGCTGATCTCCGACGTCTACGGAAATGAGATGTACAGCGGCAGCATTGACAAGCCCCACAGCTCCTTTTCCTTCACCGCCTCCGGCTTTGTCCTTTCCTCAAAGTACCTGACCCATGATCCGCTGGATCGTCTGTACCTCTACCCCACCCGTATGACACAGCCCTCCCCGGGTATGCGGCAGCTGGTGGCCTCAGCCTCTCTGCCCACAGATCCCTGGGCACGGGCCAAGGCTCTTTGCAAGCTGACAAACAGGCTGATGCATCTCACCCTGGACGCTTCTCCCCGCACTGCAGCGGAAGCTTTCGCCGCCGGTCAGGGAAACGCCCGGGATTTTGCCCATGTGTTTTTGACCCTCTGCCGGCTCAGCGGCATCGCTGCCCGGTTTGTCAATGGGCTTGCTGTGGGCATTCCTCAGGCTCACGCCTGGGCTGAGGTCTACTGCGGCGGTCTGTGGCGGGCTCTGGACCCCTGCTCCGGCTGTGAGGTCACAGACGGCTATCTGAAGATTGCCCATGGGCCTGATTATCACGCCTGTGCCGTGGAGCGAAGCTGCTACACGGAGGCCGACGTGGTTCCCCTGCGGAACGTCCGGGTACAGGTCACAGAGCATGTGATCCACACCCGTGACACGGTTCCCCATGCTTAATTCCCCCGCAAAGGATGATTCTTATGCGCCCCATAATCGGCGTTTTACCACTTTACAATGCAGAAAACAAGACCTTCTGGATCAATCCCCTGTACATGGGCGGCGTGGAGCAGGCCGGCGGCATTCCCATGCTGCTGTCTCTCAGCGACGACCAGAGGTTGTGGGAACACTATCTGGAGGTCTGCGACGGTTTTGTCTTTACCGGCGGGCAGGACATTGATCCCGCCATTTACGGTCAGGAGAAGCTCCCGGAGTGCGGCTATCAGGCCCTTCCGAGAGATGCTCAGGAGGTCTATATGATCCGCCGGATTTTTCAGCTGGACAAGCCTGTCCTTGGCATCTGCCGGGGCATTCAGATCATGAACGCTGCTCTGGGCGGCACCCTGTATCAGGATATTTTTTCCCAGCTTTCCACCAATGTGGTTCACCGGCAGGACAAGCCCTATGAAATCCCCCACCATCAGGTGTATCTCCACGATGGCACCAAAGTCCGGGAGATCATCGGCCATGAGGTTCTGTCTGTGAACAGCATGCATCATCAGGCCGTGCTGGAGCCTGCTCCGGGATTCCTGGTGTCTGCAACCGCTCCCGACGGCATGATCGAGGCCATCGAGCACCCGGAAAAGCGTTTTCTCGTAGGCATTCAGTGGCATCCTGAGCACATGTGGCAGAATTATGATTCCGCCAGACGGCTCTGGAAGGCCTTTGTGTCCGCCTGCGGCAAATAATAAAACAATGGAGTTTTTTACTTATGTCTGAAATTATCACAAAAGAACAGATTCCCGAATATGAAGCCTTTATTCAGTCCCATCCCAAGGGACATTTCGCCCAGAGCGTCCTCTGGGCAAAGCAGAAGCCCATGTGGAAGTGGGAGGCCATTGTGTCCCGTGACGGCGAGGGCAGGATTAAGGGTTCCATGTCCGTGCTGATCCGGAGGATCATCCCCGGTCTGCCCTTCACCATGATGTACTCCTGCCGGGGCCCTGTCACTGACCTTAACGACCGGGAGACCCTCGCTGACCTTCTGGAGGGGGCAAAGAAGCTGGCAAAGAAGCATCACTCCTACGTCATCAAGATCGATCCGGATGTGCCCTCCAGCGAAACGGCGTATACAGAAATGCTGACCTCTCTGGGCTTCACCCTCACCGGCGGCGGAGCCACCTTTGACGCCATTCAGCCCCAGTATGTATTCCGTCTGAACACCGAAGGAAAGACCTCTGAGGAGCTGCTGGCAGCTCTGCCCCAGTCCACCCGCCGGAAGGTTCGTGCCGGTGGCAAGAAGGGCGTCACCACAAAGATCTGCGGCAAGGAGGCTGTGCCCGATTTTGCGCGGCTGATGCTGGAAACCGGCGTCCGTGACGGCTTTGTCACCCGGGAAGCTTCCTACTTTGAGAGTATGCTGGACAACCTCGGGGAGCACGCACGGCTTTATATGGCCTACTATGAGGGGCAGGCCATCGCCGGAACCCTTGCCATCTGGTTTGGCGACAAGGTCTGGTATCTCTACGGCGCATCCTCCAATGAGCACCGGAACCTGATGCCCAACTACATGCTCCAGTGGAACATGATCGAGTGGGCCGTGGAAAAAGGCTGCCGTCTCTATGACTTCCGGGGCGTTCCCGGTCAGGTAGGTGAGGATCACCCCCTCTATGGTCTTTACAAGTTCAAGCTTGGCTTCGGCGGCGACTATGTGGAGTTTGTCGGTGAAATGGACATGGTGCTCAACCGTCCCGTCAACTGGTTTATCACCACTGCAAAGCCCATTTTCATGGACCTGAGAAAGAAGCTCTATCTGCTGAAAAACAAGAAGTAACCCGGAGGGGCATCTATGAAAGCATATGTCGTAGATCAAAAAGGACTGTCAGAAAACATCCGCATCATCCGGGAGAAGGCCGGAAATGTGCCGGTATACGGCATCATTAAGGGAAACGGCTATGGTCTTGGGCTGCTGCCTCTGGCGGAAGCCCTCCGGGATGGGGGCATTGACCGGTACGGTGTCACAGAAGCATCCGATGTCCGGGCGCTTCGGGAGGGCGGCTTTCAGAAGGAGGAGATCCTGATGCTCCGGGCCACCTCCCTGCCGGAGGAGCTTTCGGAACTTTTGGAGCTGGGTGCCGTGGGCACAGTGGCATCCCTTGATAACGCCATGGCCATGGAAGCCGCTGCCGCTGCCGCCGGGAAGGAATTCCCCTGTCATATCAAAATCGACACGGGTATGGGCCGTTACGGCTTTTTCCCCGGGGATACGGATACCATCGCCCAGGTATTCCAGCTGCCCCATCTGAACGTCACCGGCATCTACACCCATTTTCACAGCGCCTTCTGCAATGAGAAGGAGACCCGCTCCCAGTATGCCGCCTTCAAAAGCTGCTGTGACGCGCTGGCGGAACTGGGCCTTGATGTGGGTATCCGGCACTGCTGCAACTCCTCCGCCTTTTTCAAATACCCGGAAATGTACATGGATGCGGTTCGTGTAGGCTCCGCTCTGCTGGGCCGTCTCAGCTTCCCCGGTGATTTCGGTCTCCAGCGGCTGGGCTGGTGTCAGGCCCAGGTGGAAATTCTCCGGGACATTCCCGCCGGTCATACGGTGGGCTATGGCTCCGCATGGCGGGCAAAGCGTCCCACAAGAATTGCCGTGTGCAGCGTGGGCTATTATAATGGCTTCGGCGCGGAAAAGGGCGCGGATATCTTCCGTTTCCGGGACTGTGTCCGGGGCGGACTCAGCTATGTAAAGGCATTTCTCAAGCGGAAGGCATATTATGTTTCCGTGAACGGAAAAAGGGCCCGTGTCCTTGGACATATTGGCATGGTGCAGACCATCTGCGATGTGACGGATATTCCCTGTGAGATTGGCGATCCCATCCGCATTGAGATCAATCCCCTGCTGCAAAAGGGGTTGGAGATCGTCTATCAACATGAAGAAACATGACCCAGTATTGATGCAAAAAGCAGCCGCAAATCCAGCGGCTGCTCTTTGTTTTGTCTGATCCTACCCTGTCCGGGCTGTAAGCTGCACCATCAGAATAACAGATTCGCAGGGTCGAAATCCATCGAAATCTGACGGCAAAATACAATCTTTTCACGATACCGCATTCTGCTGTCCATTGCCGGCAGCTTGTTACTGCTCTCTCAACTGCAAATCATACAGCTTTTTGTAGATGCCATTCTGGCTCAGCAGTTCCTGATGGGTGCCCTGCTCCCGGAGCTTTCCCTTGTGCATGACCATGATCTTGTCCGCATGCTGAATGGTGGAAAGCCGGTGGGCCACCACGATGGTGGTGCGGCCTGCCATCAGCCGGGTCATGGCATCCTGAATGAGCTTTTCGGTCTCCGTGTCAATGTTGGCTGTTGCCTCATCCATCACCAGAATGGCCGGGTCAAAGGCAAGCGTCCGGGCAAAGCTCAGAAGCTGCCGCTGTCCTGCGGACAGGGTGGAGCCACGCTCCGTGACTGCTTCCTCATAGCCGTGCTCCAGGTTCCGAATAAACCCGTCGGCGTTCACAAACCGTGCGGCTTCCTCCACGGCCTCGTCGGAAATATCCTCGTTTTTCAGCCGGATATTGCCGCGGATGTCGCCGGTAAACAGGAAAACATCCTGCTGCACCTGTCCAACCGCCTTTCGGATGCTGTCGGTGTCCAGCTCCCGAATGTCCACACCGTCAATGGTGATGGAGCCTTTTTGAATGTCATAGTATCTGCCGATGAGATTGAGAATGGAGCTTTTGCCTGCCCCGGTGGCCCCCACAAAGGCAACGGTCTGCCCCGGCTCGATGGTGAAGCTCACATCCCGCAGCACCCACTCCTCATTGTCATAGGAAAACCACACATGGTCAAATACGATCCGTCCTTTGACCTCCGGCAGGGCTTTGGGGTTCTCGGGCTGCCGGATCAGGGGTTCCTCGTCCAGTAGGGAGAAAATCTTCTCTCCCGCGGCCAGAGCCGCCTGCAAGGTTCCGAACTGCTCAGACAGGGTCTGAATGGGTTCATAGAAGGAGCGTACATAGCTGGAGAAGATATACAGGGTGCCAATGGAGATCACATTTCCCATGACAAAATATCCCCCCAGCGCCAGCACCAGTGCCAGAGAAACAATGCTGATGAAGTAGATCAGGGGCTGGAAGGTGCCATAGATGACGATCTCCCGGAAGTTGGATTCAAACAAATCTCTCGAGCGCTGCTGAAACTCATGGCGTTTTTCCTTCTCCCGATGAAACAGCTGGATCAGCTTCATGGCCGACAGATTCTCGGAAAGGTATGTGTTCAGGGCGGAAACCTTGGTACGGGTGATTCTGTGGGTGGTGCGGTAGAATCTGGTGAACTGTCTGGTGAGATACACCACCAGCGGAACCAACACGAAACACAGCAGCGCCAGCGCCCAGTTCATATACAGCATCACACCCGCAAGGCCAAGGAGCATCACCACATTCTTCACCATATTCACCAGAATGGAGGAAAACAGCTCGTTGATGGTGTCGGTGTCGTTGGTGACACGGGTGACGATTCTGCCCACCGGAGTAATGTCAAAGAACCGGAGGCTCAGGCTGTGGATGTGGGCAAACAAATCCTGACGAATCTTGAAGATGATATTCTGCCCCAGCTTTTGAAGCACCAGCATCTGCACCGCATTACAGACCGTGCCGCAGAGCAGCAGTCCGATATACAGCACAAAGCAGCGCAGAACCTGAGAAAAAGCCCCGGAAGCCGTGATGGTGTCCACCGCATTGCCCACGAGAATGGGCCGCAGCAGGTTGCTGGCCGTTGTCACCAGAACCAGCAGAAGGGCCAGTGTCAGCAGCCCCATGTGGGGCTTCAGATAGGCCAGAAGCCGCAGAAGGACGCCCTTTTTATTCTGTTTCATGGAGGGCCTCCTTTTCTGCCTGAAGCTGAAGCTCCAGCTGCTGCTCTTCATAGAGCCGTGCATAGCGTCCGTCCAATTCCAGCAGTTCCTGATGGGAGCCGCTTTCCGCGCAGACCCCATCCTCCATCACAAGGATCTTATCCGCATACTGTACGGTGCTGATCCGGTGGGCAATGAGGATGGTGGTCTTGCCCTTTCTCAGCCTTTGAAGCTCCTGAAGAATGCGTTTTTCCGTGTCCGTATCCACTGCGGAAAGGGCGTCGTCGAGAATCAGTATTTCAGCATCCTTCATCAGTGCACGGGCAATGGAGGTCCGCTGCTTCTGTCCGCCGGAGAGGGTCACGCCCCGTTCCCCCACCACAGTGGCATACTGCTTGGGGAAATCCATAATATTGTCGTGAATGTCGGCAGCTTTGGCTGCGGCAACTACTTCCTCATAGTCTCCCCAGCGCTGGTCCATCAGGCTTTCCCGCTGTTCCATTTCCTTTTCCACTACCAGATCCGCCGCCTCATCCTGACGAACGAAGATCTTGAACCGATGCTTTTCCTCCGGGGGCATTTTCTCAAGGGTTCGCTTGCCAAAGGCAATGTTGGTCTGAATGGTGTCCGAGAACAGCAGATTCTCCTGAGGCACACAGGCAATGCTCTCCCGGAGGACTTTCAGTGGAATGCTGCGGATGTCCTTTCCGCCAATATAAATCTGTCCCGGCTCCACATTGTACATTCTGGTGAGGAGGCTTGAAAGGGTGGACTTGCCGCAGCCGGTTCTGCCCAGTACGCCGATGGTCGCTCCCTCTGGAATGGTTTCGGAAAAGTCCCGGAGCACCTCCGGCAGGTTTTCATTGTACCGGAAGTGCAGGTTTTTCAGTTCAATGCTTCCGCTGATGGTCTCGATGGTGGCGTCGGTCAGCTCGTCATCCGAGACCTCCTGCGTCTCGTCAAAAATGCTCCGAACCCGACGCCAGGAGGCAGCTCCCTGAGACACCATGGTGATGGACTCACCGCCGGCCATCATGGGCCACACCAGCGTCATCACATAGGAGTTGAAGGCCACGAACTTGCCGATGGTGATGTCTCCCTGAAGCACCAGATATCCACCATAGAGCAGCGTCAGGGCTGTGGACAGTCCGATCAGCCCATCCAGAATGGGAATCACAATGGCCCGGAGCCGAACCACATAGAGATTTGCCTCCCGGGTGGACCGGTTGACCTTCTCAAAGGACTCCATCTCCCTGGCCTCCTGCACAAAGGCCTTAATGATCCGGATTCCGGAGACACTTTCCTGCACATAGTCCGAGAGCTTTGCAAAGGCGGCCTGCTTTTTCTCAGACCGGCGGCTCATGACCACGCCATATTTTCTGCCCCCAAAGAGAATCACCAGCAGAGGAATCATGGCAAGGAGGGTCAGCTTCAGATCCACATACAAAATCATTTTGGTCAGCACCATCACCGTCAGGATCACCGCGTCAAAGGTGGTCAGGATGGCAGGACCAACCGCCATGCGAATGGCCTCCATATCATTGGTGAAATAGGCCATCAGATCGCCGGTCTTGTGATGCTGGAAATAGCGATTGGACAGGGTGGTGAGCTTTTCATACATCTGCTCCCGCAGATCCCGCTCCACCCGGCGGGAGGCGCCGAAAATCAGCACGCGCCATCCAAACCGCATTCCCGCCACCACTGCGGCAGTCAAAATAATCAGCGCCACATCGGTCAGCAGTATCCTTCCAGTAATGGTCCCTGCCGTCAGGCCATCGGTAATGCTGCCGGTGAGCTGGGGAATAAACAGCTCCAGAAAATCCACCAGCAGCAGGCACAAAAGCCCAAGGGCGTATTGCCAGAGGTATTTTTTCATGCATGACCACAGGCTTGGTCTTTTCATCATTGGATCAATACTCCTTCAATTCCGCAATTCTTAACACAGTATCTCATGAATTTTTATCATACTACATTTCCGTATAAATAACAATCCCCAAAAATCCGCTTTTCCCAAAGCTGTTCCACAATATTTCCCCCTTTGACCATAATTTGCAACATGAGACGGAAATCTGCTCATTGTGGATGCTTAATGTTTCTGCTATACTGAATGCAGTTTATTCGGGGTTTTCCCCGAGAATTGAGGTATTCGTATGCATCGTTATGAGCATTTGCTCTCTCCCATTACCATCGGGAACATCACCCTGAAGAACAGGCTTCTGAATTCTAAGTGTGTTTCCTCCGACGCCATGGAGCCGGAGCTGTCCGGTCCCTTCTATGAGCACCTGGCCAGGAATGGCGCGGCGCTGGTCTGTATTGGCGTGGGCGCTCTCCCTGACTGCGAGGGCAACTACAGCCGTATGGCCTCCTGCCACATGGACGACCCCAAATCCCGTCGGCAATACGAAGAAATCGTCAAACGGGTTCATGCCCACGGCAGTCTGGCCACCGCCTCCATGATGGCCATTGAACCCCAGAATGTGATGATTTCCGCCGTCCCTGACTGGAAT
Source organism: Oscillospiraceae bacterium (assembly GCA_029012465.1). Taxonomy (GTDB): domain Bacteria; phylum Bacillota; class Clostridia; order Oscillospirales; family Oscillospiraceae; genus HGM13006. Next base: position 29,819 of record JAQXMD010000192.1, on the reverse strand, counting down.
GCCATTCCCATGACCGGCGACTATTCCGCGAACCTGTTTGAAAAGCCGGAAATCTCTCCGGAGCGTCTGGAGGGTATGATTCAGGACTTTGTCAACGCCAGCGTCTACTACAAGGACATGGGCTTTGACGGCGTGACCATCTATGCCTCCTACCGGGGCAGCATTCTGGCCTGCTCTCTGAGTCCCTGGTTCAACAAGCGTACAGACAAGTACGGAGGCCACACCATGGAGGCCCGTGCCACCCTGACTTTGGAGGTATTCCGCCGGATCAAGGAGGCCTGCGGTCAGGATTTCCTGATCGAGTGTCAGATCTCCGCCACTGAAGAGGGCGGCTACACCCTGGAGGACTGGCTGAGATACTGTAAACTCTGCGAGGGTCTTGTGGACATCTTCCAGATTCGGGGTTGGGACGGCTCCTTCACCCATGTGAACAGCCACAATCTGGACAAGTTCAGCCCCTATAACCTGCAATTTGCAGCCGCAGCCAAAAAGGAAGGCATCAAGTGTCTGTTCTCTCCTGTGGGAGGCTTCCGGGACCCTGACGTCATCGAAAAGGCCATCGCTGAAGGGAAAACCGACTGCGTTTCCATGGCAAGAGCCTTTATTTCCGATGAGCACTATATTGACAAGATTCAGGCCGGCAGAGGGGAGGATCTGATCCCCTGCCTGCTCTGCAACGGCTGCCACGGCAGCTTCTGTGCCGTAAATCCCTATGCGGGTTATCATCACATGCTGGATCAGATGTTTACCCCCACAGGCATCAAAAAGAAGGTCGCCATTCTGGGCGGCGGTCCCGCAGGGCTTCGCGCTGCCCTCTTTGCCTCCCAGCAGGGCCATACCGTAACCCTTTATGAAAAGTCCGATCAGCTGGGCGGTCAGCTGAAATTTTCAGACCATGTGAGCTTCAAATGGAATCTCAAGGACTACAAGGACTGGCTGATTCGTCAGGTGGAGGCATCTGATGTGACGGTGTATCTTGGAACCGAGGCAACTCCCGAGCTGCTCCGGAACAGGGGCTACGACGTGATCCTTGCCGCCATGGGTTCCACCGCCAATCGCATTCCCGTAAAGGGCGCCGAGGACCCGAAGGTCTGGCTTGCGGAGGATGTATTCGGCCACGAATCGGAGCTGGGTGAAAACGTAGTGGTCATCGGCGGCAGCGCCACCGGCCGTGAGGCGGCCCTTTATCTTGCCAAGGCCGGTCACAAGACCACCATGGTCACACGGGGAGATGCCATGCTCTTTGATGATCCCCATTCCAAGCGGGCGACAGAGCTGGACTACGAAAATGAGCCGAATTTCTCCTATATCGACAACGCTGTTACCACCGAGATCACCCCCACCAGCGTGACGCTGGATGTGACACTGGATGTTCCCAAGTTCGAGGGCGATTTTGGCATGATGTTCATGATGATGGAGCACAAGGAGGCTCCCTCCGTGATGCCCGATTCCCGTCCTGAGGGCTTCCCGCCCAGAGCCGAACCCTTCGATCCCCACGCAGCCTTTGAAGCCGAAAATGATAAGGGCGGCGAAGGTCCGGGGGGCCCTGGTGGTTCTGGTGGTCCCGGCGGTCCCCCGCCCATGCCCCAGGTGGACAAGTCCAGACTGCCTCACGAAATCCGCAGGCTCACCTGTGACAATGTGGTGATCTCCGGCGGCAGAACCAGTGTGGACGCCTCCGCCTATCAGGGTATTGCAAAAGAGTTTGTCACCATCGGTGACTGCTTCTATGTAGATGGCATCCGCAACTGCACCAATACCGCATTTGCAGCCGTGATGCAGCTGTGATCTGATCGCAAAAGTCAATCCCCCAAATCCTGCGTGGTTTGGGGGATTTTTCGTCAAAATCTTACGTTCCCTTGACATCTCCGATTGCGGAAGGTTATAATACTCCCGGTGATAAAAATGAGTGCGGAAAAGCGTAAAAAATGTATGATTCTGTTCACGGTCATCGTGAGCATCGTCTCCCTTGCGGAGGGTCTCTCCGGAGGGATTTTCAGCAACTATTTTAAGGACGTATTCGCCGTCACAGCCCAGCAGCGGGGCTTTCTGGAAACGCCCAGAGAAAGTGGCGGCATTCTCTGCGTTGTGTTGTTTGCCCTTCTGGGCTTCCTGGGGGACGCCTCTCTGGGCATTCTGGCCCAGCTGCTGATGAGCATCGGTCTGCTGGTCATGGCCTTTTTGCAGCCCCAATATGGTGTCATGATTCTGTTCCTGTTCACCTATTCCATGGGTCAGCATCTGTTTATGCCGGTCAATGACTCCATCTCCCTGAGCCTTGCCCAGAACGGGAAGAACGGCGGCTCTCTGGGACATTTCAAGAGATACAGCAGTCTCTTTTCCATGATTGCCGGTGCCATCGTGTTCGTGACCTTCCGGCTTGGCTGGTTCAGCTTCAATGCGCCTGTGATCATCCCCTTTGTGATCGCGCTGTGTCTGAACCTGACAGCCGCTGTGCTCCTTGTGGTGCTGAAACGGGAAATGCCCAAAAAGAAAGTCAAAAACAGCCGTTTCGTGGTTCGGAAAGCCTATATCCCCTACTATCTGACCACCTTTGCTTTTGGCTGTCAGAAGCGCATCCGCATTGTGTTCGGCCCCTGGATCATCATTGAGCTGCTGGCAAAGGGCGCCGACACCATTGCCCTGCTGGTGATCGCCACAAAGTTCCTCAGCAGCTTCGTGGCCCCCAGATTCGGCCGGTTTGTTGACCGGAAGGGCATCCGCATATCCCTCAGAGTGGAAGCCGCCTATATGGCTGTGGTCTTTGTTCTTCAGGGCATCCTGGCAGGAGGGCTATATAGCGGCAATTTTGTCGGCAGCGGCTGGTTCTGGGTGGCCTGTGTGGGCTATATGCTCACCGGACTGACCGATCAATTCCAAACCGTTCACAGCGTGCTCCTCAAGGAGCTGGCGGGAGGCCATTCAGAGGATATTTCCGTAAGCCTGTCCATGGGCGTATCCGTGGACCATGTGATGGCCATTGTGGTATCTCCCATTCTGGGGCTTGTGTGGACCAAGATCGACCCCGCATGGGTATTCTACATTGCGGCTGCATCGGTTCTCATGCAGGTGGCCATTGCCCAGCGGCTGAAAAAGCCTGAAACAGCCAATTAACAGCATCATTACAGCTACAGCGGGAAATCCAGAGTTGGGATTTCCCGCTGTTATCGCATTATGTTACTTCTGCTTGATGCGCTTTAGCACCACTGCGGTCAGGGCAGGCAGATAAATGGGGAATCCGCCTCCATGCTCCGGCGCTTCGGTGTGATACACATACTTCTTATCCACATTCCCATAGCCGCCAAAGCGCGGGTCATCTGTGGAAAACACCACTTGATAGTTCCCCGGTGTTCTGGCGGGAATGTACAGCGCAGTCTGGGAATTGTTTGGATGGAAGTTCATGGCGAAGATATAGCCCTTTTTCTCGAACACAAGGATCTGATCCGTTTCATGAATCCGAAGCAGATGCACCTCCGGAGTATTCATCATCCGGGTGCGCTTCACAAAGGACAACAGGGACTTGTCGAAGGTACCAAGGTACTGATACCGGAGATTCTTGTCATCTCCGCAGGACCACAGCCGCCGGGCATGATGATAGCTCCAGCCGTTGCCCTCTCTGGGGAAGTCGATCCACTCGGGATGGCCGAACTCATTGCCCATGAAGTTGAGATACCCCTCGCTGCCCACCGCAATGGTAATCAGCCGAATGAGCTTGCTCATGGAGATGGCATGCTCCACCACCAGATTGTCCTGATCCTTCCGCATGCCCCAGTACATCTCCTGATCTGCCATCCGGAACATCAGGGTCACATCGCCCACAAGGGCCTGATCGTGGCTTTCCACATAGCCGATCCGACGTTCGTTGGGCCGCCGGAGGCACAGTTCCCCAAAGAGCTTGTCCATACTCCAATGTCCCATGGGGCATTCCTTTACAATTCGGATGAAATAGTCCGGCAGGCCCATGTTGAGCCGGTAGTCGAAGCCGATGCCTCCATCGGCAATGGGCAGACACATGCCGGGCATACCGCTCATGTCCTCGGCAATGCAGAGCACGTCCGTTTTCAGCTCATGAACCAGCTCCGACGCCAGCTGTAGATAGGCAACCGCATCCACATCGGTATTCATGGAAAAATACTGCTCCGGGCCGGTAAAGGCAGTTCCCAGTGCGTGATTCTGATACAGCATACTGGTGACACCGTCAAAGCGGAATCCGTCAAAGTGGTATTCCTCCATCCAGAACTTCAGATTGGACAGAAGGAAATGCTTCACCCCGTCCTTTCCGTAGTCGAAAACCTTTGTATCCCAGGAGGGATGATCCCCGGCAGGACCGTCCTTGAAGAACTGACAGTCTGTTCCGTCAAACCGGTTGATGCCCTCCGCCGTATTCTTCACCGCATGGGAATGCACTACATCCAGCAGCACGGAAATGCCCATATGATGGGCGGTGTTGATAAGCGCCTTTAAATCATCAGGTGTGCCGAACCGGGAGGATGCCGCAAAAAAGTTGCTGACCTGATAGCCGAAGGAGCCATAATAGGGATGCTCCATAATGGCCATCAGCTGAATGGTATTGTAGCCATCTGCCTTGATTCTGGGCAGCATGTTTTCCGTAAACTCCCGGTAGGTTCCCACCCGTTCCTCCTCGGTGGCCATGCCCACATGGGCCTCATAGATCAGAGGCGGGTTGTTTTTCTTCCGGGAGAATGCCCCGTCCGTCCAGCAAAACGGTTCTTCAGGACTCCAAATCCGGGAACAGAAGGCGTAGGTATTGGGGTCCTGAACAACATAGGTAGCATACAGCGGAATTCGAAGCTCCGTTTTTCCATTGGCTGTCACAGCCACCTTCACATAATCAAGGTGTTTCAGGGTATCCCTGCCCTCCAGCCGGATTTCCCAGTTGCCGTCTCCAATGGGCTCCATGGGGTGGCTCTCCGGATTCCAGCCGTTGAAATCCCCCACCAGATGCATGCTTTCCGCGCCGGGCGCCCATTCCCGGTATACCCAGCCGGTTTCTGTCCGATGAATGCCGTAGAAGAGATAGCCGTTGGCGAAATCCGCAAGCTTTCCGCTGGGAGCAAGTCTCTCCTTTTCCTCATAAAAGCGCCGCAGGCGCATTTGGATATCTCCGGCGTAAGGCTTCAGCTCCGGGTTCAGCCGCAAGACTTCCAAGCAATCTTCCATCATATACCTCGCTTTCCGGCGGCGGTATTCGCCGCCTTGAACCAGTTTCATACAATGATTCTTTGTTACTATTCAGTAGCGCATGTCATTGCGAACCAGTGCGCACACTGGTGTCGCAATCTCCCAGTTTTCCGGACTATTGCCGTACTTTTTTCGCGTGAAATTTATGCCGACAGAATCGTAACGTTTCTTTTTTCAATATATCAGATTCCACCGTTTTCTGCAAGTCATATCATACATCCGCACAGCTTCTGCACAGAATGTGTGCGGAGCAAAACACATCGGATTCTGCTCCGCACACATTTGCCTTCAGAATTCCTCATGCACCAGAAGTCTCTTATAGGTCACTTCCATACCGAAAGCTCCAAGGGGCGCTGTAATAATTATGGACAGAACAGCCACTGACAGCACCATACTTCCGCAGGGCAGTCCCAGCGCCAGGGGTACGCCGCCAATGGCAGCCTGTACCGTGGCCTTGGGCAAATAGGCGATAACGCAGAACAGCCGTTCCTTCCAATTCAGGCTTGTTCTCAGCATACAGAGCCACACCCCAAGAGAACGGAACGCCAGTCCCAAAAAAATCATTGCCGCCGCGCCGAGTCCCGCTTCCAGCGTATAGCGAATATCCACCGCGGCCCCCACCAGCACAAACAATATCACCTCCGCGGCAATCCACAGCTTTCCATATTTCTCAGACAGGCGGGATACCACAGCTTTGTCGCATTTCATCTGCACCACACTGGCCATACTCATCACAGCCAGCAGCCCGGAAAGGGAAACGTAATCCTCCAGCACTTCCTCCAACGCCATAAGGAGAAATGCGGTTCCCAGAATCACAATGACCTTGGTACTGTTCCGAATCGTATTCCCCCGCCGGTGACACAGTTCAAAGAACATCGCCAAAAGGAAGCCCACCAGCGCGCCTGTCAGAATGCCAAGTACAATGGATACCGGAACATTCAGGAAGGACATAAGATCCACAGCGTTCCCCTGGGCCATACCCACAAAGGAAGTAAACAGCACGATCACAAACACATCATCCAGCGAAGCCCCCGCAAGGATCATCTGGGGTATTCCCTTCTCGATTCCGTAACGATCTTCCATCAGCTGCACCATTTTCGGCACCACCACCGCAGGAGAGACCGCTCCCAGTACCGCGCCGATGACCGCAGCCTCCACCCGGTTTATGCCCAGCACCGTTGGGGCAAGGAGCACAAATGCGATGATTTCAAAGACCGCAGGCAGAAACGCCATCAGGACAGCTGGCCGTCCCACCCGTTTGAGGTCTGAAATATCCAGCGCCAACCCGGCCTTAATGAGAATGATAACCAGCGCCATACGACGCAGCTCTGCGGAAATCCCCAGAATGGACGGGTCAAGGATATCCAAAACATAGGGCCCCAGAACAATGCCTCCCAGGAGCATTCCAACGATCCGGGGCAGTCTCAGCTTTTTGCTGATGGCGCCCATGGACAATCCCACCAGAAAGATCAGTGCCAGTGATGTGAGCATAATCCGTTTCCTCCAGACAACGCAAAAAGCCGATGCTTTCTGCGACAAAAATCACAGAAGTCATCAGCTTCAAAAGCGGTTCAGGTTTCCCTCGGGAGAACTTCATTCCCTTATGTATATTATACGGCCTCATTGCATGAATGTCAAAGGTTTTCTCAGCCACCTGTATATCTAATAATAACAGGGACTTTGGCATTTCTCACAGGTTCTCCCCCGGATTCACCAAAAACTTTTGTATATTCAAATCCGTAATCCTATGGTATAATGAATGAAAATTCAAAACAAGGATGATATAATTGATAACAGTAACAAATCTTGGCGTTCAGTACGGCGGCAGCGTTCTGTTTAAGAACGCCGATCTACAGTTCAACGCTGGCAACTGCTACGGCATCATCGGCGCAAACGGCGCCGGAAAATCCACCCTTCTGAAGATCCTCTGCGGCGCACTGGATTCCACCGACGGCCATGTGGACGTGAAGCCCGGCGTCAGAATGTCCGTGCTGAAGCAGGATCAGTTCGCCTATGACGCATATTCCGTCATGGATACAGTCATCATGGGCAACCAGCGTCTTTATGACATCGGCAAGCAGAAGGACGCCCTCTATGAGAAAGAGGATTTCACCGATGAGGACGGCATTCTGGCCTCTGAGCTGGAGGCGGAGTTTGCAGAGCTGGGTGGCTGGGAGGCCGAATCCGATGCCAGCCGGATGCTGCAGGGCCTTGGCATCCCCGTGGACGACCACTACAAGCTCATGAGTGAAATGGACGGCCGCGACAAGGTCAAGGTGCTGCTGGCTCAGGCCCTCTTCGGAAATCCCGACATTGTCATGCTGGACGAGCCCACCAACAACCTGGACACCGCCTCCATCGAATGGCTGGAGGACTTTCTGCTGGACTTCCCCGGCATGGTCATTGTGGTCAGCCATGATCGCTACTTCCTGAACACCGTCTGCACCCATATCGTGGACATTGACTACGGCAAAATCAAGATGTATGTGGGCAACTATGATTTCTGGTACGAGTCCTCCCAGCTGGTTCAGGCCCTGATCCGCAACCAGAACAAGCGCAACGAGGAGAAGATCAAGGAGTTGACAGAGTTCATCGCCCGGTTCGCTGCCAACAAGGCCAAGAGCAAGCAGGCCACCTCCCGCAGAAAGCTGCTGGATAAGCTGACCATTGAGGAAATGCCCGCTTCCTCCCGCCGGTATCCCTTCGTGGGCTTCAAGCCTGACCGTGAGGTGGGCAAGGACATTCTTTTCGTCACCGATGTATCCAAAACCATCGACGGCGTGAAGGTTCTGGACAAGGTCAGCTTTGTCATGAACAAAAACGATAAGATCGCTTTCGTTGGCACCAATGAGATCGCTCAGACCACCATGTTCCGGCTGCTCATGGGCGAAATCGAGCCGGATGAGGGCACCATCAAGTGGGGTGTTTCCACCTCCCGGAGCTATTTTCCCAAGGACAACACCGAGTTCTTCGAGGGCTGCGACTACAACATGATCGACTGGATGCGCCAGTTCTCCGAGGATCAGAGTGAGACCTACCTTCGGGGCTTCCTGGGCCGGATGCTCTTCTCCGGGGAGGATGTGTACAAACCCGTTTCCGTGCTCTCCGGCGGCGAAAAGGTCCGGTGTATGCTTTCCCGGATGATGCTCTCCGGCGCCAACGTGCTGCTGCTGGATCAGCCCACCAACCATCTGGATCTGGAATCCATCACCGCCGTGAATAAGGGCCTTACCGCCTTCCCCGGCAACATCATTCTGGCCAGCCATGACCATGAGATGGTTCAGACCGTTGCAAATAGAATCATCGAGTTCACCGAGGACGGCTATGTGGACCGTTCCATGACCTATGACGAATACCTCGAGTATAAAAAATCCAAACAGTAAGGAGCAATCGCTATGCCTGTCAATCTCAAGGGCCGTTCTTTTCTGACCCTCATGGACTTCACCCCCGAAGAGATCCGGTATCTGCTGGATCTGAGCCACGACCTGAAAGCAAAGAAGCGTTCCGGCATCGTTGGCGATACCCTTCGGGGAAAGAATGTGGTTTTGCTGTTTGAAAAAACCTCCACCAGAACCCGCTGTGCCTTTGAAACCGCCATCCACGACGAGGGCGGCCAGGTAACTTATCTGGATGCGGGAAGCTCCCAGATGGGAAAAAAGGAGTCTCTGGAGGACACCGCAAAGGTACTGGGCCGTTTCTTCGACGGCATTGAGTACCGGGGCTTCGAGCAGCGAGTAGTGGAGGACCTTGCAAAGTATTCCGGCGTCTCCGTATTCAACGGTCTCACCGACGTGGATCACCCCACCCAGATTCTGGCCGATATGATGACCATGGAGGAGCACATTGCAAAGCCCCTCCGCCAGTGCAAGGTGGTCTTTGTGGGCGACATTCGCAACAATATGTGCTATGCATGGATGTACGGCTGCGCCAAAATGGGCATGACCTTTGTGGGCTACGGCCCCCAGGAGCTGATCGCGCAGGTGGATCAGACCGTGCTGGATAAGGCCAATGCGGTTTCCGCCCAGACCGGCGCAAGTATCTCCCTCAGCAGTGACCCTGACTGCCTGAAGGGCGCCGATGTGCTCTACAGCGACATCTGGGCCTCCATGGGTGAGGAGGATCAGATCCCCGAACGGGTTCGTATGCTGACCCCCTACCGGATTGACGAGGCCATGCTGGAAGCCACGGGCAACCCTGACGTGAAATTCATGCACTGTCTCCCCTCCTTCCACGATTTTGAGACCAAGATGGCAAAGTCCCAGATGGAACTGGGCTATGACATCCGGGAGGTCACGGACGAGGTATTCCGGGGCAGCCACTCCATCGTCTTTGACGAGGCCGAAAACCGGATGCACACCATCAAGGCTGTGCTGGTTGCCATGATCGGCAGATAATCTCCATCATTCCGAAAACGCACACTACAGGGGCGGTATTCGTAAGACAGTTTCAGCCACAGCGGGCTTGTTCTGCTGTGGCTGTTCTTGTATTGTATTCCGGTATGTGCTAATATGGGGCCGAACAGACCTGTAAATCGTGAGTGAACGTACTGGCGCGGCAGAGCCCTTGGCTCTCCCGGAGGGAGAACTGTCGCCGACGAAAGGTGGCGACTGAGAGGGCAGATCGGCACAGCGTACCCTCTCCGTCAAAAATCGAAGTTTTTTGCCACCTCTCCCAGAGGGAGAGGCAAGGCGGCTGCGCCGCCAAATTCCAGTATATCCAACAGACCCTCCCGAGGGAAAATTCCCAGGAGGGTTGTTTGCTTCATCCCGCCGCGTCCAGCATTTCCTCGATAAAGATTCCATATCCAATCTCCGGGTCAGAAATCAGCACATGGGTCACAGCCCCCACCAGCTTGCCATTTTGGAGAATGGGACTGCCGCTCATGCCCTGTACAATGCCCCCGGTGGCTTCGATCAGCCGGGGATCTGTGACCTCCAGCATCATGTTTCTCCCTGTGCCCGTTTCCATGGGATACAGCCGCACAATGTTCACCTGAAACCGCTGAACCTCCTCGCCGGATACGTTGCAGAGCACCTCTGCGGGGCCTGTCTGCACCTCACCCCGATCCCCCACCGTTACAGTTTCACCGGAGGGCTGCTGGAACATGGTTCCGAATACCCCGCAGGGCGTGTTTTTTTCAATGGTTCCCAGCGTACACGCTCCGTCAAAGGCTCCCTGAAGCATCCCCGGCGAACCTCCCCTGCCCTTGTCCACCGATACAATGGTGGCTTTACAAATAAAACCGTCCCGAACGGGGAATAATTTTTCTGAACTGCTTTCCGCAATTCCATGTCCCAATGCCCCAAACATCCCCGTGGCAGGATCATAATAGGTGACTGTCCCAATCCCTGCCATTTCCGACTTTACGTTTGCGCCGATGAGGCTGGTTCCCTGCTCCACCTGAGGCCGGATCAGAAAGCTCTGCTCCCGGCTCTGGCGCATGGCCGTCACCGTAACCTGCTGTTTATTCTGGATTCTGTCCCGGAGGGCCTCCGGCTGCTCCACCGTCTCCCCATCTACCGCCACGATCAGATCGCCGCAGTGCATGCCGCTGTCTCTGGCAGGCGATTCCTCGGAAAAGCCCACCACAAGCAGTCCGCTGCACCGGACATCAATGCCAACCGCTTTTCCCACTGCCACCACATCCTGCGCTGCGGCAGGTATCGTCAGAAGCATCAAAAACAGTATCAGCGGAATCGCTGTTATCTTTTTCATCCATATCATCCTCCCCTGCGTTTTCCCGTTCCACGGTTTTAATATGGCTGAATTCCGCGAAATTAGCCGGGGATTCTTCATGCAATCTACGGAAACGACGCAAAAACCCGCCGTCTTTGTCATTTTCTCGAAACAAACAAAAAACACGCCGATTGCAGAAAACGCTCTGCAATCGGCATGTTTGTTATTCCCCAGAGGTGGGAGGCTGGGTTTCCAGCCACCGAAAATACTTGTACAGCGGCTCCAGCTCCCGGTAGGCATCGATCAGGCGCTGGGGCAGCTCCGGGGAAAACAGCTCCTCTCCAACCTCAATGCGCTGCTCAAAGAAGCAGTTTTTCAGTTGATACCATTTTTCGAGTTCCGGTGTACAGCCAGGCTTGGGCCGCTTGTACCGGGTGGAGCAGTCGCTGAAATGATCCTCCAGACCCCCAATAGCATTCCGGAACCTGTCCGGGTTTTCCAGCAGCTTCTGCCGGTGGAGGTTCATAATGGCAGCCTTGGGTGCAAAGTAGATAAAGCCAAGGCTGCCGCCCTCCGGCTCAATCTGAAAATACATGGACGGATGCTCGCTCCAGAATACATTGTCCTCCCGGATGCAGAACCACAAATGCTCCTTATAGGGAACGGAGGAATAGCGCACATCCCGGTAAATTCGGGCGGTTTTCAGGACAGTTCCCTCCAGCTGATAGTTTGCCCGAACCTCCTCCGCCAGCGCCTGCATGGGCCGGTACAGATGGGTTTCATAGTCCTGTTTGTGCTCCCGGAACCATTCCCGGTTGTTGTTAAAGCGAATGCCCCAGAGGAAATCTATGGATTCCGCAGAAAAGCCCTTAAACATAGGTTACACGCTCCTCAAGGGTTTTGCGCTTGGGTGCGGCAGGCGCTTCGGCAGGATAGCCCAGAGCAATCACGGCAGTGATATACTGGTCCTCAGGGATTTCCAGCAGGGCCGGGAGCTTGTCCTCATCATAGATGCCCATAATGCAGGTACCCAACCCCTTGTCCCAGGCCGCCAGGCACAGGGTCTGGCAGGCAATGCCCGCGTCAAACATCTCCCAGCGATCCTCCTTTTTGGTGGAGAAGCTGCCGTCCCGCTCGAAGCCGCAGCGGCCCTTTTTCGTGGTCATGACAATCACCACAGGAGCCGTAGCCACAGTCCGGGCATTGAAGGGCGGCAGGCAGTCCAAAAGCTTCCGGCGCTTTTCGGGGTCCGGGTGCTCCAGCACCAGATATCCGGCGGTCTGGGTGTTCTTCCAGGAGGGGGCCATCAGTGCGGCAGACAGAACCTCCTCCAGCACTTCCCTTTCCACAGGCCGGTCGGCATAGGAGCGAATGCTTCTTCTTCCATAAATCATTTCCATTGCTTCCATTATGAACACTTCCTTCAGAAAAGGCGGGGCAGATTCCTCCGCCCCGCAGTAGATGAATTATTCAACAGTCACAGACTTGGCAAGGTTTCTGGGCTTATCAATGTCGCAGCCTCTTTCCAGCGAGACATAATAGGAGAACAGCTGCAGGGGCACCACAGAAAGGCTGGGCTGCAGGATCGGCTCCGTATCCGGAATGACAAATTCACAGTCCACGGTATCCAGCATCCGCTGGGCATGGGTCCGGTTGGTGATACCGAGAACCTTGGCGCCTCTGGCCTTGGTCTCCTTGATATTGCTCATGGTCTTGTCAAAGAGCATACCGTTGGTGGCAACGGAAACCACCAGCGTTCCGTCTTCGATTAGGGAAATGGGGCCGTGCTTCAACTCACCGGCAGCATAGGCCTCAGAGTGAATGTAGGCGATCTCCTTCAGCTTCAGGCTGCCCTCCAGACAGGTGGCATTGTCCACATGACGGCCAATGAAATACACGTCCTCCACCTGATGGAACTGCCGGGCATACTGCTTGATGATTTCCACATTCTCCTCGGTGAGAATTTCGGAAATCTGCTCCGGCAGCTTCTCAAAGGCAGTGAGAATGGTATCATACTCCTCTTTGGTGATGCGCTTCAGAGTCTGAGCAATATACAGAGCCAGAATGTCCACGATTGCAAGCTGAGTGGAGTATGCCTTGGTGGTGGCAACGGCGATTTCCGGGCCTGCCCAGGTATAGATCACATCATCGGCCTCCTTGGAAATGGAGGAGCCAACCACATTGACGATGGCAAGGGTTCTTGCACCCCGGCGCTTTGCCTCCCGAAGGGCTGCCAGGGTATCTGCGGTCTCACCGGACTGGCTGATAATCAGAACCAGCGTGTTCTCATCGCACAGGGGATCGCAGTACCGGAACTCAGAGGCCAGCATGGGCTCCACCGGCACACGGCAGAGCTTCTCAATGACATACTTGCCCACACAGCCCACATAATATGCACTGCCGCAGGCCACCACATAGATTCTGGAGAGCTTTTTCAGATACTCCTCATCCAGAGAAATATCGTCCAGCACAATATGGTGATCCCGAATTCTGGGAGAAATGGTCTTTGCAAAGGCAGTGGGCTGCTCATAGATCTCTTTGAGCATAAAGTGATCGTAGCCGCCCTTTTCCGCAGCGGAGATCTCCCAGTCCACATGCTCCGGTGTCTTTTGAATCTCATTGCCCTGACGGTCCAGGAAGGTCACATGCTCGGCGTCCATCTCCACGATCTCATCATCGTCCAGATAGACCACCTCACGGGTGTAACGGAGCACAGCAGTCACGTCAGAGGCCACAAAGCCGAAATCCTTGCCAAAGCCATAAATCAGAGGGCTGGCCTTTTTGGCGGAGAGAATGGTGCCGGGAACATCCTTGCACATGACTACCAGCGCATAGCTGCCTTCGATCATGTCCAGCGCCCTCAGCAGTGCGCTGCGAAGATCACCTGTTTCCTCATAGCACCATGCCAGAAGATTGCAGGCCACCTCTGTATCGGTTTCAGACTGGAAGGTAACGCCCTTCTCTGTCAGCATTTCCTTCAGAAGAAGATAATTCTCAATAATGCCATTGTGGACAACCACGATCTTACCATTCCAGCTCATATGAGGATGGGCATTGACATCAGAGGGTGCGCCATGGGTCGCCCAACGGGTGTGGCCGATGCCTGCTTCGCCGGGCATATTCTTACCATCATCGGTTGCTTCGGCCAGATTGGAAAGCCGCCCCTGCTTCTTTGTCAGGAAAAACTCACCATGATCGAATGTACAGATTCCGGTAGAGTCATAGCCGCGGTACTCGAGCTTTGCAAGCCCGTCCAGAAGCACCGGCGCAGCAGGGATCTTTCCGGAAAAACCAACAATTCCACACATATGAAAACTCCTTATAGCGGCAAAAGCCGTAATAGATAAAAATGCGCATAATAATCCTATGGTATTGTTTGATTATACCCTGAAACAGCCATAAAATCAAGTAAAAAACGCTGTTTCCATGGGTTTAAGACAGTTTCTCCCACCATTCTTCCATCACTGCACCCACAGCCGTACCTCTATCCCATATTCTCCTTCTATTTTTTAATAATTTATAAATTTCAGAAGAATCTTCTACCATTTCCGTTTCATTGTGATAAAATAGTGCCAAACGAAAGAAGGGAGTTCGTATTATGGATCAAACAGTCCCCTTTAGAAAGCTGTTGCTGCGGATCTTCCTGCGGCTCCTGCTGATGATTGTCGTTCTGCTGTTTATACTTCTCTTTCTGCCACCTCTTTTGAAGCTGTTTGCCCCCTTTGTGCTGGCGTTTCTGGCAGCCTCTCTGCTGGCCCCTGCCGTAAAGAAGTTTTCTAAAAACGCCGGAAAGGTTTGGAATTTCTGGTCCATGCTCTTTGTGATTCTGATGCTGCTGGCTGCCACGGGTCTGTTGATCTATGTGGGGTATTATCTGGTCATGCAGGTTGCCGATCTGATCGAAAGCTGGGACAGTGTCCGGGACAATATCACCGGCGTACTGGACAGCATATCCCGTTTCATTTCCGAAAAGGGAAATCTCACGTCTACGGAGCTTGAGGACTATCTGATAGACTTTCTCCAGAAAGGCCTCAACTGGATCACCGAAAAGCTCTCCTCCTGGGCACCTACCTTGATGACCGGCGTGGGCAATCTGGCCAGCGGAATTGCCAGCTTTGTGGTTTCCCTTTTGTTCTTCATCGTCGGCGCGTATTTCATGACCGCAGACTACCCCAATATTCGCCGGAAGCTCAGACAGTGGACACCTGAGGTCATACGCCCCCATGTCCAGCACCTGAAGAATGTCACCGGTTCCGCCATGTTTGGCTATCTCCGGGCACAGCTGATTCTCTCCTCCGCCGTGGCACTGATCGTGTTTTTGGCATTGCTGATCTGGGGACAGGACTACTCCATTCTGATTGCCCTGGCTGTGGGATTCATTGACATCGTCCCCTTCTTTGGCAGCGGCGTAATTCTAATCCCCTGGGCTATTATCATGCTGGTTACAGCGAAATACAAGAAGGCGTTGTTCCTTTTGGCCCTCTCTCTTGCGCTCTTCCTGTTCCGGAAGCTGGCAGAACCCAAGGTTGTTGGAAATCAGACAGGACTGAGCCCCATCGTATCCCTCATCAGCATCTATGTGGGCATGCGGATCGGCGGCGTGCTGGGCATGATCTTCGTTCCCATTCTATGCATGATCGTCATTGGTCTACACAATCTGGGCTTTTTCACTCCCACCATTCAGGACTTCAGAATGCTTTTCGCCCGCATATTGGCTGAAGCAAGTTTATCGCCTTCCGCCTCCACGTCGGAGCAGGCGTCAGAAGAATCCTACGAATCCCAGCGCTGATCCACTGCGACGCATCTGCCGCAGGGCCTGTCAAAGGGCTCTGCGGCAGTATTTTTGCAAAACTTTTTCCAAAAAAGACTGTCCTTTTCATCAAATTTTTGAGGGATTACCGATTCCAATACCGGTTCCACTGTGGTATACTGAGAGTAAATGAAATGACTATGAATTCTAGTCCGAACAGGAGGCAATCCTATGGCTGATTATGATAGCAGCTCGAATTATAAACAAGCCCGTGCCATTGGCCGCCGCTTTGTTTCTGAACACCAGAACTCCGAGACCAAGGGCTACCTCTATATTCTTGATGATCTGATCAAAAACGTGGAAATCACCGGCGAAATCAACCTGGGCACCACGGAAATCCCCATCAACAAGATTCTCGGCACCCGTACTTCTGCCCGCAGCAACGCCTTTGCAGGCAACTTCATGCCCCTGCTGCCGGAGAACACCGAATTCGGCGCCAAGTGGATGAAGCTCTACAATTCCCACATCAAAGAGGGCATCCGGGAGCCCATTAAGGTCTACGAATATATCAACCGCTACTTTGTTCAGGAAGGCAACAAGCGCGTCAGTGTTTTGAAGTATCTTGGGGCCGTGGCCATCGAGGCAAAAGTCACCCGCCTGATCCCTAAGCGGGATGAATCCAACAAGCTGGTATCCATCTACTACGAGTTTCTGGATTTTGACCGAAAGGCCACCTTTGATAACCTCTGGTTCTCCTATCAGGGCAGCTTTACCCATCTGGTCAATCTGGTTCAGCTCTGGCAGGAGGATCACCCTGAAAACACCACCCCCACCGCCGAGCTGATCAACGCGACCTTCAAAACCTTCCGTCTTTGCTACCGGGAGGCAGGCTTTGCCGGTCTGCCGATCACCTCCGGCGACGCATTTCTGGAGTATCTGAAGGTCTATGGCTTCCAGCCCGACCGAACCATTGCCGACGTGCGGGAGCAGGTCAAGAACTGTGAGGCCCAGTTCAAGCTGGTCTCTGTCAAAGACCCCAACACGGTAAACACCGTGGAACGGCAAAAGGTTGATTCCCAAAAAACGCCCCTGTCCTTCTTCTCCCGAAAACCCCGGAAGCTGAAGGTCGGCTTTGCCTTTGAATCCACACCGGATAACTGTCTCTGGACCTACGACCACCATATCGCCATGAAGCGTCTGGAGCGCACCATGGGCGACAAGATTTCCATTGTCACCCGTTACAAGGTGCCGGGTGATGAGACCTCCTACGACGCCCTGTCTGAGCTGATGGAAGAGGAGCCGGACATTCTCTTTGC
This sequence comes from Oscillospiraceae bacterium, assembly GCA_029012465.1. GTDB lineage: Bacteria > Bacillota > Clostridia > Oscillospirales > Oscillospiraceae > HGM13006. Next base: position 12,875 of record JAQXMD010000192.1, on the reverse strand, counting down.
AACCAGCCCCAATATGGCCTCCGGCGCCCTGCGGCTTTCCATTGAAAACCCCGACAAGACCATCCTCCACTGCGATTTTGCCCAGCCCAAGCGGAACATCATGACCTATTACGCAAAGTTCTATGAGGCGGCCTTCCTCTGCGGCGTCATGGCAGGCTCCATGACCCGAACCGGTCTCATCGGTTTCACCACCTCCATGCAGGCCCATCCCGGCTCCACCTTCAATCTAAACGCTTTTGCGTTGGGTGCCCGTCTGGTGAATCCCACAGTGAATGTGGTCAATCTGAACCTGTTCCGTGCCGATGCCAGCGACCAGTATCACATGGAGGGCCGCATGAAGCTGGCCCAGCGTGGCGTTGACATTGCCATGTGCATCCATCAGCAGAACACTCCTCTGGTGCGCAAGGGCTTCCCCGGCGTATATGCCCAGCTGTATCTGCTGCAATCCCACAGCGGACACCCCACCGAGTGCATCGGCGCAGCTGCCTGTGACTGGTCCATTTTCTACAATGAAATGGTGGGCGACAGCTTCACCTCCAAAAACTCTGTGCTGGATATTACCCGCAGCGGTACAGACAGCTCCGTACACTTCGGCTGGGGCATCAACACAGGCATTCTGGATGTGCTGGGTGTGGACTCCTTCATGGGGCACAACGCCATCCGTCTGCTGAACATTTTCAAAGGGCTGATTACCAGCGGTAAAATTCATCCCTTTGAAGGTCCGCTCTTTGACGCTGACCACAATCTGGTTCTGGAGAAATACGGCACTCTGAACCTTCTGGAAATTCAAAACATGACATGGAAGCACGAGGCTGTGGTGGATTCCATTGATCTGTACTAAAACGTATCCCGGTGGAGAAATCTCCACCGGGATAATAAGGTGTGAATAAATTGGAAAATTTTATATTCAGTCTCAACGTCACAATGCCCATCTTTGTGATCATTCTGGTTGGCGCTTTTCTGAAACGTCTCGGGCTTCTGACGGATGGATTTACCTCCGTTGCGGACAAGCTGGTTTTTAAGGTAGCACTGCCCATGCAGCTGTTCAAGGACATCGCCACCATGGACATCCGCTCGGATTTCTCCTGGGACTTTGTGATCTTCTGCATGGTGGCCACCACCCTTATGTTTGCCTCCTGCTGGCTTCTTGGAAGGCTGCTGTTCAAGGACGGCAGTATGGTGGGCGCCTTTGCCCAGGCCTCTGCCAGAGGCTCTGCCGCTATTCTTGGCATTGCTTTCGTGGAAAATATCTACGGAAACTCCGGAATGACCCCCATGATGATCGTAGCGGCAGTGCCCCTGTTCAATATCTACTCGGTGGTCATTCTGACGGTTTCCTCCTCCAGCGGAAAGTTCAGCAGTGCCCTGGTGAAGAAAACCCTCAAGAGCGTGGTCACAAACCCCATCATTTTGGGAATTGCCGCGGGAATGGTCTGGAGTCTGCTGGGACTCCCCTGGTGGCCCATCCTCAGCAAGTCCGTGGGATACCTTGCAAACATTGCTACGCCGCTGGCACTGCTGGTGCTGGGCGCAACCTTCAAGGGCCGGGAGGCTCTGGCAAAGATCGGTCCCACCATGCTGGCTTCTGCTCTGAAGCTGTTGATTATCCCGGCGCTGATTTTCCCCGTGGCCATCCATCTGGGCTTCCGGGGCAGCGAGCTGGTTGCCATCATGATTATGCTGGCCTCCCCCACCACCGTCACCTGCTACATTATGGCCAAGAACATGGGCGGCGACGAAACCCTTTCCGCCAGCGTTGTGATGTCCGCTACGCTGCTGTCCAGCATTACCCTGACCTTCTGGGTATTCCTGATTCGGACACTGGGTTATATCTGATCCATACATACAAATGCGGTGCAGTTCCCAAAGGGCTGCACCGCACTTTTCATACAAACCGGGGAGCTGCTTTCGCAGCTCCCCAAATCATTTTCTTTTAGCCGAAGCTCAGATCCAGCTCATCGCCTTCCAGAACGTAACTGATGGAATCCGAAAGATCCGTCAGATTCTTCTTGTTACAGTAGTATTCGGCGGCAGCGCCGTCAACAGACATTGCATACTTCCGGTCACTGATGGGGATCAGATCCAGCGTGTGGGTGCCGTCCTCCAGCTCCAGAGTGATGGTAGCATAGGGATCCGTGTTCTTGCTGAGTTTGATTTCATCCTCAGTCAGGTTGTCCACGATCCGGAAGTACAGGCACTTGACAAACAGTCGGCGGACGTTGGTCTCAATGATGTCCTGACCATCCAGCGTACCGGTAACACCGTCGGTATCGTTGCCGTTGGCGTTCTGCTTGATGTAGTGCTCAGCCTCGATCCGGTGGGTTTCATCCCCGATTTTGATGTCGATGGACTTCAGGCTCTCAATGTTGTAGGTCCAGATGGTACGGAGCATAAACTGAACATAGCTCACATCCATCCAGTCAAAGGCAGAGGATGTGCAGGTAATCAGGGTATCCGTCCCCTCCAGCATACAGAAGGTATAATCCGTATTGGGACATGTCTTGCCAATCAGCAGGGAAACAGAATTGCCTCCAATGTCGGTCATAGCCAGCTTTGCGGGCTTATCAAGGCCATACTCCGCGTACTCGTCCTCGGTAATATCCCGGATGATGCTGCCCAGGGACAGGGTCGCAACCACATCCAGAATATTGGCCTGAATGGTAGAGGTATTGCCGGATACCGCATAGGGCTGCAGCATCACATACTGGCTCTTTTCGGTGTTATACTCGTTTTCCAGCTTGTCATCCAGCAGGATCTCAATGGTTTCATCCTCGCGGTTGGTGATGCTGACCCAGTTGATGTTGGTGTAAATATCATCCTCCTCATAGGTGGGGAACAGGGTGATATCACGATACTCAATGGGACGGCGAACCAGCAGGGAATCCACATAGGAACCAATGGTATAAACCGTATTGGACTCGGTGGTCATGCAATAGTAGTTCTCATCCACAGGGGCCTGAGAGCCAATGATGATGTCCACCTCAGAACCGTCGCTATAATAGGTTTTGATCACAGCCGTGGGCTCGTCCAGTCCGTACATGCTCAGGTCCTTTGCATCCTCCTCCACCAGATTCACGGCAGAAATGGAGGTCAGGGTGTACATCATGGAACGGAACATGGAGGCGTTGTACTCAAACTTTCCGGCGTCGGGGGTCACTTCATAGGAGTAGTTGATGCCGCCGTTCTCAGATTCCTCGGCGATAATCTTTACATCCAGCTCCTCAGAAGCATAGGCATAGGTGGTGTCCTCTGTGACCTCACGCTCCGTGGGAATGACAGTGAACCGCTCCAGCGTGTCGAAGCTCTTGTTGATGACGTAGACAGTTTCAGCAGGAGCAGCAGATTCCGTTGTCTCCACCTCCGCATCGGAGCTTTGGGGGATCTTCATCAGAATCACCGTGGCAACAACAAGCACCACAAGTACAACGCCTGCAATAATAATGGATTTCAGGCTCTTCATTACTTATGTCTCCTTCTTGCCCAGACAATGATGCCGGTTGCAAGGCATGCACAGGGGATCAGCACGATCAGCAGATAGAAAATCACGCGGCGCGCAGAACCAGGAACCGTCAGTGTGGTGGTGCTGATGTCCTTGGACTCAATGGAAACAGACTCGGAATCGTCACTCATGAAGTTCAATGCTGCCAGGAAGTAATCCTTGTTGATGAAGCTGGTGTTCTTCAGGGCGGAATCGCTGACAAAGCCTGCATTCAGGAACAGGATGTAGGAATAGGTGGAATTCAGATTGTGCATGGAATTCTGCCAGGACAGGACGCCCACATGGAAGGGTCCGGTTGCATCGTCCGCAGACTGCTCCATGGCGGTGCTTTCAGCGGAAAGCTCTTTGGCGTATGCACTGCTGGTGGAGGTCATCAGGGGCTGTACGCCTCTCCAGTTGTCGTTGTCCCAGAGCACATCAATGGAACGGGCGCCAGGAATGATGGTATAGGATTTCTTCAGGTCCAGATTGTCGGTCAGGCCCTCAACGGTCTCCAGATTGGGCATGATGTAGGCGTTATAGCCTGCGAAGCAGCGCTCCGTATCGTAGACCATCTGGTTCTCATAGGCAATGCCCCACTCGGCAAACCACTCCTCCAGCCGATCCAGCTTGGGGGTGTCGGAAGCATAGGTGACGATCATGCGGCCGCCCCGGTCCATGAACTCCTCCAGTGCGTCAATCTCCTCTGCGGTGAAGTCGCCCTTGGGCTGAGAGATAATCAGCATGTCCACATCGGAGGGGACCTCGCCGGACTGCATCAGGCTGATGGTGTCCACCTCATAGTTTCCGGAGCCAAGGAGAGAATCCATCTCCTCCAGATTGGTGGTCTCCTGATGACCGGTGGTATAGGCAGCCTTGGGAACCTTGTTGGCAATCACATAGAGGATTGCGGAGGTCAGGCGCTGCTCAGCCCGGAGGCCGGTGAGATACTTGGTGGAGCTGCCGGAGGAGGAATCGGTGGTGTACTCCAGCAGGTCATAGGGGCTCATGGACTTATAGCGCTTTGCGCTTTCCACGATGATGTCGTTGGTACTCAGGTCACCCAGCTGATTGTACTGGTTGAAAATGCCGGGATTGGTGATTGCGTTGATGTACTTCACATGGACCTTGCCGCCGCTGATCTGCTCATAACGCTGAAGCACCTTGGGCAGGCGGCGGAGGTCATCGTTGTTGGCATAGTCGGTTTCATCACACAGAACGGTGATGGTAACATCCTCAGTGAGGGTCTTCAGAAGCTGAACGGTTTCCTCGGAGATCTCGTACTCGGATTCTCTGGTCATATCCACTTCCAGAACAAAGCGCTCCGCCACATAGTCCACAAGGTAGTTACCGGCGATGACAACCGCGATAATAATGATGGTGGAAATCAGGGACAGGAGGCCGATCTTTTTACGGCGCTGTTTGCCCAGCTCGGCGCTGGAGCCGGCGGCATCCACCGCCTGAATTTCCTGTTTCTTTTCGTTACTCATAATTGGGAATCCTCCTTAGCTCCAGCGCTTTCTCTCCAGCAGACGCACGGTCAGGAACACAAATGTACCGGCAACGCTGAGATAGAAGATCAGATCGGCGAATGAGAAAATGCCCTGTGCAAAATCCTGATAACGCCGGAACATGGAAAAATAATAAATAAGGTTCTTTGCCCAGGTGGCGTTCATAAGGCTGTAGGAATAATCCATCAGATACAGGGCCAGGAACGTACCGACGGTTGCAATGCAGGCAACCAGCTGATTCTGGGTCAGAGAAGAGATGAACACGCCAATGGAGATGAAAGCCATGGCGGTTGCACAGATGGCAATGTAGTTTCCGATAACGGTAGCCAGCTCCAGAGTGCCCCAGCTGCTGACAATCACCATGTAGACAACGGTGATCAGAATGCCCAGCAGGAATACCACCAGAGCCGCCAGGAACTTGCCCATGACAATACCGGTCAGTCGGACGGGCGCGGTAAACAGAAGCTGATCGGTTTTCTGCTTATAGTCCTCGGAGAAGGTGCGCATGGTCAGAATTGGGATCAGGAACACGCACATGGTGACGATAAAGGAGAAAATGCCGTCCAGGCTGCTGGAGCCGATGTACACATTGTTCACATAGAAATAAATGTTCAGCACCAGCAGGAAGGCTGCGAGATAAACGTAGCCAAGCGGCGATTTAAAGTAGGCGCGGAGATCGCGCTTGAAAATTGCAGACATTGCTTAACCCCTCTTTGCAGAAGATTTTTTGTCGTTGGTGGTCAGCTGGATGAATACATCCTCCAGCGACAGGTCCTGATTCTTGAGCATCAGCACAGGATAGCCGGCCTTGGAAAGGGTCTGGAAAATCAGCTTCCGGACATCCAGATGCTCATCGGACTCCACCAGATACTCATAAGCGCCAGGCTCAGCCTGAATGGTCGGCGTAACCATCTTCACGCCGTCCACAGAACGGAGCACCTGAACGATTTTTTCTCTGGGACCTGCAATGCGGTACTCCAGCTTATGCTCACCGGTCAGCATGGCAGACAGATGGGTGGGCGTATCGTCAGCCACCAGAGTGCCGTTGTTGATCACCAGCACACGCTCACAGACTGCGGAAACCTCCTGCAGAATATGGGTGGAGAGAATAATGGTACGATTCTTGCCAAGGCTTTTGATGACGTTGCGGATCTCAATGATCTGCTTGGGATCAAGGCCAACGGTGGGCTCGTCCAGAATCAGAACATCGGGATCACCGATGAGTGCCTGGGCCAGACCGCAGCGCTGCTTATAGCCGCCAGAGAGGTTGTTGATTACACGGCTCTGCACATGGGTGATACCAACCATGTCGCAGACACGGGCAATATGTTCCTTTCTGCTCTCCCCAAGCTTTTTAGACTTGACGCCCTTCACGTCGTAGATGAAGTTCAGATACTCATCAACGGTCATGTCCAGATACAGGGGCGGGTCCTGAGGCAGATAGCCAATGTGCTTTTTCGCCTCAAGCGGATTTTCAAGAATGTCGATATCTGCCACTCTGGCAGCGCCGGCCGTTGCGGACAGATAGCCGGTGATTACATTCATGGTCGTGGACTTACCAGCGCCATTAGGCCCCAGGAAGCCGACAATTTCGCCTTCATTGATGGTGAAAGAAATGTCGGTAATACCTCGTTTGTTGCCGTAGGTTTTGGTCAATCCGGATACTTCGATCATCGCGGGTTCCCTCCTAAAATGCGTGCCGCAGAGCGGCTTTGTGTGCACTGTGGCGGCTTTTCCGCCTGTAATGCACCCATTTTCGGGTATTATACCACATTTCTGCGGATTCTCCTAGTATTATTTTCGGTAATTCGCATTAATAATCGCACAAAAAAGAGCCGCATAATTTGGACTCCCTGTGAATAAGACTCCGGAAAGGGATATTTTCCCCATTCCAGCACTCTTTTGTACTGTCTCCCCTTTTCCCGGCATATACTATTCCATCCAATAGATGCAAACCGGGCAGATTCTGCCCGGATAGAACAGGAGGCTGATATTTTGCCACAGACAGGCACTTTGACATTTCAGATCTATACATCCGACGCGTTCATTCCCATTGAAGGGGCCACGGTGGTGGTCCGTCAGCAGGACCCGCCGGGCAAGCTTTTGGGCATCCGGGTCACAGATTCCTCCGGTAAAACCGATCCCATTGAGATCGTCACACCGGACCGTTCCCTTGGTCTCTCGCCGGAACGGGTCATCCAGCCCTGGACCGGGCTGAACGTACTGGTGGAGCACCCGGATTATGAACGGGTATTCATCACCGGCGTTCAGGTCTTCCCGGGAATCAATACCCTTCAGGCCGTACAGCTGCTGCCCCTTCGGGAAAACGATTCCCAGGTTGACCAGCAGCAGGACTATACAATTACACCGCAGCCCATATGGGAGGATACGCCATGACAGACGCTGCCATTCCCTATATTCCCGACACCATCACCGTTCATCTGGCAGCGCCCAATGTGCCCGCCGAGAACGTGACCGTGCCCTTTCTGGAATACCTGAAAAATGTTGCCTCCAGTGAAATCTACCCCACATGGGACGAAGCCGCCCTTCGGGCAAATATTCTGGCTCAGGCATCCTTCGCCCTGAACAAGATCTATCTGGAATACTACCCCAGTAGGGGCTATGATTTTGACATCACCAGTTCCACAGCCTTCGACCAGAAATACATTCATGGACGGGATACTTTTGACAATGTCTCTGCCATCGTGGATGATCTTTTCGGTACCTATATCCGCAGGCGGGGCACCATTGAGCCTCTGGCCTCCTCCTTCTGCAACGGCACCACCGTCACCTGTTCCGGCATGAGCCAGTGGGGCAGTCAGGCTCTGGCAGAGCAGGGCTATTCCTCCGTGGACATTCTGCGGTATTACTATGGCGACGACATTGAACTGGTCACAAACGCCCCGGTCCAGAGTCCCCGCCCCTCCTATCCCGGTACTCCCCTGCAGCTGGGTTCCTCGGGAGAATCCGTCCTGCAGCTCCAGTATTCCCTGAACCGGATTGCTCAGAACTACCCAGCCATTCCGAAAATCACCCCTGTGGACGGTTTGTTTGGCCCCGGTACAGACAGCGCGGTCCGGGCATTCCAGCGGATTTTCTCCCTGACCCCGGATGGAATCGTGGGCAAGGCCACCTGGTATCAGATCGTGGCGATCTATGTGGCAGTCACCCGGCTGGCAGAACTAAACTCCGAGGGGCAGCGGTATCTCTTCGGAGAATTCAACCCGCCCAACGTGCTCTCTCTGGGTTCTTCCGGAGAGTATGTCAGCAAGCTCCAATATATGCTTCAGGTTCTGTCGGAGTTTATCCCGGAAATCCCCTATGTACCCATCGACGGGCAATACGGAGTGAAAACCAGAGACGCGGTTCTGGCGTTCCAGCGGTTTGCAGGCCTGACCCCCAGCGGAATCACAGGCAGCGCCACATGGTCTGCCATCCATAACCGCTTTGCCGGAATCACCGGAACGGTGCTGGACAACATTCCCGTGCCCGCTTCCACCGGAACAGTCAGCACCATATCCGATGTACAGCGGAGTCTCCAGAATGTGGCTCCGGTGTTCGCATCTCTGTCGCCGCCAAGAGTAACCGGGATGATGGACAGAAGCACCTCTCTGGCCATTTCCAAGCTCCAGACCCAGCTGGGACTTCGTCCCACCGGTCAGATCACACAGGAGGTTCTGCGGTATCTGACCATCCTGTCCAATGGTCAGCTGGAGAGCACCCGGGTCCGGCACCGGCAATATCCCGGCTATGCCCTGAGCACCGGTCAGAGAGATCCGGTCAGCGGAAAGGAGGCAAGTGTATGATCGGATCAGATCCCTTTCTCAACCAGCCCGTCCGCAGCCTGCAAACCATGCTGAACCTGCTGTCCTTTCTGGAAGCTGACATCCCCGGTGTGGTCCCCGACGGCATTTTCGGCGCTGCCACCCGGAAGTCTGTGACAGCGTTTCAAAAAAGCCATGGGCTTTCTTCCACAGGCATTGCCGATGAGGAAACCTTTTATGCCATTGTTTATGCCTATGACGTGGCTTTGGAATTGCTGAATCCTGCCGCGAGCAACGTAACGCTGTTCCCCGCCGGGCTGGTGATCACAGCAGGACAGTCTCACCCGGCGGTGTTTCTGGTACAGGGAATGCTGGCAGTCCTGTCACAGGTTCAGCCGGAATTCTCTCCCGTTACCCTGAACGGCATCATGGACCCGGCCACCGTTCAGAACATTCTGCTTCTCCAGGAGCTTTCTCTGCTGCGCAAAACAGGAAATCTGGAGATCACCACCTACAATCGCCTGTCGCAGCTCTACCGGAGCCTCTTTGACCGGGCGGCACTGCCTTCTCAGGGCTGAATATCTCTTGCGTTTATGTGATAATCATGTTACTATTGTAAAAACCATCAACCACACAGCCTGTAAAGGGCTGTGTGGTTCAGCGTGTCAAAAAAAGTATTTTTGCCACGCTGCATGCGGATTTTTGAACTCCAAAAAGTTCAAAAATCCTGTTGATTGAACGCGAAGGGCGGGCCTTGCCCCCCTTCACTCTTCCCCCTGCTGCTCAGTCAACAAACCTTTTACCAAGTTCTTTGACACTCTCTTCCACACAGCCTGTAAAGGGCTGTGTGGTTGTCATTTATGCGCATTTTCATCCATTTGTGCTTTTATAGTACAAAACGTGGTGTAATGTGCTATATTGTGTTTTGCATAAGAAAATAACAAATTAGGAGGAACCGCCATGAGCGAACCCAAATTCAAGCACCTTCTGGAGCCTCTGAAGATCGGCAATTACGTTCTGAAGAACAGAATGTGCGTTTCCAACTCCCTGCCCCACTTCCTGCAGGGCCCCGAGACCTATCCCGCTGACTCCGTCATTGCCCATTATGAGAACAAGGCCAAGAGTGCCGCCATTGTCACCTGCATGGGCATCAACAACTTCTCCCACGGCAAGCAGCTCCCCATGGATCTGGACTTCGGTCATTTCCCTGATTATGACCTCTACGACACCAACAGCCAGAACTATCTGCTGCAGCTGGCCGACTCCATCCACTACTACGACTCCATTGCCTGCATGGGCATTTTCGTCGGACCTCCCTCCTGCTATCCTCTGATGGTTCCCAAGGGTGAGCAGGGTCATGTGGATCGTCTGGCAGAGGGCGGCATGGATCTCAATGCACCCCCTCCGGCAGAGTTCGACATCATGAAGATTCCCGCCCATGAGGACTGCACCTACTACACTGAGGAGCAGCTGAATCTGATCGCTCAGTCCTACGCTGAGCAGGCCGGCATTCTGAAGATGCTGGACTTTGACATGATCTCCATTCACATGTGCTACCGCGCAAACCTGCCCGCAAGAATGTTCTCCCCCATCACCAACAAGCGCACCGACAAGTTCGGCGGCTCTCTGGAGAACCGCATGCGCTTCCCCCTGATGGTTCTGGAGCGCATCCGTCAGAAGGTGGGCAAGAACATGCTCATCGAGATCCAGTGGTCTGCTGACGATCTGGAGGGCGGCTATACCATCGAGGAGTCCGCTGCGTTCCTGAACGAGGCCAAGAAGTACATCGACATTGTTCAGCTCCGTGCCAACGAAGTGGATCACGCCCATCCCATCGGCTTCAATCTGGAAGAGGTTCCCTTCCTGAAGTTCGGCGAGTACATGAAGAAGAACGTTCCCGGTCTGGTCATCGGCGTCATCGGCGGCTTCCACTACCCCGAGACCTGCGACAGAGCCATTGCCGAGGGCAAGGCTGACATCATCTATGCAGCCCGCGCCTACGTTTCCAACAACGATTACGGCCAGCTGGTGCTGGAGGGCCGTGAGGACGACATCGTTCCCTGCCTCCGCTGCAACAAGTGCCACGGCCGGGGCACCAACGATCCCTTCGTTTCCGTTTGTTCCGTGAACCCCTGCATTGGCCTGGAGCAGAAGGTTGCCCGTATGCAGATTCCCACCAAGGGCGGCAAGCGTGTTGCCATCATCGGCGGCGGTCCTGTGGCCATGCGCTGCGCCATGTATCTCCAGGATCGGGGCCATATCCCCACCATCTACGAGAAGGGCGATAAGCTGGGCGGCGCCATCATCCATTCTGACTACGCAGACTTCAAGTGGCCCCTCCGGGACTTCAAGAACTTCCTGATCCATCAGATGGACAAGCGGGGCATTGAGGTGCATCTGAACACCGAGGCCACTCCCGAAATGATTAAGGCCCTGGACTACGATGTGGTCATCGCCGCCACCGGCGCCAACCCCATGGTTCTGCCCATTCCCGGCGCTGATCCCGAGAAGCTGTTCTTTGCCCAGGAGACCTTCGCACATCCCGAGAAGCTGGGCCAGAACGTGGTCGTCATCGGCGGCGGCGAGGTCGGCGTAGAGATCGGCATCTATCTGGGCCAGAAGGGCCACAGCGCTACCGTTCTGGAGATGCGTGACCGTCTGGCTGCGGATTCCACCGCCATCCACTACTACTCCATGCTCCAGGAAGCCTGGGAGAACGAGCCCAACTTTCATTCCATCACCGGTGCCCGCGTGGCAGCCATCAAGGATGGCGCTGTGGAGTACATCGACAAGGACGGCAACACCCAGTCCATCCCCGCTGACTCCGTTGTCATGTCCGCAGGCATGCGTCCCACCAAGGATCTGGCTCTGAGCTTCTACGGCTGCGCCAAGGAGTTCTACATGATCGGCGACTGCAAGAAGGCAGCCACCATTCAGCAGGGCATGCGCGCTGCTTACTCCACCGCAATGCGTATCTGATCCGGCAAAATGATAATAAAACGGTGTCCAGTTCATTCAGAACGGGGCACCGTTTTTTCCGTTTGATTCAAAAAACATACCGTTTCACCGGTATTATTTCATAAATTTACAAATCATATCTTTTCTCTTTCAGGTCACACTATGAATGGTCGAAGGACCAATCAAAAAGAAGGAGAACAAGACTATGAAATCCAACAACAATGCAGTCATTCCTGAGGCTCGTGAAGCCCTGGACAAGTTCAAGATGGAAGCCGCAGCCGAGGTTGGCGTTAACCTGAAGGAAGGCTACAACGGCGACCTGACCTCCCGTGAGGCCGGCAGCGTTGGCGGCCAGATGGTCAAGAAGATGATTGAGGAATACGAGCGCAACATGAAGTAATCCTCCATCGGGCATCTGAGCAAACAGGCTTGGATGCCCGATGCTTTTTCAGGCGATATTTTTATCCCTTCTTGATCTCTCCGGCAAGCTCAAATCCCTTTTTCGCAGCAATAACCGCAATGAATTCATTGATGACAGCCGCTGCCGCAATGGTGCCCTGGACGATCTGAACCAGCTCCGGTGCGGAAGCCAGCGTGGAGCAGATGATACCGGTAAACGCAAGGGAAACCCCTGAATGGGGCAGCAACGTAAGGCCGAGATATTTTCGTACGGTGTCAGGCATATGACAAATCTTTGCGCCGGTCCAGGCTCCATAATACTTTCCGAATGCCCGGGCAGCGATATAAATAAAGGTATATAGTCCCGCACCGAGAATCAGATGGTAGTCCAGAGGAGCACCCAGATCCACGATGACAGCAAGCAAACAGGTGCTCAGGATCGACAGGAATTCACTGTTGACTTCCTCTACCTGCTCCGGCGATAAAATACTTGTGCACGATGTGAAATTATGTTAAAAGCATTTCCGTAAAAGCATCAATCCTGTTTTGCTCCACGTCGCCAAGCGTGAAGATCCGTACCACAAAGGTCTGATTGTACCAATAGACTTTCAGCAGACACTGTGCGCTTTTGCTGGCGCCGCCCACGGCCAGCACCCCCGTTTCCTTGCCGACACAGTCCTCCAGGTTTCCGCAGGCCTGCAGATCCTGGATGTGTTCCTGCTCCGGACCACCGGCGATTTCTGCGGTGGTCAAGGTCTGCAATTG
>JAQXMD010000191.1 GCA_029012465.1 Oscillospiraceae bacterium | reverse complement strand
TTTACAGTCTCCTGCGCGCGCACGTCGTCGCAAAGTACGTTTGACTCCGTTTCCGCATATGTGAAAACTTCGCGCACTTCCTTGCTCCTCCTTCCCCCGGCAAACCCGTTTCACTGGGCTTTACCGGGGCCCCCGGAGGCGTACAAAGAACACACTTGGAGCCTGAGAAGTGTTTTCCGCGGCGTACACGCCGCCACGGAAAACTTGATTGAACTCTGCTTCACCGAAATCGGAGAAACTCTACGAGACTTGCCTACAGTCTGAAGCTGTGGGCTTGTAAATGCTTCAGATTCTCATGGCCAGAGCGTAAGCATCCCGGATGGCATTACGCATATTGCCGGGCTGGCGGCAATCGCCGATCATATAGAACTCCGGCGCGGCAAAGCGGAAGGCAATGGCGGAAGTGCTGTTGGGCTCCATTCCGCCGCAGGCCACCACGTCGTCGCATTCTACGGTGCAGGTATTGCCTTTCCGGTCGGTGTATGTGACCTTTCCAGCCTCGATTTTTGTGGTTTTGGCCTTCTTGATGACCGTTACCCCAAGGCTGGCGGCCTTGGCGTTCATGTAGCCGATGGAACGAATGGGGTTGAGGTCATAGGCAAGCCTTGCCTGACGGCTGATCTCCACCACCTGGTGGCCGCATTCCGCCAGATAGCATGCCGCCTCTGCGGCTACGGAGCTGCCGCCAATGACAACGACCTTTTTGCCTAGCTTCTCCTGCTGACCGTAGATGTTTATGCCGTTCCACGGGGTCAGCTCATCGCCTTCGATGCCCGGCTTTTTGGGGGTTGCGCCGGTGGCAGCAATGACCACATCAAAGCCCTCTGCCTTTATGGCTTCGGGAGTTGCCTCGGTGCTGAGCCGGACCTCAATGTCCTTACGGACCACCTGATTCCGCAGGAAGTCCAGATAACGCTTCAGCTCCCACTTGAATTCGGGATACTCGGCGGTTTTGATCTGTCCGCCCAGCGCATCGGATTTCTCGAAAATTACAGGCGTATGGCCTCTGTCCTTCAGCCACATGGCGCATTTGATGGCACCGGGGCCGCCGCCAATCAGGGCAACCCGCTTCTGTCTGGTCACAGGCTCTATAAGCCGCTTTGCCCGGTGCTCCATGCCGATTTCAGGGTTGATGGTGCAGTGGCTCATCCAGTCGCCCACGGAGGAGGTGCCCCGGCAGACGTGGCATTCAATACAGGGGTTGAGGTCCTCGGCGTTGCCGTCCCGGAGAATGTCACCCAGATGCTCGTTGCAGATGAACAGATGACCGGGTGCCACCAGATCGGCATCCCCGGAGGCAATGACATTGTTCAGGGAATCCAGATCCTTATAGTAGGTGGAAATGGCGATGGGAGTCTTGACGCCCCGTTCCTTCAGTCCCCGGGACAGCTCGGCGGATTCGCAGACAGTGACCTTCTCGTGGTCGGGATGCCTTCCGCGAACCTGTAGAAGATCGATATAAGGCTCCAGCTCCTTCAGGAACATGGCAGCTTCGTCCATGTCCATGCCGTCGGGACCGATGTTGGGCGCGTTGACCACCAGCAGATACTTTTCACCCACCGCTTTACGAATGGCCTTGATGACCTCCACGGGGAAGCGGATACGGTTTTCAAAGCTGCCGCCGTACTCGTCGGTTCTCCAGTTGGTTCTGGGGGTCAGGAACTTGCCGATGTTGAAGTTGTGGCAGAAGTCAAACATGCCGCCGTCAAAGCCCAGATTCTGATAGGCTTTGGCATGCTGAATATGCACCCGGATATATTCGTCCATATCAGCCCGGGTCATCATTCTGGCACCGGCCATGGGACGGCCGGGAGCGCCGGAAATGCCCTCCTCCATGGGCTTTTCACCGGGAGCGGCAGTGACCTCGTCTTCATCCTCCTTGTCCACCATCATAAAGGGGTTCATGGGCATGGGATAAGGGGATGGGACACTGGGATCGTTGACCTGCAACGGCATGCGGTTGTCAAGGTTCAGCTCCGGGGTGATGTAGCTGCCGTAGTAGTGGACCATTTCCGCCATAAAGGTAAACCCGTTCTGGCAGCCAATATCATCCATGTCATACATGGCAAAGTGACCGCAGTCGGCGGGCATTTTCCGTTGATCCAGATTGGTCAGATCCTGCATCAGCAGGATGGCTGCACCGTTTTTGGCCCGGGAGGCATAGTAGGAAACCACAGGGTCGTCAGGGAACAGCTGGTTTGCCTGCAAAAAATGGGGCTGTGCAACAGGATAGAGCATACGGGTTTTCAGAGTCTTGCCCCGGAGGGTCAGAGGCTCGGTAAGGGCTGCAAAACGGGGATGCATATAATCGCTCCTTCCAGAAATTTTGGTTTCGATATAATTATACCATGATTCCACCAGTTGACAAGAAACGGCTTGTGCGGTCACTGGTCAAAACGTTTCCTTGAACTATGAGACAAAAGATGGTAGAATCGTAACAGACGATTGGAGGAATGGAGTATGTGCCTGATTTGTGAGCGGATTCAGATGATTCGGCAAAATAAAAATCCCTGGTTTGTGAAGGAACTGGATACAGGGTATGTGGTGCTGGGGGACAACCAGCATTTCAAGGGGTATACACTATTCCTTTTGAAAGAACATAAGACGGAGCTGTTCCAGCTGGAGCGGGCGGAGAAGCTGAAGTTTCTGGAGGAAATGGCGCTTATAGGGGAGGCGGCCTGCCGTGCCTTTGGTGCGGATAAGATGAACTATGAGCTGCTTGGAAATGGTGATGCCCATGTGCACTGGCATCTGTTCCCCAGAAGAACCGGTGATCTGGGAGACTACGGAAATCATGGGAAAGGCCCGGTCTGGTGGTATCCCAGAGAAAAAATGTACAGTCAGGAAACGGAACCCTCTCCGGAGGAGCTGGAGGAAATGAAAGAAAAGCTGCTGACGGAGCTGGACAGGCTGCTGAGACAGGAATAGGAAAAACCCGCTGCGGTATCATGATGATCCGCAGCGGGTCAAAAATTTTTATCCAAGTAATTGTCTGGTGGTTTCTGCGTTCCGGAGGATTTCCTGCTGAAGCTCGCTGAGGCCGGAGAAGCGTTTTTCCCCCCGAAGCCGGGCGTAGAAGTCCACCCGGATCTCCTTGCCGTAAAGGTCGCCGGAATAGTCCAGAATCCACGGCTCCACCGTGACCTGATCGGAGTCATCCACTGTGGGGCGGACGCCGATGTTGGTGACAGCCAGCTTTTCTTCTCCGTCGGGCAGCGTGACCTTGGAGGCATAGACGCCAAATGCGGGAACCAGAATTCCCTCGGGGATCAGCAGATTGGCTGTGGGAATGCCGATGGTGCGGCCCAGCTGCTTTCCGTGAACCACGGTGCCGCTGAGACAGTGAGGGTGGCCCAGGAACCGCATGGCCTCTGCAACATTGCCCTCCTCCACAAGGGAGCGCACATAGGTGGAGCTGACGGTCACGTCTCCAAGGCTGACCTTGGGAAGCACATCGCTGCCCAGCCCCAGCTGGGCGCATTTTTCCTGTAGCTTCTGAGGGTTGCCTTCGCCTTTGTAGCCGAAGCAGAAATCGTATCCGCAGACCAGATGCTTTGCGTTACACTGGCCCACCAGATAGTCCTCAATAAACTCATCCCATGGCATTCGCATCATGGTATCGTCAAAATGGGTCAGAATCAGGTCCTCAATGCCATAGCACCGGGACAGAATATCCCTCCGGTCATGGATGGTATTGAGCAGGGGAACGTCCTTACCGAATACCAGCGTATCCGGGTGCAGGTCAAAGCTCATGACTGCGGCGTGAAGGCCAAGCTCTGATGCGCGTTTTTTCGCCATGTCCAGCAGACTGGCGTGGGCAATGTGGACTCCGTCAAAGAAGCCCAGGGCAATTACCCGTCCTTCTGTGTTGTTCAACCTTCATTCACCTCAAAAAAGCTTTTTACCGTCTTTAAAATGCCCTGTTCTGCCTTACCGAGCATGAGAAATGCCCCATGAGCACTGTAGGCCCGATAAAGACCGTCACTCAGACCCGGTTTGCGGATATCCGCTCCGTTTCGGCAGCGTTTTTCTTCCCCTTCGGAGAGGGTCAGGGCAGGGTAGGCGGAAAAGAGATCATCCACAGGATGCAGCAGAGCAAGATGTGTTTCGGAATCCCTTGCGGCCTGAATGGTCTCAAGGGAAACGGTATCCTCCAGAGAAAACCTGCCGGCACGGGTCCGCCGCAGGGAACTCATACAGCCGCCAGTGCCCAGCGCCTGACCGATGTCATGGCAGAGGGTGCGAATGTATGTACCCTTGGAGCAGACCACCCGAAGGGAGCCCTCCTGTCCATTCCAGTCCAGCAGCTCCAGCTCCTCAATGGTGATGCTTCGGGGCTTTCGCTCCACGGTTTTGCCCTTGCGGGCCAGCTCATAGAGCTTTTGTCCTCCCACCTTGATGGCTGAGTACATGGGGGGAATCTGCTGCTGGGGGCCAAGGAACCGGGAAAGAACGGCCTCCACCTGCTGTCGGGACAGAGAGACCTCCCGCTGCTCCAAGACTTCGCCGGTGGTGTCCTGTGTGTTGGTTACAAGGCCAAGCCGCAGACCGGCCACATATTCCTTTTTGTCATTTTCGCAAAGCTCCACTGCCCGGGTGCCCCTTCCCAGAAACACCACCAGAACTCCGGTGGCCATGGGGTCCAGAGTGCCGGTGTGGCCAATGCGCTTTTGCCGGTAGATGCCCCGCAGCTTTGCCACCACATCGTGGGAGGTCCAGCCCTGGGGCTTATCGACGATGATTATTCCGTTCATCAGAGTGTTACACCGCTGCTTTCTATGGCGGCAAGGATCTGCCGCTTTGCGTCCTCTACGGTTCCCTGAATGGTGGCTCCGGCAGCGGCTCTGTGTCCGCCGCCCCCCAGAAGGGCGCAGATGGCGGACGCATTGTAGTCCTCGCCGGTACGCAGGGAAATCTTTGTACTGGTACTGTCCAGCTCCCGGATCATGACGCCCACCTGAACCCCCTCCATGGAGCGAGGGAAGCCGGAGATGTCGTCCACATCGTCCTCGGTGGCACCCAAAGCCCCCAGCATGTCGTTTGTCAGGGCACATACCCCCACAAGTCCCCCCGCGTAGAAGGTGACGGACTCGGTGAGCGCGGCCTCCAGCCGGAGCCGGGCAATGGTTTTGGTGCCGAACATGGTTTTGTTGATGGGGAAGGTATCCGCGCCCAGCTCCTTCAGCCGGGCGGCGGCCCGGAAGGTGTCGGAGGTGACGTTGGAATACTGGAAGCAGCCGGTATCGGTGCTGATAGCCAGATACAGGGCCTCCGCAGTCTCCTTGGAGATGGGCACCTGCATCTGCTCCAGAATGTCCAGAATCACTTCGCCGCAGGCAGCGGCAGTGGGATGCACGTTGGTGTACTCCGCATAGCCCTCGTTGGACATGTGATGGTCAATGGACAGAACCACCTTGCCGTCAAAATCGGAGTCCAGAGGAAACAGTCCGGGGGTTGCGGTGTCTACGGAGATAATGCAGGCTCCCTCGGGCACTGCATCTGTTTCCAGTCCCTCCAGATAGGGGAGGTAACGGGGGGTGGTCTGGGGGTTCCGGTAGACCCAGGCGGTCTTTCCCATGGTTCGGAGACCACGGCAGAGGGCTGCGGCACAGCCCACTGCGTCGCCGTCGGGACGGCGGTGGTTAAAAACCAGATAGTTGTCCCTGCGGAGCAGAAGCTCCGCAGTTTCCTTATTCGTCAGTGGTTTCGTCATTGGACTCGTCCTCGGGAATATCCAGTGTGGCCAGAATGTCAAAGATTCTGGCACCGTGCTCAATGGCGTGATCCTCTTCAAAGACCAGCTCCGGGGTATAGCGCAGCTGCAATGTGCTGCCCAGATGCCGCCGCAGGTAGCCTCCTGCGGATTTCAGACCTTTGATGACCTCCTTGCTCCGGGATTTGTCGTATACACTGACATACACCTTTGCGGTTCGGAGGTCAGAGGAGGTGTCTACGCCGGTAATGGTGATCATGCCCTGAACTCTGGGGTCCTTCAGGGAGCGAATGGCTGTGCTCAGCTCCCGCATGATCTCTTCATTGATGCGGCTGATGCGGCCGGATGCCATAAATGCTTACCTCCTATGGTCAGTCCTTGATCTGCTCCATGACGAAGCACTCAAAGACGTCGCCTTCCTTAATATCGTTGTATTTCTCAATGCTCATGCCGCACTCAAAGCCGGCAGTGACCTCCTTGACGGAGTCCTTAAAGCGCTGAAGGGAACCCAGTACGCCCTCGTGCACCACGATGCCGTCGCGAACCACACGGACGCTGGCGTTTCTCTGAATTTTGCCGTCGCTCACATAGCAGCCTGCCACGTTGCCCACAGAGGAAACTCTGTAGATCATGCGGACAGATGCGTGACCGATGACCACTTCCTTGAACTTGGGGTCCAGCATGCCTTTCATGGCCTTCTCAATCTCTTCGATGCACTCATAGATGATGCGGTAGGTGCGGATTTCCACACCTGCACGGGCGGCGTTTGCCGCAGCGGTGGACTCGGGGCGGACATTGAAGCCGACAATGATGGCGCCGGAGGTGGAAGCCAGCAGTACGTCGGACTCGTTGATGGCGCCGACGCCGCTGTGGATGACCTTAACCCGGACCTCCTCGTTGGTGAGCTTCAGCAGGCTGGCCTTGACGGCCTCGGCGGAGCCCTGAACGTCAGCCTTGACGATCAGAGGCAGCTCCTTCATGTTGCCCTCCTGCATGTGTGCAAAGAGATTCTCCAGGGTGATGGAGCCGGACAGGCTCTTCTGCTGCTGCTCCTTCTCGGTCTGCTTCCGCTCCTCTGCCAGCTGACGGGCCATGCGCTCGTCGGCAACGGCGTTGAAGGTATCGCCGGCCTGGGGAACCTCGGCCATACCGATGATCTCCACAGGAACGGAGGGGCCTGCCTCCTTGAGGCTGCGGCCGCGGTAGTCGGTCATGGCGCGAACACGGCCAACGGCAGTGCCTGCAATGATAACGTCGCCCTGCTTCAGGGTGCCGTTCTGAACCAGAAGGGTGGAGACGGGGCCACGGCCCTTGTCGAGACGTGCCTCAATGACGGTGCCGCAGGCCTCGCGGTTGGGGTTGGCCTTCAGCTCCTTCATTTCGGCGGTGAGAACCACCATCTCCAGCAGCTCCTGAATGCCCATGCCGGTCTTTGCGGAGATCTCGCACATGATGGTGTCTCCGCCGTATTCCTCGGGGATCAGCTCATACTTCATGATCTCCTGCTTGACACGGTCGGGATTGGCGCCGGGCAGATCCATCTTGTTGATTGCAACGATGATGGGAATATTCGCTGCCTTGGCGTGGTTGATGGACTCAACGGTCTGGGGCATGATGCCGTCGTCTGCGGCAACCACCAGAATGGCAACATCGGTACACATGGCACCACGGGCACGCATGGAGGTAAATGCCTCATGGCCGGGGGTGTCCAGGAAGGTAATGACGTTGCCGCCAACCTCTACCTGATATGCGCCGATGGCCTGGGTGATACCGCCAGCCTCACCGGCGGCAACGTGTGCCTTGCGGACATAGTCCAGCAGACTGGTCTTACCGTGGTCAACGTGACCCATGACCACCACCACAGGAGGCCGGGATTCCAGCTCTTCCTCGGTGTCCACATGGTCGTTGATAAGACGCTCTTCAATGGTGACGACTACCTCATGCTCCACCTTGCAGCCCATCTCCTCGGCGATGATGGCGGCGGTCTCGTAGTCGATGATCTCGGAAACGGAGGCGAAGATGCCGTTGCGCATCAGGCACTTGACCACCTCTGCGCTGGTCTTTTTCATGCGGGAGGCCAGCTCGCCAACGCTGATCTCGTCGGGAATGGAAACCTTGACAGGGGCCTTTTTGGCAATCTCCAGCTGCAGGCGGCGCATCTTCTCCTGCTCCTCGTTGCGGCTCTTGTTGCCAAAGTTGCCGCGCTTCTTGTTGTTCTTGTTGCCAACGCGCTCCTTCTTGTTGGTGTACTTCTGGGCACGCTCGGGAACCAGATCGTCCACCCGGTCATCGAAGCGGTCGGCGTTGACGGTGACACGGCTGGTGTCCACCACCCGGCGCTCCTTTTTCCGCTTGGGCTGCTGCTGGGCCTGATTCTGCTGTGCCTGATTCTGCTGAGGCTTCTGACCCTGCTGGGGCTGCTGTGCCTGCTGAGGACGGGGGGCATTCTGAGGCTTCCCACCGTTCCTGGACTGCTGAGGCTTCTGGCCCTGCTGAGCCTTGGGAGCCTGCTGGGGCTTCTTTTCCTCGGCTGCGGCGGACTGATCCTCAACCACCAGAAGGTCAGGATTGTCATGTTCGGGCTGATTGTAGCGAACCGCAAAGACCTCTTCAATGGAATCGATCTGGTTCTGTCTGGTAATCAGGTCGAACACCAGGTTCAGCTGCTCGTCGGTGAGGACCTGAGCGCTGGACTTGGGTGCTTCAAAATGCTCTGTAATCATATTCACGATGACCTTGGAAGGAAGATCAAAATCCTTCGCAACGTCCCGAATTTTATATTTCACAAAACTGCTCATAGAGCCACCTCCAAATTACGTTTACTTCTTCTTGTTCCGCTTGCTGCGTTTGGCTTCATCGCTGCGCTGCTTCATGTAGACGGCCTTCTCGTGAACCTGCCGGAGGACAGTGTCACGGGGTTCGGACTGGGGGAGAGCACCCAGAAAATGCTCTGCCAGAAACACGTCCGTAAAGGCCAGCATGGCAACGGAGCTTCGTCCGAATACCGCACCCAGCTGATCCTTGTCCACATCCAGCTGGATAAGGGGTGAGGCGTGAAGGGCAGCAAAGGAATTTGCTCTGCGGATGGTGTGGTCCGCTGCGTCGGAGGCAAGGGCGATGAGCCTTGCCGTTCCAGCCCTTGCAGCGGTGCCAACGGGTTCTTCGCCTACCACGATGTTACCGCCCTTCCGGGCGATACCCAGGAGGCCAAGGGCACGTTTATACATCTGCATGCGCCTCCATCTGCTCCTCCAGCTGTGCAAGAAGCTCCTGGGGAATCTGGGTTTCAAAGGCTCTGCCCAGAGCACCGGATTTGATGGCCCGGCGCAGACACTCCCGGTCATGGCAGACATAAGCGCCCCGGCCGGGGGCTTTGCCCTTTAGATCCATGGAAACAACGCCCTCGGGGGATTTTACCACCCGAACCAGTTCCTTTTTCGGTTTCATTTCCCGGCAGCCAACACACTGCCTCATTGGAATCTTCTTCATAACGCACCTCTTTCGGATTCAGGTTGTTAGGCCGGAGGATCAGTCCTCCTCAGACTGAAAGAACTCCTCTTCCTCAGCGGGCTCCTCGGCTTCCTCAGCCTCCAGAGCGGCAAGCTCGGCAGCGGCAGTCTTGGACTTGATGTCGATCTTGTAGCCGGTGAGCCGGGCGGCGAGACGGGCGTTCTGGCCCTCCTTGCCGATGGCCAGGCTCAACTGGTCGTCGGGAACCACCACGCGGCAGTTCTTGGTGCCGGGGAAGGTTGTGACCTCCAGTACATCAGCGGGGGAAAGAGCGGAGGCGATAAAGGCTGCGGGGTCCTCGGAATACTTGATGATGTCCATTTTCTCGCCGTTCAGTTCGTTCACAACAGCGCCGACACGGCCGCCTCTGGGGCCGACACAGGTGCCCACGGGGTCCACATCGGGATTGGAGGACCAGACTGCCAGCTTGGTGCGGCTGCCTGCCTCACGGGCAATGGACTTGACTTCCACGGTGCCGTCGGCGATCTCGGGGACCTCCAGCTCAAACAGACGCTTTACCAGACCGGGATGGGTACGGGAAACCTTGATCTGTGCGCCATGGTTGGACTTATAAACATCCACAACGTAAACGCGGATGGTCTGGCCCTCCACATAAACCTCACCCTCCACCTGCTCGCTGCGGGAAAGAAGGGCATCGGTCTTGTCGCTGCCGGTGCCAATGCGAATGACCATATCGCCAGTGCCCGGCTCGATCCGGAGCACGGTACCGGTGAGCATCTCACGGGACTTGGAGTTGAACTTGCCGTAAACGACCTCCCGCTCGGCTTCCCGGATGCCCTGAATAATAACACCCTTTGCGGTCTGGGCGGCAATGCGGCCGAACTGCTTGGCCTTGATTTCCACATTCACCACATCGCCATCCACAGCGCCGGGGGAGAGGGCCTGGGCATCAGAAACGGAGATCTCAGTGGCGGGGAACTGAACGTCCTCCACGACCTCCTTCTCCACGAAAATCTTCATTTCACCGTCAATGATGCGGACGCTGACATTGTCGGTGTAGCCGGTGTTGTCTTTCTTATATGCAGCCAGAAGAGCCTGGGTGATCTTGTCCAGCATGTACTCCTTGGGAATGCCCTTTTCTTTTTCCAGCTGCTCCAGGGCGCCCATAATTTCGGCGTTCATTTTTTCGATTCCTCCTGTCAAAACTCGGCGTAGAGCCGCACAAGGGCGGTTTCGGCCGGTGCAAATGTAATGGTTTCACTTTCTGTGGTCAGGGTTACGGCACCATCATCGTAAGAAGCGAGGGTACCGATATATTCTTTCCTGCCCTCCCGGGGACGATACAGCTTCACA
>JAQXMD010000190.1 GCA_029012465.1 Oscillospiraceae bacterium | reverse complement strand
GTGGCGGGAGGCGTCGCCCCGGACAAACCGCTCCATCAGTTCATCGGCGGAAATGTCCAGTGGGTCCCGGGAAATGTTCCGGAAGGTGACTGCCGCCTGGGTGTCCGTGTGAACGGAAACATAGACCCGGGTGCCGGGCATAGCATACTTTTTGACGTTGCCCAGAAGATTGTCAAACACACGCCACAGGAGCCGTCCGTCTGCCTCCACCATGACAGGCTCCCCGGGCAGATGCATCACGGGAGTCAGGGCTGCCGCAGTCAGCCGTTCGGCATATTCGCCCATGGCTTGGCTCAGAATGGTGGTCAGATCCAGCCGCTCCCGGTTTACATGGATGTTGCCGGTGGAGGCCTTGCTGGCTTCCACCAGATCCTCTACCAGTTTTTTCAGCCGGGCGGACTGGCGGTCCAGTACCTCCAGATACTCTGCGGCGGCTTCGGAGCCGGCAGGCTCCTTTTTCAGCAGGTCCACATAGCTGACGATGGAGGTCAGGGGGGTTTTGATGTCGTGGGACACATTGGTAATCAGCTCCGTTTTTAGCCGCTCAGACTTCATGCGGCTTTCCAGGGCGGCGTTCATGCCGTCGCTGATGTGGTTGAGGGTGTCGGCGGTGTCCTTGAAGTCCAAAACCAGATGCTCGTCGCTGACGGGGGTGTAATCTCCACGGGAGATCTGCCCCGCGCCGTTTTTCAGCCGCAGGAAGCTCAGGGCCACATAGCCTACAGCCAGAGCAAGAAGCACCTTTTCCACAAACCAGACAAATACCAGCGTATCATCTTGTCCGAACATGAGGATGCCTATAAACTCCAGGAAACACAGGCCACAGTAACATACCGCAACCTTCCAGATCAGAGGCAGCTTCCGGATGCAGCTGGTGCAGAACCGGAAAACCCGTTTGCCCCATTTTTTCACAACATTCCAGCACCAGTAACAGATGGTGGTGGAGAGGAGACTGTGATTCTTCACCCGGACACAGAGGGTCACAAGGGTATATACCCCCAGCAGGGAGAAGGACAGGGCAGCAAGAACGCCCAGCAGCAAAAGGGGCAGGAGGGAATTGAACAGGCGTACCTCATAGAACATTCCGATTCCACAGGAAATCCAGATAAAATCTGCCACCAGCGTAAGATCAAAGGGAATTCTGTGAAGGGGAGACAGGTACGGCGCGTCTCCTTCCGGCTTCCGTCCGGCGGCGCAGCACAGGAGCACCAGCAGCACAAGGCCCAGCAGCAGGCTCACAATGGCGGTTCCCACCACCTCGTACCGGTAGACGCACAGGGTATAGGTCCAGTTGTAGCAGTCCCGGTAGATATCGCCTGCTTCCAGGCCGGAGATGATGTAGCAGGTGATGGTATAGGTCTTGTCTGTCTGCGTGACGGATACAGTCTCTGTCTGCTCCGTCTTCTCGCGGGTAAAGGAATCACCATCATAGAAGAAGGATTTTCCCTCAAAATAGAGGACGCCGTCCTTCAGATCGGAGTCAAACTCATAATTCCACACGAGCCGGTCAGCAAGGTTCGGCTCCACCGGCTCAAAGGCGTCGCCCTCATTGTTCAGAAGAAATACCTCTCCGTCACAGAAAAACAGGGTGTCGTCCAGTGTGTAGGAAATCTCTTCCGGTTCCTCCTCGATGGTGCTGTCATAAATGGAGAAGGAATGGGTGGATTTCTGGGACAGATAATAGGACTGACCCTCATAGGTGGACAGAACCGTCGCTCCGGTGGCGGCATCGGAGATGGTGTACCGTAGATTGCTGTCCTCTCCGGTATAATAGCTGCCGGAGTAATAGGATTTCCAGGGATGGGAGGGGTCGGCGGGATCAAAATAACAGTTCATGATATCCGATGCATCCCGGTACATATGATTGGAGACGGCAAGCCGAAAAGCGTCCCGGTGATTGCCGAAATCTCCGCCGGTGTTCTGGGCCACCAGCAGAAAGAGGCTCAGAAAGCCCGACACCAAAAACAGGGCAAAAAGCAGAATACAGGCTGTGGCCAAAGAGACCTTTGTGCCTGATTTACGAAGAAAGCCGGACATAGAATCACTCCATTCAGTTTGAGACGAACTTGTAGCCCTGTCCCCAGACAACGGTCAGGTATCGGGGATTGGCGGGGTCGATCTCGATTTTTTCACGGAGGTGACGGATATGTACAGCAACAGTACCCTCTGCGCCCAGAGGAGCCTCCTTCCACACCAGCCGGTAGATCTCCTCCATGGAGAACACTTGACCGGGATGGCTCAGGAACAGCTTCAGAATGTCGTATTCCGTGGGCGTGAGGCTGACGGGGTCCCCGTCAACGGTGACGGACTTAGCCCGGTCGTCCATGGAAACGGGGCCGCAGGTGATCTGACTGTCGGGCACCGTGGCGCTGCCCAACTGGAGATAGCGCCGGAGCTGGGATTTCACCCGGGCCAGAACCTCAATGGGATTAAAGGGCTTGGTGATGTAATCATCTGCGCCCACATCCAGTCCCAGAACCTTGTCCGTGTCCTCGCTTTTGGCGGTGAGGAAGATCACCGGCACATTGCTGAAGGCACGGAGCCTTGATAGCACGGTGATGCCATCCATGACCGGCATCATAATGTCCAGAAGCACCAGATGAACGGTCTGGGTGGAAAGCGCCTTCAGCGCTTCCTGCCCGTTGGTGCAGAGGATGGTTTCATAGCCCTGGGCGCTGAGATAAATGTTCAGCGCGTTGAGAATATCCTGTTCGTCGTCACAGATCAGTACCTTGTACATAACGTTTCACCTTCCAACGATAGTCTACCAAATTGGGAATTAAAAACAAAGCGGGGGAGTGATTAAGATGTCTTTAAGAAAGCTGCAATTCTATGGGGAGACAATCTGAGCGCCGCAGTGCGGCGCTCAGATTGTAGATAAACCTCGTAGAGTTTCGCCGACTTCGGCGAAATATAGTTTCATTAAGTTTTCCGTGGCGGCGTGTACGCCGCGGAAAACACGAATCAGGCTCCAAGTGTGTTCTTTGTGCGCCTTCGGCGCACAAAGGGCGCGCGCGGGAGACTGCAAAAGCTCCGTCGGCAAAGCCTTTGGCTTTGTCGACGGCTTGAGCGCCGCAGTGCGGCGCTGCAAAATGGAATCGTAGATCAGTTTGCTGCCTCGGCCAGCTGCTCGCCAACCTCGTAGATGTTGCCGGCTCCAATGGTCAGGATCAGGTCCCCGGGGGCGGCGATTTCCTTGAGCCGGGCGGTGATTTCCTCAAAGGTGGGATAGTATTCCCCGCAGGGAATCTGGTCTGCCAGATCCTTGGAGCTGATGCCCACGGTGTTCTGCTCTCTGGCAGCGTAGATTTCGGCCAGAATGGTGATGTCCGGCCGGCGGAGCTGCTCCACGAACTCGTCAAAGAGTGCCTTAGTACGGGAGTATGTATGGGGCTGGAATACCACAATGGTGCGGCTGTAGCCCCGCTCGGGAATTGCGTCCAGGGTGGCTTTCAGCTCGCCGGGATGATGGGCGTAGTCGTCATAGATGTCCGCGCCCCGGTAAACGCCCTTGAACTCCATTCTCCGGGCGGCGCCGGTGAAGGACACAAGGCCCCGGGTCACAGCCTCTGGACTGATCCCCAGCAGCCAAGCCGCGGCAATGGCGGACAAAGCGTCCATACAGTTGTGAACGCCCAGCACCCGCAGATCCACATGGGTGTAGAAGCTGCCGCCGCAGATCACGTCAAAGCTGGAATGGCCTCTGCGGAAGTGAACCGGATAAACGTCCATATCCGGGGTGAGACCGAAGGTAATGACCTTCCGGTCAATACCCTTCAGAGCATCCATGGTGTTTTTATCCATGCCGTTGGCAACAACGATGCCCCGGCTCGGGGGAGTCAGCTCTGCAAACTGGCGGAAGGAGTGCTGAATATCCGCAAGGTCCTTGAAGAAGTCCAGATGATCTGCGTCGATGTCCAGAATGACCGCGATGGTGGGGGTAAAGTTCAGGAAGGAGTTGCAGTATTCGCAGGACTCCATGATGATGGTGTCGCCCTTTCCCACCCGATGGCCTGCATCCAGCAGGTTCAGGTAGCCGCCGATCATGACCGTGGGGTCAAGTCCGCCTTCCATGGCAATGTGGGTCATCATGGAGGTGGAGGTGGTCTTACCGTGGGTGCCGGAGAAGCAGACGGCATTTTTGTAGCTGGACATGATGTAGCCCCAGGTCTGGGCCCGCTCAAAGACGGGAATTCCGGCCTTCACAGCGGCGGCAATCTCGGGATTGTCGTCGTGTGCGGCGGCGGTGCGGATCACGCAGTCGGCGCCCTGAATGCTTTCGGCGAAATGACCGATGACCACGGGAATTCCGTGCTTTTCCAGATTGTCGGTTGCTTTGCTCTGATGCATGTCAGAGCCGGTAACGGTTACGCCCATGCCCTGAAGCACCATGCCCAGGGCGCACATGCTGACACCGCCAATGCCCACCAGATGGGCACGCTTGCCGGGCTGAAGATACTGAGCTACGTCTGAGGGATGAAATTGCGTCACGAAGGGTTCCTCCTTATGGAAAATCAGCAGAAGCTGAGAGAATGAAAACTGAATGCGAGGGAGATACAAAAACCATTATAATACCATGATGGCATTTTCTCAAGGGGTAATCCAAAAAAGAAGTTCCGGCAGGGAATGCTGCCGGAACAAAGAATTAACCATGCTGTTTGTCAACGCTGCGGGAGAAGGAGACACCGTCCTTGTGAAGGACAATTTCGAGACTTGCTCGGTCGCCCCGCATGTAGGTCTGGGTGAACTCATAGCACTCGCCGCTTTCGGTACGGGTCTGCCGCTGCATAAAGAATCCGGCGCTGCCGGCGCGGCAATGGAGCAGCTCGGCGTCTGCCTTGCTGAACTTCACGGCCTCATAGGAGTCCACTGCGGTATAGGGCACAACACCCACATCATACAGCAGGGAATAGAAGGAATGGGTGGTCAGCAGCTCAGGGGTCAGATTGGGATAGATGTACTGAGGATAGAAGGAGGTCTCCAGCATCAGAGGCTCCCCGTTGACCTTACGAATACGGGTGAACTTGTAGACCTTCACATCGCTGCTGCGAAGCTCCAGCATTTTGACAATATCGGGGGTGGGCGTGATGACAGTGAACTCAATGAGATCAGAGGAGGGGGTAAGACCCATGGCCGTCATCTCAGCGGTGAAGGAATAAACACGCTCGGTTTTTCTGTGAACCTTAGGCTCGGCAACAAAGGTGCCCTTGCCCTGACGGCGAACAACAAGCCCCTCGGATTCCAGCGCGCCAATGGCCTGACGGACGGTGGAGCGGGAGATGGACAGTGCTCGGCACAGTTCAGCCTCAGAAGGAAGCAGGTCTCCGGGGACAAGAATTCCGGCAGAAATATGTCGCTTGATGATTGCAACCAGCTGGTTGTAAAGTGGCACATCACTGTCCAGAGACAGCTTTGCGCTTAAAATGGGGCTATTGCCTGTATTCATAAGTTCATCACCTGTTAATGCGGATAATGCTATCGCAATGTGCGATATTCAATAGTATAACAAAAATCTGAGAAAAAGCAAGTATTCGTAAGGAAAAAGACGAATCATTTTGCAGGAAGCAAAACAATTCGTCATCCCGGATCGTCACAAAAGGGGCTGTCCGGCTACGACTCAGGGAGGTGACCTGAACAGACAGCGGCGGAAGTGACGACAAACAAAGAGTCCCGCGGGTGACACTCCGCTGGTATCATTTGTCACAAAACGTATCGAACGTTTGTTGTAGGTATTTTATTACAAACGACGGCGCTTGTCAAGAGGGAAATGATTCATTTTCTCTCTTTTTTCAGCGTACATTCACCGAGGAGCGGTCAAAAGGAGCGCTGCAAATCACTGCAACGCTCCCTCTTCTGTATTAAATTGTATTCAATCTGTCCCGCAGGGACACATCATCCGCCCCGTCAGGGGCAATTTCACCCAGCCACAGGCTGGATTTCACACGCCATGGGCGTATTACACTCTGCCGAAGGAAGAATTTCACTGGGGCTGTTGCAATTTGCAACAGCCCCAATATATGTTACTGGTTCTTGGCCTGCTTGGAGAGCAGCTCGTACTTCTCAGCGGCATAGTCCTCAGCGGCGGCGAAGAGTACCTTTGCGCGCTCGGGGAATGCCTTTGCCAGAGAGGAGTAACGGGTCTCGGACATGATGTAATCGTTGTACTTGTCGGTGGGAGCCTTGGAATCCAGAGTGAAGGGCTGCTCCTTGTCGGGGTTGTAGCGGAACAGGTGCCAGTAGCCCGCCTTCACAGCACGCTCAATGGTCTGCTGGGACTTTGCCATACCGGCCTTTGCGTGGTGGTTGATACAGGGAGCGTAGGCGATAATCAGGGAAGGACCGTCATAGGCCTCAGCCTCCATGATGGCGTTCAGGGTCTGCTGATAATCAGCGCCCATGCCAACCTGAGCCACATACACATAGCCGTAGGTCATGGCGATCTGAGCCAGATCCTTCTTCTTCACTGACTTACCGGCGGCAGCGAATTCAGCCACAGCGCCGATGGGGGTAGCCTTGGAGGCCTGACCGCCGGTGTTGGAGTAGACCTCGGTGTCCAGAACGAAGATGTTGACATTCTGGTTGGCGGCCAGCACATGGTCTACGCCGCCGTAACCGATGTCGTAGGCCCAGCCGTCGCCGCCGAAGATCCACTGAGAGGGCTTGACCAGCATGTCGGTCATGCCGGCGATCTCACCGATGGCAGGAACGGTGTCCTTGTATGCGTTGATCTGAGCCTCAAAGGCAGCGGAGGGCTCTCTGGAGCCTTCGCCCTCGTTGAATGCGGCCAGCCAGTTTTCAGCGGCGGCCTTCAGATCAGCGGGGATATCCTGAGCGACCATCTCTTCCACCAGAGCCTTGAGCCGGTCACGGCGCTGCTGGTTGCCCAGCATCATGCCGAAGCCAAACTCGGCGTTGTCCTCGAACAGAGAGTTTGCCCAGGCGGGACCCTTGCCCTGCTTGTTGGTGGTGTAGGGGATGGAGGGAGCGCTTGCGCCCCAGATGGAGGAACAGCCGGTGGCGTTTGCAATAATCATGCGGTCGCCGAAGAGCTGGGTAATGAGCTTGACATAGGGCGTCTCGCCGCAGCCGGCACAGGCACCGGAGAACTCGAACAGAGGCTTCTTGAACTGGGAGCCCTTGACGGTGTTTGCCTTGAAGGGCAGCTCCTTGTCGGAGACCTCCTTGACGGCGTAGTCAAAGACCTCCTGCTGAGGCATGGCCTCCTGCAGGGAAGCAACGCCCAGAGCCTTGTTCTTTGCGGGGCAGACATTGATACAGGAACCGCAGCCGGTGCAGTCCATGGGGGACAGGGCCAGGGTAAACTGGAGACCCTCGGTGCCCTTGCCCATCATCTTGGTGGACTTCAGAGCCTCGGGAGCGGCCTTGACCTCATCCTCGTTCAGAACGAAGGGACGGATGGCTGCATGGGGGCACACATAGGCGCAGCGGTTACACTGGATGCAGTTCTCGGGGATCCAGGAGGGAACATCCACGGCGATGCCGCGCTTCTCCAGAGCAGCGGTGCCGCTGGGAATCTTGCCGTCTGCCAGGGTCATCAGCTTGGAAACGGGGATGCTGTCGCCAACCATGGCATTTGCGGGCACCAGAATGTCCTTTGCGAAGGTATCCAGCACTTCGTTGCCGGTGGCAGCGGGCAAGGGAGCGGAGCCGCCCTCGGTGGCATCGGCCCAGTCAGCGGGAATCTCCAGCTTTACAAGACCGGTGAGGCCTGCGTCAACAGCGTTCTTGTTCTTGTTGACCACCTCTTCGCCCAGCTTACCGTAGGATGTTTCGCAGGTGCGTTTCATGTACTTCACAGCGTCATCAATGGGAATGATGTTAGCCAGCTTGAAGAAGGCGCTCATGAGCACCATGTTGTACTTGTTGCCAAGACCCAGCTCCTTGCCAATCTTCACAGCGTCGATGGTGTAGCAGTTGACGTTGTTTCTGGCGATGTAACGCTTGGATTCAGCGGGCAGAATGTTTGCCAGCTCCTCCACGGTGTAGCCGCAGTTCATCAGGAAGGTGCCGCCGGGCTTACAGTCCTGAGCCATGGGATACTTCTCAAGATACGAGACGTTGTGGCAGGCAACGAAGTCGGAAGCGGTGACATAGTAGGTGGAACGGATGGGTTCGGGACCGAACCGCAGATGGGAAATGGTCACGCCGCCGGACTTCTTGGAGTCATACTGGAAGTAAGCCTGGGCGTTGAGATCGGTGTTGTCGCCGATGATCTTGATGGAGCTCTTGTTTGCGCCGACGGTGCCGTCGCCGCCGAGACCCCAGAACTTACATGCGGTGTTGGACTTTGCCTGACAGTCGGTGTTGTCGGTGACAGGCAGGGACAGATGGGTCACGTCGTCCTCGATGCCCAGGGTGAAGGGAGCCTTGGGCGCGTCAGCCATCAGATTGTTGTATGCGGAGATCAGGCAGCCGGTGCCCACATCCTTGGAGCCAAGGCCGTAGCGGCCGCCGATGATGGGAAGGCCGGGACGCTTTGCAGCCAGAGCGGCAATCACGTCCAGATACAGAGGCTCGCCGAGAGCGCCGGGCTCCTTGCAGCGGTCCAGAACAGCCACCCGCTTGACGGTGGAGGGGAGGGCCTGATCCAGGAAATCGGAAACGAAGGGACGGTACAGATGAACGTTCACAACGCCAACCTTGCAGCCCTTGCCGTTGAGGTAGTCACAGACCTCCTTCAGAGCGTCCACCACGGAACCCATGGCAACGATGACATACTCGGCATCCTCTGCGCCGTAGTAGTTGAAGGGCTTGTAGTCGGTGCCCAGCTTCTCGTTGACCTTGTCCATGTACTTCACCACAAGGCCGGGGATGGCGTCGTAGTGGGAGTTGCAGGCCTCACGGGTCTGGAAGAAGATGTCGGGGTTCTGAGCAGTACCTCTGATATGGGGGTGGTTGGGGTTCAGAGCGGCATCCCGGAACTCCTGAACCTTCTGGCGGTTCAGCATGGAGTCCAGCTCGGAGTAATCCCAAACGCCGATCTTCTGAATCTCATGGGAGGTACGGAAGCCGTCGAAGAAATGCAGGAATGCAGCCTGGCCCTCGATGGCGGCAAGATGTGCAACCGCAGCCAGATCCATAACCTCCTGGGGGTTGGTGGAAGCCAGCATGGAGAAGCCGGTGCCGCGGCAGGCCATAACGTCACTGTGATCGCCGAAGATGCTCAGTGCGTGGGTGGCAAGGGCGCGGGCGGAGACGTGCATAACACAGGGGACATTCTCTGCGGCAATCTTGTACATGTTGGGGATCATCAGAAGCAGGCCCTGAGAAGCGGTAAAGGTGGTGGTCAGTGCACCGGCAGAAAGGGAGCCGTGTACTGCGCCTGCAGCGCCGGCCTCGGACTGCATTTCGGCAACCTTTACGGTCTGACCGAAGAGGTTCTTTCTTCCGGCGGCAGCCCATTCATCCACATGCTCTGCCATAACAGAGGAGGGCGTGATGGGGTAAATAGCGGCTACGTCGGTAAACGCATACGCCACATGTGCGGCGGCATTGTTGCCGTCC
Source organism: Oscillospiraceae bacterium (assembly GCA_029012465.1). GTDB lineage: Bacteria > Bacillota > Clostridia > Oscillospirales > Oscillospiraceae > HGM13006. The sequence continues at coordinate 4,472 of JAQXMD010000190.1, read as the reverse complement.
ATGGTTTTCAGCGATCTAGCCAAGATAAATTCCTCCTTGAATTGTGTAGACGATGAAATGCTGCCATCGCCTGTAGGGGAGTATGTGTCACGATACTCCCTGTCGCAGCAATGACATTTTAACACATTAAACAGATGAATGTAAATCATCTGCTGTGTAATTTCAGAAAGTTTTCAGATTGTTACAATCAAAAGCTTTATCAGAGGTTTTTCCCCGGTAAAGTTGCATAAAAGTTTTATTTGAAAAAATGAAGTATATGCGGTAAAATAAGGTTACGAAACAGCATGATAAATGTGTTGGTATGAAACGTATCGTACAACTCGACTATACCATAGAAGAAGGCTTTCTGCAAGCCCTTTTTCACATAATTTGCGGCTTTACTGCCGCCTGAGGGGAGGAGGAACAGTCGATGGTTTTTCAGCTTTGTTCCATGGGCCTTGCGGGCATTTCCGGGTATCCCGTTGAGGTGGAATGCTGTATCTCGGCAGGCCTTCCGAATTTTGATATTGTGGGTCTCCCGGACGCGGCTGTCCGGGAATCCAGAGAGCGGGTCCGGGCCGCCGCAACCAGCTGCGGATTCCGGTTTCCGGTGACTCGGATCACCATCAATCTGGCACCGGCGGGAACCAAAAAATCCGGTACGCTCTATGATCTTCCGGTGCTCATGGGAATTCTGGCGGCCTCGGGACAGATCCGGCTGCCGGATAAAAACTGGGTATTTCTTGGGGAACTGAGTATGAGCGGGGAGCTTCGGCCCGTGTCCGGCGTGCTGCCCATGGCGCTTGCCGCGAAAAAGGCGGGCTTTGACACCATTGTTGTGCCCGAGGCCAACGGCGCCGAGGCAACATTGGCGGGAGACATGAGGGTCTATGCGCCAAAAACCGTCTCCCAGCTCTGCGAGCATCTGACGGGCATGAGTCCCATGGAGCCGGTAGCTCCCTGGGTGCCGGAAATGGATACCCGGACCCATCTGGATTTCGAGGATGTGAAGGGACAGGAAAATGTGAAGCGGGCGCTGGAAATCGCCGCCGCAGGCTCCCATAACATTTTGATGGTGGGTCCTCCCGGCGCAGGCAAGAGCATGCTGGCAAAGCGGCTCCCCTCCATTCTGCCGGAAATGTCCCGGGAGGAATCTCTGGAGGTCAGCCAGATCTATTCGGTGCTGGGGCTTCTCACAAAGGAACAGCCCCTTGTGACCCGGCGGCCTTTCCGGTCGCCCCACCATACGGTGTCTCCGGCGGGACTGGCGGGAGGCGGGTCCACACCCAAGCCCGGAGAGATCAGCATGGCGCACAATGGGATTTTGTTTCTCGATGAGCTGCCGGAGTTCTCCAAGGAGACGCTGGAGATCATGCGTCAGCCTCTGGAGGATGGAAAGGTGACCATTTCCCGGGTCAGCGGCTCCAGCTCCTATCCCAGCCGGTTCATGCTGGTCTGTGCCATGAATCCCTGCAAATGCGGCTGGTACGGACATCCCTCCGGGCGCTGTACCTGCTCTCAAAAGGCGGTGGATCAGTATCTGTCCAGAATTTCCGGCCCGCTGCTGGACCGCATCGACATGATTATTGAGGTGCCTGCGGTGGAGTTCGAGGCCCTGTCCTCCCGGGAAAAGGGAGAATCCTCCGCCAGTATCAAGACCCGTGTGGATGCAGCCCGAAGGATACAGCGGGATCGGTTTGTGGGAACGGAGGTGGCCTCCAACGGCGGCATGCCCCCGGCCCAGGTCCAGAAGGTCTGCCGGTTGGACGAAGCCTGCACGAAGCTCATGAAGATGGCCTTTGAAACCATGAATCTCACGGCCCGCTCCTATGACCGGATTCTCCGGGTGGCCAGAACCATTGCGGATCTGGACGGAAGCGAGGAAATCGGCCCCAGCCATCTGGCGGAGGCCATTCAGTACAGAACCTTCAAGCTGGGAAGAAACTGACGGACATTCCGACGAGGAAGGGCGCGGTATGAAAATCAAACGAAGCGGATTTGTGTACTCCATTTACAAGCAGAACATCATTGCCCTCTGGGTGGTTGCTGCCGTATTGATGGCAGGGCTTGTCTACATGCTCATCGGCAGCGGGAACTATCTGATGAACTACCTGTTTTACCGCAGCGAACCCGACGAAGCCCTTTTGACGGAGTATGTAACCCGGGATATGCTGGATTATGATACGGTCATGGCGGACATTGAAGCCCATGGGGGCGAAATGGCCCTGATCCGTCAGTGCAGCACCATGTTCTACAAGGACAATGTCTATCAGGAGGGCGGGCGCTATCGGTTTTCTCTGGAGCTGACCGGGGAGAATCTGACGGATACCGGCATCTACTATGATGAAATGGCAACCGCCTATACCGGCATCACCGATCGGGCCCAGCTGAAGGAGCTGGTCTCCCGGGAACACTACATCAAGGAACATCTGTATTTCTATGATTATCATGGTATCCAGTTGCTGCTTGCCTTGGACTACGACAAGGAACTGCGGGGAGAGCATCTGGGGTCTCAGCGGGTGACCTTTGCGCCCATCGGCGTCTACTCCCTGTATATGGTCTATGATCTGGTGGGGGCGGGCTATACCGGCGGCATCAGCAACTATCTGGTGGATGTGCGGGATACGCCCATCGACTATGAGGATGAGGATTTTAAGGATTTCTGCATGTTTTCCCCCTTTGCCATTGTATTTTTCGTTGTGGCGCTGGTGCTAACCATCATGCCCCAGTGGCATCCCACCTACCGGCAGCTGCAAAAATACGGCAGAACCATCGAAAAGGCTGTGGAAAAGGTGGAGGCCAACTATGCGGAGTTCGGCAGCGAGACCGTCGACAGAAAAACCATGTATCTGGAGGACTGGATCATCAAAAAATCCCTTTTTAAGACCAGCATTGAACGGGACTACAGAAAGCAGCACAAGTGAAAACGGCTGCTTGGGGGCAGGTTTCCTGCCCCCAAATTTTATCTCCCGCTTGCATTATCGGGGGATTTACGATATAAATACTTTAGAAAAATCTGAACACAACGAGGAATTGCAATATGAATGAAATGTTTCTGCTGAAAATGGGCGAAATCGTCCTGAAGGGTCTCAACCGGGCTGCCTTTGAGGGGAAGCTCCACAGCAATCTCTCCCGCCGCCTGAAGCCCTACGGAAAGTTCAAGATCCGTCTGCTCCAGTCCCTTGTGTATGTGGAGCCGGAGAATGACGAGTGCGATCTGGACGGGGCCTGGGAGGCCTGCGGCAAGGTCTTCGGCATCATCAGCCGCAGCCGCAGCCGGGGCTGTGAGAAGTCTCTGGACGCGATTTTCGCTGCCTGCTGCGACTATCTGGGAGACGACATCTCCATGGCAAAGTCCTTCAAGGTGGAGTCCAAGCGGGCGGATAAACGGTTCCCTATGACCTCCATTCAGATCTCTCAGGAGATCGGCGGCCGTCTGGCGGAGGCATATCCGGAGGTGGAGGTGGATGTCCACAACCCCGATTACACGGTCTATGTGGAAATCCGGGAAGAAAAAGCCTTTGTCCACGGCCCTGCTGAGCCGGGCGCTGGCGGTCTGCCTGTGGGCGTGGGGGGCAAGACGGCCCTGCTGCTGTCCGGCGGCATTGACAGTCCCGTTGCGGGCTATATGATGGCCAAGCGGGGCGTGGAACTGGAGTGCATCCACTTCTTCAGCTATCCCTATACCTCTGAGCGGGCACGGGAAAAGGTGCTGGATCTGGCGTCCATCATGTCCCGGTACTGCGGCAGAACCACCGTCCATGTGGTGGGCTTTACCAAAATTCAGGAGGCCATCCGGGATAACTGCCCCGAGGAGTATTTCACCCTGATTATGCGCCGGATGATGATGCGCATTTCCGAGGCTCTGGCCAAAAAGCTGGGCTGCATGAGCCTGACCACCGGCGAGAGCCTTGGACAGGTGGCCTCCCAGACCATGCAGGCCATGATGGTCACCAATGCGGTCTGCACCCTGCCGGTGTTCCGCCCCGTCATCGGCATGGACAAGGAGGAAATCATTGTTCTGGCCCGGAAGATCGATACCATGGAGACCTCCATTCTGCCCTATGAGGACTGCTGCACCGTCTTTACCCCCCGCCACCCCAAGACCCGCCCTGTTCTCAGCGAGATCGAGAAGGCTGAGGCGAAGCTGGACATTGAAGCGCTGGTGGCTGAGGCGGTAGAAAACACGGAGCCTGTGCACATTCATGGAAGAAGATAAGGCGAAGCGGCTTGTGGAGCTGCTGATTGGGAAAAACATCACCATATCCACCGCGGAGTCCTTCACTGGCGGACGGATCGCCGCTGCCCTGACAGCTATTCCCGGCTGCTCCCGGATTTTCCCCGGGGGAATCGTGTCCTACTGTGACCGGGTCAAGCATCAGAGCCTTGGGGTGCCCATAGAACTGCTGGAGCAGTATACTGCCGTCTCTGAGCCTGTGTGCCGGGCTATGGCAGAGGGGGCCGCAAGGATCATGGAAACCCAATTGGCCCTT
>JAQXMD010000189.1 GCA_029012465.1 Oscillospiraceae bacterium | reverse complement strand
GCCCAGCTGAAGGAGCAGTTCTGTGATTATCAGACCAGCCTTGGCCTTGAGGGCCTCGGGGGCTTCGGAAAGATCACCGGTGACAACCTCCGGAAGTATCTGATGGACACCTACCTGATTCCCGAGGCAACCCGCTATATCAGGGCGCTGCCTGCCGGTGAGCAGCAGGCCTATCTCACAGAGAAACCCTGGATTTCCTTTGACGGGGAGACTGCATCCTTCACCTTTGAAGATTACATGAACGATAAGGGCCGTATGAAGGGCCTTCCTGCCTTCGATGACTTTGACAAGGCCATGGCAGAGCCGGACCTGTTCGGCACGGAAACCGTAAAGTCCCGTCACTTCACCCAGTTCAGCCTGGAGCATGATCCCAACGAAACGGAAACCGAAATTTCTGAGGAGCTCAAGGTGGTCATCAACATGATGAACCCCATGTACTTCGCCCTGAACAACAATCCCGGCTGTGCGCCCCACTGGTGGATTCGTCACGGCGCCATTGACCGGGACACCTCTCTGCCCATCGTCACCAATATGGCGACGGCTCTGGAGAACATCGGAAAAGACGTCAATGCCCGCCTTGTCTGGGAGGGCGGCCACTGCGCCGATGACGACCCGGAGGGACTGATGGCCTGGATGAAGGCAATGTCCGAGTAATACGCTTATAAACACCTCTTTTCTCTGACCGCTCCGGTATTCCTTGCCGGGGCGGTCAAACTGATTTTATAGGGACAAAAATGGGCTGCCGCAAATGCAACAGCCCATTTGAATGATATGATATTACTTGTCCACGATTTCACTGTGGAGCTGCTGCAGGGATTTCACTTCACTGTTTCCGGCGGTTTTCACCTGCTTGATGCCCACGGCTGCGGCTCTTGCGGCCTGAATGGTGGTAATGTAGGAGATCTTGTTCTTAATGGCAGCCTTTCTCAGATAGCTGTCGTCATGGATGCTCTCCTTGCCCACAGGGGTGTTGACGATCATGTCAATCTGACCGTTTGTAATGGCGTCAAGAATGTTGGGACGGCCCTCATAGAGCTTTTTGATGTGGCTCACGGGGATGCCTGCATCCCGGATGGTTTCGTAGGTCTTGCCGGTGGCGAGAATCTTGAAGCCGCAGTCGCTGAGCAGCTGGGCAACCTCCGGAACCTCGGGCTTGTCCTTGTCCGCAACGGAGATGAGGACCGTACCCTCATAGGGCAGTCTGGACTGGGCGCCCTCCTGCGCCTTGACAAAGGCTTCACCATAGGATCTGGACAGTCCCAGCACCTCGCCGGTGGAGCGCATTTCGGGGCCGAGAACCGGATCAACCTCCTGGAACATGTTGAAGGGGAATACGGCCTCCTTAACGCCATAGTAGGGAATGGCCTGCTCCTTCAGGGCGGGAACGGGAGAGGGTCTGCCGGTGAGCTCACCGGTAATAATGTCGGTGGCCAGAGGCACCATGCGGATGTTGCAGACCTTGGAAACCAGCGGCACGGTACGGGAAGCCCGGGGGTTGGCCTCCAGAACGTAGACCTTGCCGTTTTCAATGGCGTACTGCATGTTCATCAGACCACAGACGTGCATTTCCTCGGCGATTCTTCTGGTGTACTCCTTGATGGTTTCCACATTTTCGGGGCTGATGTGCACCGAGGGGATGATGCAGGCGGAGTCACCGGAGTGAACACCGGCAAGCTCAATGTGCTCCATCACGGCGGGAACAAAGGCGTGGGCGCCGTCACTGACAGCGTCTGCCTCACACTCCATGGCGTGGTTCAGGAACCGGTCAATGAGAATGGGACGGTCGGGAGTTACGCCCACAGCGGCGTTCATGTAGTCGGTCATGGCTTCGTCGTCATAGACCACCTCCATGCCCCGTCCGCCCAGCACATAGGAGGGACGAACCATTACGGGATAGCCGATGCGGTGAGCAATCTCTATGGCCTCTTCCACGTTGACGGCCATTCCGGATTCCGGCATGGGAATACCCAGCTTGTCCATCATGGCCCGGAACAGGTCACGGTCCTCAGCCATGTCAATGACTGCGGGTGGGGTGCCAAGAATCTTAACGCCGTTCTTCTCCAGCTCAGTGGCCAGATTCAGGGGAGTCTGACCGCCGAACTGGGCGATGACGCCCAGCGGCTTTTCCTTGTTATAGATGCTCAGGACATCCTCCAGGGTCAGAGGCTCAAAGTAGAGCTTGTCGGAGGTGTCGTAGTCGGTGGAAACGGTTTCGGGGTTGCAGTTGACAATGATGGTCTCAAAGCCCAGCTTTTTCAGAGCCATGGCCGCATGGACGCAGCAGTAGTCAAACTCGATGCCCTGACCAATGCGGTTGGGGCCGCCGCCCAGAATCATGATCTTTTTGTTGTCGGTTGTGGGATTCTTGTCCACTCCATTGTAGGTGGAGAAGTAGTAGGCGCTGTTCTCGGTGCCGCTGACATGGACACCCTCCCAGGCCTCCTCCACACCCAATGCGATCCGGCGATTCCGGATGGCTTCCTCGGGGATCTCGAGAATCTGGCTCAGGTATTTGTCGGAGAAGCCGTTCTTCTTGGCGGAAATCAGGGCTGCGTCAGTGGGCATGGAGCCCTTGCCTGCAAGGAGGGCTTCTTCCTCCTCCACCAGCTCCTTCATCTGCTCAATGAAGTAGCGCTTCACATGGGTCAGCTCAAAGATCTCCTCCACAGTTGCGCCCTTGCGCAGAGCCTCATACATGACAAAATGACGCTCGCTGGAGGGGGTGACGAGCTTTTTGAGCAGCTCTTCTTTGGAAAGTGTGTCAAAGTTCTTTGCGTGGCCCAGACCATAACGGCCGGTTTCCAGACTGCGGATGGCCTTCTGGAAAGCCTCCTTGTAGGTCTTGCCGATGCTCATGACCTCGCCCACGGCGCGCATCTGGGTGCCCAGCTTGTCCTCGATGCCCTTGAACTTCTCAAAGGCCCAGCGGGCAAACTTGATGACCACATAGTCTCCGTCGGGAACATACTTGTCCAGCGTGCCGTATTTGCCGCAGGGGATGTCCTTCAGGGTCAGACCGGCGGCCAGCATGGCGGAGACCAGGGCAATGGGGAAGCCGGTGGCCTTGGAGGCCAGTGCGGAGGAACGGGAGGTCCGGGGATTGATCTCAATGACGCAGATCCGGTCAGACACAGGATCGTGGGCAAACTGCACGTTGGTGCCGCCGATGACCTGAACGGAATCGACGATCTTGTAGGCCTGCTCCTGGAGACGCTTTTGAACGTCCTCAGAGATGGTCAGCATGGGAGCGGCGCAGAAGGAATCGCCGGTATGTACGCCCATGGGGTCGATGTTTTCAATGAAGCAGACGGTGATCATGTTGCCTTCGGAGTCACGAACCACCTCCAGCTCCAGCTCTTCCCAGCCCAGAACAGATTCTTCAACCAGAACCTGTCCCACGAGACTGGCCTGAAGGCCTCTGGCACAGACGGTTTTCAGCTCATCCCGGTTGTAAACCAGACCGCCGCCGGCGCCGCCCATGGTATAGGCGGGACGGAGCACCACGGGATAGCCCAGCTCATCGGCAATGGCAAGGGCTTCCTCCACACTGTAGGAAACACGGCTGCGGGCCATTTCGATGCCGAGGCTGTCCATGGTCTTTTTGAATTCGACTCGGTCCTCGCCACGCTCAATGGCGTCTACCTGAACGCCGATGACCTGAACATTGTACTTGTCCAGAACGCCAGCACGGTAAAGCTCGGAGCAGAGGTTCAGACCGGACTGACCGCCCAGATTGGGGAGCAGAGCATCGGGACGTTCCTTTGCAATGATCCATTCCAGACGCTCCACATTCAGAGGCTCGATGTAGGTGACGTCGGCAATTTCCGGATCAGTCATAATGGTTGCGGGGTTGGAGTTTACCAGAACGATTTCGTAGCCCAGATTGCGCAGGGCCTTACAGGCCTGGGTGCCGGAATAGTCAAACTCGCAGGCCTGACCAATGATGATGGGGCCGGAGCCGATAATCAATACCTTGTTGATATCTGTTCTCTTTGGCATTTTAGTTCCTCCCGTTTGAACGTTTTGATAAATCCTTTCCATTATACATCAAAACCCCACATTTGCCCAGAACAAAATGTAATCCTTTTCCGAAATAACGAATATTGGTTTGATTTGTGGAAAGAATGCCCGAAATTTTGCAGGCATATCTGTCAAAAATGACAAAAGGAGAGCGAAAAATGGCAGTCACGCCGACGGAAATGCAGCGTGACTGCCGTTATCAGGTGAGACTATGACATGCCAGAAGCAGGCGCACAAAGAACATGCCGGGGGCACGTCCTCGCAAAGTCCGCATCGTCTCAGGATTCCAGCGATATCGTGGAAGGTCTCTGCGGCGCAAACTGCCGGCACAACTTCTTTCCCACATGGGAGGGCGTGGATGATGTCTATCCTAAGGAGCTGCTGGAGGAATACACCCGGAAGGACGCCTATTCCTACAACGGAAAGAAAATGAGCGAATACGAGGCAACACAGGTTCAGCGGAAGATCGAGCGGAACATTCGGAAGTGGCAGCGGGAGTTCATCACCATGGAGGCCGCCGGGCAGGATACCACTTTCTCCTCTGTTAAGTTGAAACAGTGGAGGGGAATCGAAACGGATTTCCTTTTGCAGACCGGCCTAAAAGAGCAAAGCGTGAATAGAACTATTACCGGGTTCAGAACGTCGCAAGCCGGCAGATCATCGTGGACTGCAAAACGCGGATTCTCACTTGACAGATATGGAAATCGTATTATTGATACAATAGAGCGTTCAGTTGGGGCGAAATCGAAAAACTACAGGATTTACAACCCGATAACCGGTGACTACACATCACTGGCAGAAGGTACTGTGATTACTCAGCCGAAAAATCATGTTATGGCAGGAAAGGGCCGTGACCGTCAAATAGATTGTATAGATTGGCTGGTTGACAAACACGGCGGAAATCCTGTAGAATGGACGAAAGAAAAAGGCTTCGGATACGTTGAAGATGAATACGGAGAAATCCGTAGAGTTGAGCTTCATTGGTATCATGAGCCAACTGTTGGAAGGGTAGAAATGAAAATTAAAGATCGGGATGGTGAGATATATCTTGATGACTGAATACAAAGTTCGTTATATTGGAGAAGACGCCGCGGAGATTCGACGTGGAGAATCGTATGTTGCGCACGATCTTAAAGACTGTACGACGATGATCGGAGTGAAAGATCGTTCGGGAGAGTATTATGCATATCCGAAATCTCTGTTTGAGCGAATCAAAGATTAACCGCCTATCATGCGATGGGCGGTATTTCTCTGCAAATTTAATGCTGTTGACTTAGCACTGTGCCCACCCGGCATGGTGCTTTTTCATACCCATTTTACCCGGTGCCGGGGAGAATCAGGCACGGCCGCAGAGCTGGGACTGGCCAGACGCCTCGGATGGTCTGCCCGGTTATTAAACAAGCGTATGAATACCGGGAAGTATTCGGTAGAGGAGTGGGAGCGCATTGGGCGAGCATTAGGAGCAAAATCCCGTGTAGGCTTTGTACTCCCTGATGGGAGGGAGATGTGAAAGGCTCTGAGCACGATGCTCAGGGCCTCTTTTCC
>JAQXMD010000188.1 GCA_029012465.1 Oscillospiraceae bacterium | reverse complement strand
ACCAAGGCGCTCATTGACCGGAAGCATGTGCAGAACCTCTTCAAGCTGGAGCTGATGCCCGCCTACGATCCGGGCATTCCCGTTTTGGCAGAGGAATAATTCTCCGCTCTTTGTGCAAAAAAACTTAAAAAATTGAGGATGACCCTCAAGCCGAAAGAGCTTGGGAGTCATTCTTTTTTCTAATTGTTGTGTGCACATGCTTTTTCACGGAAGCGTGAAAACAAACCCAGCGATAACCAGCAGCCCTTATGGCAATTCCGGCGGAGGCTTTTATGTCCTAAACGCCCCCCTGTCAAGGCTGGTTCCACCAGAGATCAAAGTGGATGATACTGTCAACCGCCGCATCAAGGCGAAGTGAAGAGCTTGCCGCCTGCATTATCAAATCAATTGGCTGTATCCTCTTTTTCGAGCAACTGGTGCCTGTGCCCCGCAGGCACCAGTTGCTTTTCTGCGAGGATGCTGCAAGCCCCTCTCAGTCACCTTCGGTGACAGCTCTCCCAGTGGGAGAGCCAAGGAGGCTACGCAACATATCATAATGACATAGGAAACGGAGCGCATCGGTACCGATACGCTCCGTTAACTATTTTACGAACACACCGCGAACCTCGTGGCGTGTTCGCCAATGTTTATGCCTCCGATTCGGTCTGTGCGGCGACCTCCTCGGGGAGGATGTTGTGCTTCTCCGCAAAGCCGGTGAGCATCAGGGTCAGAGCGCCGTCGCCGGTGACGTTGCAGGCAGTACCGAAGCTGTCCTGCAGGGCGAAGATGGCCAGCATCAGGGCGGTGCCGGCATCGTCAAAGCCCAAAACGCCGGTAATCAGGCCCAGAGAAGCCATGACCGTACCGCCGGGAACGCCGGGTGCGCCAATGGCGAAGATACCCAGCAGCAGGCAGAACAGCACCATAGTGCCGAAGCTGGGCAGACTGCCGTAGAGCATTTTGGAAATTGCCATGCAGAAGAACACCTCCGTGAGCACAGAGCCGCAGAGATGGATATTGGCAAACAGGGGCACGCCGAAGCTCACCATATCCTGACGGAGCACCTTGCTCTTTCTGGCGCCGTTCAGGGCAACGGCCAGAGTCGCGGCGCTGGACATGGTGCCTACAGCGGTCAGATAAGCGGGGCCATAGTGCCGGAGAACCTCCAGCGGATTCTTGCCGGAGTAAACCCCGGCAATGATATACAGGACAGCCAGCCAGATATAGTGACCCAGCATGACGATCAGGATGATCTGGAGGAAGGCAGGCAGCTGATGGGTAATGCTTCCCTCGTAGCTGAGGTTGCAGAAGGTTGCGGCAATGTAGAAGGGCAGCACAGGAATGATGATCTTGCTGACGATTTTCAGAACAATGTTCTGGAACTCCTCCAGCAGGCTTGCGGTCAGGGTAGACTTGGTCCATGCGGCGGACAGGCCAACCAGAACACTCAGTACCAGTGCGCTCATGACGGTCATGATCTGTGGAATGGTCAGCTCAAAGACCACGCCGGGCAGTTCCTTCAGGCCCTCCACATCGGTGGCAATGGACAGGTGGGGAATCAGGGCATAGCCTGCGCCGGTGCTCATAAAGGCGGCACAGATGGAGGACACATAGGCAATGATGACCGCAAAGATCAGCAGTCGGGATGCGTTTTTCCCCAGCCGGGTAATGGAAGGCGCGATAAAGCCGATGATAATCAGGGGTACGCAGAAGGTAATCAGCTGACCCATGATGTACTGGAGGGTCACAACAACCTTCATGGCTCCAAAGGGCAGCAGCTGGCCCAGAATGATGCCAACGATGATACCCAGCAGCAGCCGCACAGGAAGGCTGGTCAGGAATTTTTTCATAGTCTTACTCCTCTCATAATACTTTCATTTTTCTCATCGGGATGGGGCGCATCCCGGATAAAGACACATTTACTCCACAATCAGGGTTCCGCCGGAGGCAAGGGTGTAGGTGCCCTGCCCGTCAGCAGCGACGGCGGTGATGGTGACACCCGCAGGGGCGTCGATCTGGCACACATCCACGGTCTGGCCCAGGGTGACAGTGGAATCGCCGGTTGCAGTACCGATGCCGAAGCACGGCCTTTGCCAGAATGATTGGGGTTGTCTCCCCGCTCGCATTATATCAAATTCTAATTATTCCTGCAACCACATCCTTTTGGTGGATCTGCATTTTTTGCGTCATTTTTGCGCACGCCTCATTTCCCGCCCCTTCAGATTATGTCCGGAAGCCATTCTTCATGCACAAGCTCCGTCGACAAAGCCTAAGGCTTTGCCGACGGCTAAAAAACTGCCGCAGAAAAACTGCGGCAGTTTTTTGCATGATTTTAGCCGAATTCTCAGCCGTTTACCAGGTAGCCTGAATCTCCTCGGCCATTTCCTTGTTCACCATTGCCATGGTAGCCTTCACGGCATCACGGAGCAGGATCACAGTGAGCATCACAAACGCGATGAACTCAATGAAGTAGAAGGGCCAGTAGGGAATCTGCAGGGTGCCGGTGCACTCACCGGAAGCCTTCTTCTCGAAAATCGCAATCCACACAGCGTAGGAGGCGAAGCCCATAACAAAGGTGGACAGGAAGGAGGTGAATGCAAAGCAGAAGAAGCGAAGCTTCTGAGGCATTCTGGACACAAACATGGTGACATGAATGTGTCCATGCTTGCACTGGGTGTAAGCCCAGGAGGAGAATACCAGTGTAGTCAGAATGACCTGGCAAACCTCATAAACGCCCGGAATCGGGTTATCAAAGATGTTACCGGTGACGACATCAATGCAAATGGTGACCATCAGAAACACGATGGTAATCATGCTGAAGATACTGACGATCTCACAGATCTTGTCGGTCACAACGGTGATTTTATCCATAGTCTGTTTCATACCAAATGCCATCCTTCATCACTGAATTGAACAAAGTCCCTTGGGGGAAACGAAAGCTTACTTGTTGTAGTTTGCAATGCTGCCCTGATCCCAGCCAGAGATCTCGATCTTCTCAGCGAAGGGATCTGCGTACTCGTCGGCATAGCGGCCAACGATCTCCATGCACTTGTCCCAAATAGCTGCGCCATCGTAGCCCTTCTCATTCAGGTACTCGATGTACCACTGCTTCATAGCCTCACGGTTCTCGTCGGAGGACATGTAAGCTTTGACCTCATCGGAGGGCTCATAAATCTCAACGCCGTTGGCTGCCATCTTGTCAGCGGTGGAGAAGCGGCAGGTATCCCAGTAGTAACCGGCCATGTCAGAAGCGTAGTTGCTGTAGGAGTCGATCAGTTCCTGGAGATCTGCGGGCAGGGAGTTGTAAACGTCCTTGTTCATCAGCAGGAAGCAGGAGGTGGTGTTGATGGGGTAATCCATAACATAGTCGCAAACCTCGTAGAGGTTGAAGCAGTCAATGTTATGCCAGTCGTTGGTCATACCGGCAACGACGCCCTTGCTCATGGCCTCGTAAACCTCGGAGGTGCCCATGGAGGAGGGAGCAGCGCCCAGCATCTGAATGTAGTTGGACTGAACAGTGCCGGCAGCACGGATGGACTTGCCCTTGAAATCATCGGGAGTTTCGACCTTGAAGCCAACGGTGGAAAGAGGAGCGGTGGAGCAGCACTGAACCTCGATGACATGGAAGTCCTTGTACTCTTCAGCACACTCGGGGATCTCGGCGATCATGTCCTGCATGACCTTGGAGCCCATACGGGCACAGGTGATGCCGTTCAGAGGAACGTTGCAGAACTCGGAGATGGGGAATACGCCAACGGTGATGGAGGTAGCATTCCAGCAGATGTCTGCTGCACCGGATCTGACGGCTTCCACAGCCTCGCCGCCGCCGAACAGGGAGCCGCCGGCATTGAAGGTGAAGGTCAGACGGCCGCCGGAAGCCTCGGAGATCTGATTCAGCAGCGTCTCAACATACTGCTCACCAACGGAGGTGGAGGCGTCGTGGTTGGAGACGATCAGGTTATAAACCTTGCCATCAGCGGGAGCGGGTGCCTCAGCAGCAGCGGAGCCGGCCTCGGCGGGAGCGGAACCAGCCTCAGCAGCGGGAGCAGAACCAGCCTCAGCAGCGGGAGCAGAGGAAGCTGCGCCGCCGCAGGCGGTCATGGCCAGAAGCATTGCTACAGCCAGAAGAATCGCGAAAACTCTTTTCATTGTTTTTTCCTCCTAATTTTTTATTTGAGCGGTATTACCGCAAATACAACTTGGTTAGGCCACCAGGCCCATAATTCTGGGCAGGAACAGTGCCACATCGGGGAATGCGCAGACGATCAGAACCGCCACCAGCATACCCACAACCATGGGTGCAACGCCCTTGAAGATCTGAGACAGCGGCACATCCTTAGCAACGCCGGATACGATGTAAACGTTCATGCCAACGGGAGGTGTAATCAGACCCATTTCCATAACCATAATCATCAGAACGCCGTACCATACGGAGTTGAAGCCCAGGGAAGTCATGATGGGCAGGAAAATCGGAACGGTCAGCATGACCATTGCCAGAGAATCCATAAAGCAACCCATAACCGCATAGAGCAGGATGATGACGAAGAGGATCACATAACGGTTTACATTCAGGCCGGTGATGAAGGTTGCCAGAGCCGTGGGCAGCTGGGCAACGGTCAGCAGAGCGCCGAAAATGTAAGCGCCGATGAGGATCAGGAAGATCATACCGGAGGTCTTGATGGTGTCCTTCAGGCAGCTCACAAAGATCTTCCAGGTGAAGCGTCTGCGGAAGATCAGATAGAGAAGACCCATCAGAGCGCCCACAGCGGCAGCCTGGTTTGCAGTGAAGAAGCCGATGAAGATACCGCCGATGACCACCAGGAACAGAACCACCATGGCGATGCCGCCCTTGAGGGACTGGAGCTTCTCCTTCACGGAGTACTTCAAACGGTCGGGCGCACGCTCGGGATGGAGCTTGACCACTACAGCGATGGAGGCAATGTAGCACAGAGCCAGAATGATGCCGGGGATAATACCCGCGGCAAACAGAGCGCCGATGGACTCACCTGCCACAATGCCGAAGATGATAAATCCGGTACTTGGGGGGATCAGAATACCCAGCGTACCGCCGGCGGCGATGGAGCCGCAGGAGAGGCCGTCGTCATAGCCGTGCTTCCGCATCTCGGGAAGGGCAACAACGCCCATGGTTGCCGCAGTCGCAGCGGTGGAGCCGCAGATTGCGGAGAAGCAGGCGCAGGCGCCAACGGTAGCCATTGCCAGACCACCCTTCAGGTTGCCCAGCAGCTTTTGGAACATGTCGAACAGATCAGCCGACATACCGGAATAGTAGCAAAGCTGGCCCATCAGCACGAACAATGGTATGACCGTAAAGGAATAGTTGGATGCCTGGGTGAAGGGGATACCCTTGAACAGCATCATGGCAGCGGGGAGATTACGAACTACCCAGTAGCCAACAAAGCCGACCGCAGACATACAGATTCCGATGTTCATGCCCATGACCAGCAGTACCAGCAATACAATGATTGCAATGACAGATACCAGTATCGGATCCATAGTCAATGATTCCTCCTTTTCTCACGTTTTGCATCCCCATCCTAACATATTTAGGACTGATAATCTAATACATATATCGTGAACCTATTTATAACTATTGATTTATGATATGTAATATGATATAATGAATTTGTACATTATGATTAATAATTTCGTAATATTTTTATGTGTGCGAAAAACATCGTGCAGATTTCGAGGAACGCATCATGACACAAGCTCAAATCAACTGTTTTTTTGCAATTGCAGAGACCGGTTCCTTCTCCAAGGCCGCCCAGCGCCTGTATATCGCCCAGCCAGCGGTCAGCAAACAAATCTCCACACTGGAGCGTGAACTGCATATTTCTCTGTTTCACCGAACGACAAAATCCGTTACCCTGACTGCGGAGGGCAGTGCTGTCTATCAGGCTCTGAAGGAATGCAGGGAGATTTTTAACACCGCCATGGAGAAAGCACGGGTCATCAGCCAGACCTCTGAACGCCGGGTCCTGCGGCTGGGCTGCCCGATTTTCTGGAGCATGGACGCGGTATATCAGCCTCTGGTTCAGTGGGCCTCCAAGCACTTCCCATGGCTGGACCTGCCCCTGAAAGCCTATTCACAGCAGGAAATCCTGGAGCGTCTCCGCAACGGAGAGCTGGATGTGGCCGTTCACACCGAGGATGCCTCCAATCAGGAGGGGCTCATTACCCGGCAGTACAGTCAGTCTGATTCGATTCTGCTGTTCTCCGAGCGTCATCCGCTGGCAAGCGATCCCCACAACACCGCTTGTCTCAACGGCTGCACAGTGGTTGTACCCTTTGATCTGGCCGACGAAAAATACCGGGAGCTGTTTGACGGCATCCGAAACTATCTGGGTGCCCCGGATCTGAAAACCGCTCAAATCTCTCATCTGGCAGAGCTGTATCCCCTGCTGGAGGACACCAGCCGGGTCTTCCTTGGCTCTGAGCTGTTCCTCTGGAAGAACGACCCCCAGCTTCGTTACATAACCATGCCCATTCCCAGAAAGCTCTTTGTCTCCTATCGGGAAAACGAGCTTCGCCCGGATGTTGTCTCCTTCGCAGACCGACTTGTAAAAGATTTTAACAAATAATGTATTCCAAATAAGTTATAAAAGGGGCTGTCTCATTAAGCACAGAGACAGCCCCCAAAATATAGCGCCCAACCGCTGCGACTTCCTCGTTTGTACATTCCAGGCGAATCCCGTTTCACCTCCAGGAATGTCCGCATCGCATACATAGCTGGTGCTTTCCGAATGCTTGGTTACAGGAACTGCGAAAATGCATTCATATCCTGCTGCAATGACTCCAGAAAAGAATTCACATGGTATCCGTCTGTGGCAGCGTGGTGACAGGTGATGGAAAAGGGCATCAGGATACGGTCGCCCTCCCCATAGAACTTTCCGGCTTCCCTGAGCGTCTTTCTCAGTTCGGTCACATCAACATGGACTGTCATGGAATAACCGGTGGGTGCCATTTTTGAAAAGTAGTAAAACATCTGGCCACGAGGCCATGTTTGCAAATCAATGGGTGTAAACTTCATGGGTGATCCCTCCTGTGATAAAACTATATCACAGAGGAGGGAAACGGTAAATCTACGCTTCATTGAGTTGGAGAGATCACCCGATCGTATACAGATTCCTTCTCATTATTTCCCCGATTGGTAAAGTCTGGAAGCTACCGGATGTGCTTTTTCTCTCAAACTTCTGTTTGCCTTACCAGCCGATGCACATGGCCGCGTCAAAGCCCTGCCGGACGGCCTTCTGCACGTTGCCCACCTTGACACAGTCGCCGATGGCCCGGAAGGTTTCGGCACAGTCCCGGAAGCTCTCGGCCAGATCGCCCGTGGCCCGCATGCCCATGGCCAGAATCACGGTCTCGGCCTCAATAAAGTGCTCTTCACCGGCTTCGTCCCGGTAGCACACCCCGGCTTCGGTGATGGCGGTGCAGGTGCCGCCGGTGATGGCGGCTCTGCAGTGGTCTCCCACCTGGCCCTGGAGCTCCTCCCGATAGGTCCGGGTTGCGTCAGGGCAGAGGGCCTTCTGCATTTCGAGAATCGTTACGTCCTTACCCATAGAGCCGTAGTGGACACCCACCTCGCAGCCCACCTGGCCACCGCCGATGACAACCACCTTCTGGCCGATGGGCCGTCCGGAGAAGAAGGAATCTCCCGCTGTCATGACAGTGGGCCCATCGATACCCGGAATTGATCTTGGAACCAGAGGCACCGCGCCGGTGGCAGCAATGACCGTGTCAAAGCCCTGGGCTGCGATCATCTCTGGCGTAGCGTTCACATTGGTGCAGACGGTGATGTTGGGATCCTTCTGGACGTGGGAGATCAGGTAGCGCTCATAGGCCAGCAGATCGTACTTGAAGGACATATAGGCAGCATCCTTGAGCTGACCGCCCAGAGTGGCTTCCTTCTCAAACAGCGTCACCTGATGGCCCCGCTGGGAGGCGTACATAGCCGTGACCATACCCGCCGGGCCGCCGCCGATGATGCCCACCCGCTGCTTGTCCCAGGTCTTGGGGATCATCATATCCGTAAAATCCTCCCGGCCGGCGGTGGGATTTACGGCGCAGACGTACTGATGGGTCAGCTTGAACTCGTCCAGGCAGCGGAAGCACTTGATACAGGGCACGATGTCCTCCGCTCTCCCCTGCTTGGCCTTCCGGACGGTGTAGGGGTCAGCGATCATGCCACGGGCCATGGCGACAATGTCGCACTTGCCCGCCGCCAGCGTGTCCTCAATGATCTGGGGGTCCTGGAAGGCGCCCAGACCCAGCACAGGAATGTGAATATCCGGGCACTTCTTCACGGCCTCTGCCAGATACACGTTGCAGGCCGGGGGCAGGAAGCCCGTGGGGTGGGTGATGGCCCGTAGACGGGGCTCCCGAACCACACCGGCGGAGATGTGGGCAATGTCGATTTTATCCTGCACCAGCTTGAAGAACTCGATGCAGTCCTCGATCTCAAAGCCTCCGGGCACGCACTCGGAGCCTGAGATCCGGTACTCGATCAGCAAATCCCGGCCCACCCGCTGGCGGATGCGGTCCAGCACCATCATGGGGAACCGGGCACGGTTCTCAATGCTGCCGCCGTACTTGTCCGTCCGGTGGTTGGAGCGTGGGGACAGGAACTCCTGGAGCAGGGTGCCGTGGCCCCCGTGGATCAGCAGCGTGTCAAATCCGCAGAATTTCACGGCCTCTGCCAGATCCGCATAGCGGTTTGCCAGCTTTTCCATTTCCTCCTCAGGCATTTCGTAGAAATGGAGGCCGTCGGATTCCCGGATGAACTCGGAGCAGCCGTAGATGGGGCCTGCGGCGATAGCCTCGGGGGTGTATTCTCCCTCGCCGCCGAAGTGGATCAGTTCATAGGAGGCCTTGCAATCGTAGGCGTGGATGGCGTCAGTAAAGTGGATGAAGTTCCGCCAGCCAGCGGGGTCTTCAATGTCGAAGTTGGAGTGGATGGGGTTTTTGCCAGGGAAATTCACCTGCTGGCCGCCGCACTCCACCTGGGCCGCGCCGCCCTTGGCCTTTTCCAGATAGTTCTTGATCATAGCAGGCTCCGGATATGTGGGAGCGTTGTTCTGTATCATGTGGCCCATAGAGGGAGCCGTGAAGATGCGGTTTTTGAAGGTGACGTTGCCCACCTTCAGCGGAGTAAAGATATGGGGATAGAGCTGATGCATAGATAGCACTCCTTTTCTTTTGTTTCGTCCATTGTACCCTTGGAGAACTCAAAAAGGAAATACCGAATTCCAATGGCTCTTATCGAAAAATTCTATCAAAACGAGTATCATTCCCCGCTTTTTGGGGAAGCCGGGCTTGTAAAATAACAATAATCCATGTAAAATTGAATCAGAAATACAGAGAAGGAGCCGGAATGCATGGATTTTAAGCAGCTTCAGTATTTTCTGGCGGTGGCGGAGCATTTGAATTTTTCCCGGGCTGCCGAGGCGCTTTATATCTCCCAGCCGACCCTCAGTTATCAGATCGCTGAACTTGAGAAGGAACTGGGTGCAACACTGTTTATCCGGAATCGCCGCAAGGTATTCCTGACCCCAGCGGGTGGCTCCTTACTGCCCCTAGCGCAAAGGGTCATGGACTGTGCCCTGGAAATTCGCAGTCTCGCCCAGCGGGGTTTTCCGGAGGACGAGCAGCTCAAATCCTTATCCGTTGCTTTCGACCGGACCGAGGATCACTTCGAGACAATCGGTGTAACAGATCTGATCGCCCAGTTCGCTGTGGAGCATCCGGAGGTCGTGCTGGAAATGCACCAGATGGATGTGGACAGTTGCATTGCCCAGCTGCTGGACGAGACGCTGGATGTGGCATTTCTGATCCTCCGGCACAACGAAACACTGCCATCCATCCTCAACCAGAAGGCCATTCACAAGGATCGCTTGATGATCGTCACCCGTACAGATCCGGAAGTCACAAGCAGTGTGGAAGCTCTTAGAAAATACCCGCTGGTTATGGCAGAGACCCACCCCCATGGCATGACCCGAATTATCCGGTGCTTTGAGGGTCTGGGTGTTGAAGTACGACCCATTATTGTGGACTCCATCCCTGTCTCCTTTACCTATGTCCATGCGGGCTGGGGGGCCATTATTCTGCCGGAGAACTATTTTCACCAGCATCATTATGACAACCTCTCGGCTTACGAGATCCCTTCTCCCGCAGCTTCCCTGAGCCATGTGCTTGTGTGGAATAAAGCTCACCAGAATCCATGTATTCAATTATTAGCCAGTTCCTTTGAGCCAGTATCTTGAGGGCTTCCTCGGTTTTGTATACTATCCTGGTCTGAAGATGTGTATTGCATATTTCTCCATGTTCCGTTCGATGCTGAAGCTGTGCATAATGAAAACAGCAATGTCGTCATAGTAATCAAAGGGGCCTGCCGTCTGAAAGATACAGACAGCAGGCCCCTTTAGCCGCTTGGATGCTTTTTCTCTTTACAATATTGTTCCGGGAGGCACTAAATGCTGCTGCCAATCTGATAACCAGCCCGAATGGCGGTCTGGAGATTGCCCTGTTGTGCGCAGTCGCCGATGGCAAAGAATTGCTTGCCGCAGCCGGCGTACCGGTAGGCGCAGGCGGCGTTGGCCTTCATGCCGGCTGCCAGCAAAACCGTTCCCGCCTCCACCGTGTGGAGTTCTCCTGCTTCGTCCCGGTAGGTGACGCTCTGGGCAGTCACCTGTGTACAGGTGGCTTTCAGGATGATTTTCAGCTTGTCCTCATACTCCTCCACCGCGTCCATAAACATGTTGTAGTAGTGGACCCGCTTGGCTTCCTCAGCCGCCACGTCCTTCATCTCTATGACCGTGACCTGCTTGCCCTTTTGAGCAAGATGCAGTCCGGTCTCCACGCCGATCTCACCGCCGCCGATGATGACCACCTGGTCAGAGACGAACTCCTCATGGCCGAAGGCTCTGGTGGCAGGGATGGCGTCCTCAATGCCGGGAATGGGCGGCACCAAAGGCAAAAACATCTGTTTCCCCCTCCACGGGAACGCCCCGGAAAATGTCCAGATACACCAGCAGCGCAGCGGCATCTTTATCAGGTATCTGTTCATAGTCCGGATATTCGGCTGCCTTCCGGACGCCCTTCCGGGTGTCCTGTCCGCCATCGTGCCGTTTCTAGAGGGCGTCAATGGCATCGTCAAACTGAAGAATCATTTCCATATGGGTTTCCTTCTTTTATTTGGCGCTTAGCTCATCACACGCGGGAGCCAGAATGTCGCGGCGAATGCCGGTTTCGGCTGGGGCCCGATAGGACACAAGGGTATGGGCATAGGCATTGTGGCTCAGCCCCAGCGACTTTCCCGGACAGTAAATATAGCACTGGCCGCAGGTAATGCAATCCTCGGGATAGGCAATGACAGATTTCTTATGCTCCTCATTGAAGCGAAATACATCGAACGGACAAACCTGAATGCAAAGGCGGCAGCCGATGCAGGCATCCAAATCAAAACGAATAACACTCATAATAAACTCCTTTCCCCTGCTCAAAGCAGGCCATGGGCAGCTGCTGCTTCCTTTTCACCGGGGAAGTAGCTGGTGTATCGCTGAAGGTACGGTTCACTGCGGTCGCCCTTCCAGGCGTCGGGATATTCAACCCGGCGGATTTCCATGGCTCCGTCCTGGCCCTTTTCTGCCACGAAGTAGCAGAGGAAGTTTTCGTCATCCCGGAACGGGTAGTCCTCCCGGTAATGGCAGCCGCGGCTCTCCTTACGCTCCAGACTCAGGCGGAGCTTCATTTCTGCCTGCAGAACCTTGTGGCGCAGTTCTGTGCAGTTTTTGAGATCATGGGCGTCCATGGCCATGACCTTGGGCAGTACATGATCGCGGATGTAGAGAACGTTCACCAGAGCCGCATTCAGACGATCCTCGCTTTTTACCAGCAGGGTCCAGAAAGGGGTCATGGCGGCTTGCAGGCAGTCCAGCGCCCACACGGCATCATAGCCTTTTTCCAGACGCATGGGAGCGGTATACTCGTCATGAAGCTGCTGTACCTTCTCGGGAGAAATCTTTTTCAGCTCTACATGGCTGGATTTCACATATTCAGAGGCTGCTTCACCGGAGCGCTTGCCTTGAAGTCCGAAAAAGTTGGAGGTGAAGCCGGTTCTTCCGGCGTAGGTAGCGCCGCCCACAGGGCCGCCGTTGCAGCCATCGCCTGCGCAGTACAGGCCCGGAATGCCGGTATAGCCCACGGTGTCCTCACAGCCGCAGAAAATGCCGCTGACGGTATGAACGGGCATACCGGGTGCAACGCCGTAAGCGCCGCCGGGCTGATTTTTGGGCTCATCGGTGTCGACGCGGTTGTTCCGCACATCATCCGGATGGTCGTTCTTCCAAAGGAAGGGATGCCAGGAGGGGGCGTCAGACTGATAGGGCTTGCCGCCCTCCACAACGCAGGTGGCAATGGCACTGCCGGTGCCGGTAAGTTTGTCGAGATTGACCTTCCGCTCCTCACCGCCATTGAGCATCATGTTCTGAAGATAGGGGAACGCCTCCTTGGCCCATGCATTGGAGGGGGAGTCTCCCTTGGCGGAATGATAATCCTCAAATTCCTGACCGATAATGGGCAGGCCATGCCGATAGCCGATGGAAATGGCGTCAAAGCTGGCGCCGCCGGTGGGCCAGCCGGCAGGACGATAGACGCCGCTGCCCATACAGAGAATGGTCGCCTTCGCATGGAACACCATGGGCGTACCGCTGGCCACATCAAAGCCCACGGCACCGATGACCTTCCCCGCCTCTTCCACCACATCGTAGATCATGGTGTGGTCGACTACGGTAACGCCATTTTTGAGAAGGCCGGGCATAAAACGTTTATGGCGAAGCCGATTGCCGACCAGATCCCGGTAGCCAAAATAGTCATCGTTTTCGGCAAAGCCTGTGGAGTTGGCATCGGGGTACTGCTCTGTAAGGCCCAGCTCGGTGTAAAGCTCATAGACGCTTTTGGATTCTTTGATCCACACATCGAACCAGTTCCGGTTTGCCAGATATTCGCCTTCGTGGTAGTAGAGCTTTTCTACGGTCTCCCGCTCGTCGCCCTTGTCCGGATCGAACCAACGGGTGCAGCAGACATGGGGGCTCTGCCCGGAATAGCCGGGACGGCCCTTGTCTACCAAGACGACAGACATGCCTGCCTTGCGGGCAGTAACCGCGGCGCTGAGACCTGCATATCCGCCGCCTATCACAAGCACGTCGCATTCGTACTGCGTTTTTGTGGGAGCCTTCGCCTCGTCAAAGGGAAGCTCGCCGTACACACTGTATTTCATAAATATCTCCTTTCTAAGTCGGCATGACTTCTAAACAAATATTACTCTGTCAAGAGGAAAATGAACAGATATCAATCTTCAATCTTGATATCCATCCTTTACAAGCCTCCAGAAGCACATTATAATACCAGTAATTTATAATCGATGTATTATGAAAGGACATGCGCAATGGATACGCTGCACGGGGAACAGACGCTGGAACAATACATTTTCCATCTTACAAAAATCGAAAATGCCATTAACGAATACCGAAGCAGCGGCAACATGGACGCACTCTATGGGCTGCAGAAAGACCCATCTTCCCGTCCGATTCTACAGAAATGGCTTTGCCAATATGCCGGAGCTGGACACGGCACTCAACGCCATGCACCGGAAAAGCGTCTGTATGACAGCACTCTCACCCTACAGGGATGTGATGCTCCATTGTCAGACAGAATGGGCGGGGCCTGTGGCGTTTATCCATATTGTCTATGTTCATAAAGGCCGCTTTCGGTGCACGATATCCGACGAGACCATGGAGCTGAAACACGGTTGGTGCTATATGTTCAACGTAAACGCAGACAAGACCATTTATCCGGACTCAACAGACGCCCAGCTGCTGAATTGCCTGATTTCTCAGAATTACTTTGAAAACATTCTTTTGAAAACCTTTGACCGGACGGTTTTTTCTCCCATTTTCTCACGCAGGCATTCTATACAGTAAACAGTGCCCGAACCAAACTGGCATTGGATACCTCCGGAAACGATGTTGTAAGGACCGTTTTCTCGAACGCCATTGTGGAACAGGTCAATCGAAATCCCCTCTATGAGACCGCCGTCAACAGTCTGGTATCCATGCTCATGGTGGAGCTGCTCCGAATATATATGGAGGACAGCGATACAAAGCACTATCTGGAGCTGGGCAACAACAAGCTCTCTGACATTCTTGACTATATTGACAGCAACTGCGCAACCGTCACGCTGGCAGAGGCGGCAAATGCGTTTCACTTTAACCCCAGCTATTTAAGCCGGATTATCAAGTCTCAGACCGGACAGAACTTTACCCAGGTTTTGCAAACCATCCGGCTGCGTAAGGCGGCGCTGCTGCTCCAGTCAACGGATTTTTCCGTATCGGACATTGCCCATTTTGTGGGATACCACAACCTGACGCATTTCTACCGGATCTTCCGGGAAAGCTATGACGCATCCCCGGCAGAAT
>JAQXMD010000187.1 GCA_029012465.1 Oscillospiraceae bacterium | reverse complement strand
AATGCCAAGGCTGCAAAGGAGGGCAAGTAAGATGCTGGAGATCAGAGATATTTACAAGACCTTTAACGCCGGCACCATCAACGAGAAGAAAGCCCTCTGCGGTGTAAGCCTGACCCTCAACGACGGGGATTTCTGCACGGTCATCGGCGGCAACGGCGCGGGCAAATCCACCACCCTCAACGCGGTGGCAGGCGTTTGGCCGGTGGATTCCGGTTCCATTCTCATTGACGGGCAGGATGTGACCACCCTCAGCGAGCACAAGCGTGCCCTGATGCTGGGCCGGGTGTTTCAGGACCCCATGACCGGCACAGCAGCGGACATGCAGATCATTGAAAATCTGGCCAGTGCCGCAAGACGTGGACAGAGAAGAACCCTCAAGTGGGGTGTCCGCAAGAAGGAGCATGAGCAGTACCGGGAGCTGCTGAAAACCCTGGATTTGGGTCTGGAGGATCGCATGACCACCAAGGTGGGCCTGCTGTCCGGCGGTCAGCGTCAGGCCCTGACCCTGCTGATGGCAACCCTGAAAAAGCCCAAGCTGCTGCTTCTGGACGAGCACACCGCTGCTCTTGACCCCAAGACCGCCGCAAAGGTGCTGGACGCCACCGACCGGATCGTCAACCGGGATCATCTGACCACTCTGATGATCACCCACAACATGAAGGACGCCATTGCCCACGGCAACCGGCTTATCATGATGAAGGACGGCAAGATCATTCTGGACATCTCCGGGGAGGAAAAGAAAAAGCTCACCGTGGAGAACCTGCTGGAGAAGTTCAACGTGGCCTCCGGCGGCGAGGATTTTGCCAACGACCGGATGATTCTGGGATAAATCGAAAACAGACAGGCCCCTCTCCCGGCCGGGAGAGGGGCTTTGTGCGTCGGGTATTATCCGATGACATAGGGATTGGGAATGGTCACGCCGTTGATGGTGATGCTCTCCAGCTGCTCCAGCTCCAGGAACTGGGAGAAGCAGACGGTGGTCATCAGATTTCCGTCATGGTCTCCACTGGTGGTGGTACCACGGATGTACTGGGCGTCGGCAGGGGCGGGATCAGGATACCACACATCCTCAGAGGGGATCACGGTGGTGCCATCCCGGTAGTTCAGGGCAATTTCAAGGCGGACGTCCGCTTCTCCGATTTTGTCCTGAGAAACCATACCCTCCAGATGGATGGACAGAGAACCAATCTCCATGGAGGTGTAGTGAATCAGGTTGTCGGGGGAATATACGTCGATTTCCCCGGAAGCAGTTGCTCCCGCAATGGTCTCCAGCTCCGCGGTAAAGAGGTCATAGGCGTGGGGAGACGTATCCCCCTCCTCCTGAATGGAGACCTGGAAACCCACCGTATCGCCGGCCTGAAGCACATCGGCTTCATCTGTCACATAGAACAGCAGATACCGGGATACCTCCTCCGTGGAATCCAGCAGCCGGCAGCCCAGGGAACCGCCGCCGGAGGGTGCAGCCGTATAGGGGGTCATCCACAGCTCCAGAGCGTTGAGCCTTGTCTGCTCCATTTGCCGGGCGCCCCAATCGGTGATGGGCTCCATGTCTACGGTGGCGTAGAGCACATTCCTTGTGGCAATGATGGAATCCAGCGTAAACCGGAAATCTTGGGTTTCGGCGGAGGTCGCTTCACTGGCAGAGGTGTCGATCTCCGGTACCTCTACCTCCGGATAGACGTAAAGAGGCAGGTCATATTCCGTGCCGCAGAGGGTGATGCCGTTGTAGCAGAGCTGCCAGTGCTTGTTCAGAATCCATGTGGCAGTAAAGCTGCCATCGGGCTGAATATCAGCGGTGTAGAGATAGCCCGCCAGATCCTCCTGAACGGTTTCCCAGTCAAAGTTTTGAATGGTGTCATTTCGCAGGGAGATAGCAAGGGGAGTATCCATCTGGAGAGAACCGGTCAAGGGGATGTCCGGGTCGGAAAGCTGACCCGTTACAGTGACGCTGCACTCGGTGATGCTTACCTCGGACAGTGTGCAGTCCCCTTCGGTGACAGGGGCATCCAGCGTCACGGTCTGACAGGCGCTGGGGGCTTCCAGTGTCACGTCCAGAATGGGGGTGACGTTCTCACCGTCGGTCACAGTGAAGGTAAAGGTGTCTCCCGCCTTGGGCGAGTTTTCCGGCAGGGCGTACACCAGAAGCCGGTCGGCATTGTCAATATCAAAGATAAATGTGCTTTCGGCGTCAAGACCATCAATGCCCAGCGTCAGGCCGGACTGGGAAAAGGGGGTCACGGAGTCATCCGCCCGGGATACATCCAGCATGGCGCAGACGATGGTGTCTGTGGCGGTGATATAACCGGAGGCCTTGTCCCCCCGCAGCTGATAGTGGTAGGAATCGCTGGAGGCGTGGGGGGTGTTTTCCCCGGCCAGGGTCACGGTGGGAGCCTCCTCGGTCGCCTCAAAGGTGGTCAGGGCATCACTGGACAGGGCGTCCTCCCCACCCAGCGTTGTCCGGAGGTCCAAAAGCTGGAAGGCCGCCGCCGTGCTCACGGAGAGAATGGCCACAATGGCTGCGATTGCGATCAGGGTGGTCAAAGTTCGGTGTTTCCGTTTGGATGTAGTTGCATTGGCGTTTGGTACTTGCTTCATAACCTGCTCACAGATCCTTTCTGTCTGGTGAGGGGAGAGCTGCTCTGAAAGGTATTTGGGCGCCGGGGCGTAGTTCATAAGGTCTTCAAAGTACATCTTCATAGCAAATCCCCCGTTTCTGTAAGTATTGCTTCATCTTTGTGCGTCCTCGGCTGAGCCGTGAGCGCACCGTGGATTCGTTGATGTGCATTTCCTCCGCGATTTCCCGGGTGGTCTGGCAGAGCTGATAGAATCGCTGCATGATCTGTGCCGTCACCGGGTCCAGAGAGCGGAGGGCAGAGGCCACCAGTGCTTCCCGCTGCTTCTGCTGCATGGTATCCCACAGGCCGTCGTCTATGAGGAGATAGCTGTCATCCAGAGAAACGGTCTGCTTCAGACGGCGAAGCTGTTCCACCGCCTTGTTCCGGGCTACAGCCCCCAGCCATTGCTTCAGCCGGTCACTGTGGAGCGTGGAGGCATTCTGCCACAGGGCAAGGAATACGTCCGCACAAAGCTCCTCCACATCCTCGGGCTGAATGAAATCCCGGCCTCGCCTGCGGATGACGGCGGAAACATAGCCGCCGTATTTCCCGATAGCTGCTTCCAGCCCGGCCTGTTCTCCGGCGGCAATGCGCTTCATGATGGTACGGTCAGTCACATGGTCACCTCTTTCTTGTGGAATTGGTCAGCTGACACCATACAAGATGGAGAAAAGGGGAGTTTTGTCCCCGAAAATTGCAAAAAATCAGAAAGACAGGGCAAACAGCAACGTTTACCCTGCCTTGCAGTATGATTATACCACCATATTACAAAATATTGTAACTGTAGGGCTGCTCCATGGCGGAAAGCTGCCGCAGACTGGCAATCAGTGTCCGGTTCCGCAGCTGAAACTCCTGCCTGTCCCTTTGCCGGCAGGCAGCCAGCAGACCGGGAAAGTTCAGGTCTACCTCATCGGATTCCGTGTGCCGGAGTGCCATGCCCAGCAGCAGACGATGGTTCTCCCAGATCCCGTTTGCCCGGGTAATGCAGGACTCCGCACCATCATAATCCCCCAGAACAATGTGGGTTTCCGCCTGCTCCAGCAGGCCGGAGGTTTCCGCGCATACCACCTCCACCCGGTGGGTGGTGTACCAGCAAAAGCCCGTCAGCAAAAGGAGGATCACAAGAGACAGACAGCACTGTTTCATGAAGAAGCCTCCTTTTGCAGAACGAGCGTCTGACCGCTTTCCGTGGCGGTCATGAGGAATACCTGCTGCTGGTCAAGACCCTGAGCAAAGAGCTGCTGCCGGAGCCAGCCCTCATCCAGCCCCAGCGCGGTAAGGTTTTCGGAAATCAGCCGCCCGCCGCTGATGACCATCACCGGATACTCGGGGGGCTTTGGCTTTTTCCCGGAATCCGTTGCGGTAAGGGGGGCGTATTTGGGATAGAGCATGGTGGACAGCTGACCATTGGTTTCCAGAATGGCATATTGCACCTGAGAAATGTCCAGAATGCTGTTCTGGCGAAGACACTCAAACAGCTCGTCGGTGGTAAGGCGGTTTTTCGCCATGGCCTTCTGATCCAGTTTCCCGTCCCGGATAATGAACACCGGCTTTCCGCAGAGAAAGCTCCGGAAGTGAATGGAACGCATGCTGATCTCTGAGGCCAGCAGCTCCAGCGCCAGCAGCGTAACGATGGGGATGACACCTGACAGCAGGGGAATGCCAATATCCTGCATGGGCACAGCCGCCAGATCGGAAATCAGAATGGCCACCACCAGCTCCGAGGGCGCCAGCTCTCCCACCTGCCGTTTTCCCATGACCCGGAGCGTCAGAATAATCACCAGATAGAGAATCAGTGTTCGGATAA
Organism: Oscillospiraceae bacterium; assembly: GCA_029012465.1. Taxonomy (GTDB): domain Bacteria; phylum Bacillota; class Clostridia; order Oscillospirales; family Oscillospiraceae; genus HGM13006. The sequence goes on along the minus strand of JAQXMD010000187.1, from coordinate 12,687 downwards.
ATGAAATAAACATCAGTTTCACCCAAGGTCAGTTTGTACAAAGGAGCGGGGCGTTATGCATGCAATTTTTGGCGGCAAATCCGGGACTTTTCGGAGGATAGTTTTCGGGAATCGGTTGACAAACGGCCAATTCGTGGTACAATAAAGTCAAATAAGGAAAAAGCTATGACGGAAAGAAGAGCGTTCTGTTTTTTCAGCGACCGGGGGAGGGTGCAAGCTCCGGAATGTTCAGTGCGCTCGGGCCACTCCTGAGCTGACCGGGATGACCGGGTACGTTCGTCCGCGTTAAGGCGCTGAGATGCCCCCATGGGGCAAATCAGGGTGGTACCGCGTGAGTGATTCTCGCCCCTGTGTAGGCAGGGGCGTTTTTTTATGCGGAAAACTGTGAATATTATAATATGGAGGATAAATGAAATGAAAAAATTCGGACTCAATGAGCTCCGTGAGATGTACCTCTCCTTCTTTGAGAGCAAGGGGCATCTCCGTCTGAACAGCTTTTCTCTGATTCCCCAGAATGATGCTTCTCTGCTGCTGATCAACTCCGGCATGGCGCCCATGAAGCCCTTCTTCACTGGAGAGCAGGAGCCTCCCCGCCATCGGGTGACTACCTGCCAGAAGTGCATTCGTACCGGCGATATTGAGAACATCGGCAAGACTGCCCGCCATGGCACCTATTTTGAGATGCTGGGCAACTTCTCCTTCGGCGACTATTTCAAGAAGGAGGCCATTCCATTTGCATGGGAATTCCTCACAAGCCCGGAGTGGGTGGGCATTGATCCCGACCGGCTGTACCCCTCGGTCTTTGCCGGAAACGAGACTACCCCCGCTGACGACGAGGCCTTCGAGATCTGGAACAAGGTCATCGGCATTCCCGAGGAGCGGATCTTCCGCTTCGGCAAGGAGGACAACTTCTGGGAGCATGGCTCCGGCCCCTGCGGCCCCTGCACCGAGATCTACTATGACCGGGGCGAAAAGTACGGCTGCGGAAAGCCCGGCTGTACCGTAGGCTGCGACTGTGACCGCTATATGGAGGTCTGGAACGTGGTCTTCTCTCAGTTCGACAACGACGGCAACAACAACTATACGGAACTGGCGCAGAAGAATATTGATACCGGCATGGGCCTGGAGCGTCTGGCTGTGGTATGCCAGGACGTGGACAGCCTCTTTGACGTGGACACTGTCATGAATATCACCAACCGGGTCACGGAGCTTACCGGTGCTTCCTACGGCCAGAGCTACAAGATGGACGTTTCCCTGCGTATCATCACCGACCACATCCGTGCCTCCGTGATGATGATCTGTGACGGCGTGCTGCCCTCCAACGAGGGTCGGGGCTATGTACTCCGGAGACTGCTCCGCCGGGCTGCCCGCCATGGCAAGCTTCTGGGCGTTGAGGGCGGCTTCCTGTACAAGGTGGTTCCCACAGTGGTGCAGGAGAATGCCGGTGCCTATCCTGATCTGGTTGCCCGGGAGGCCTATATCACCAAGGTCATCCGGGTGGAGGAGGAGAACTTCGCCAAGACCATCGACGCCGGTCTCCGGATCTACAACGGTATGCTGGAGGAGCATAAGGCCAAGGGCGAGACGGTCTTCTCCGGCGCTGACGCCTTCAAGCTCTATGACACCTATGGTTTCCCCATCGACCTGACCATCGAGATGGCTGAGGACGAGGGCATGACTGTGGACGAAGCCGGCTTCCGTGAGCTGATGGAGGAGCAGCGTGTCCGGGCAAGAAAGGCCCGGGAGGCTCTGGGCGATCTGGCCTGGGCCGGTATTGATCTGGGCCTGGACGGCACGCCCACCACCTTTACCGGTTATGACGGCAGCCTCACTGCAGACGGAAAAATCCTTGCCATTGTCACCGACGGAGAGCTGTGCTCCTCCATCCGTGAGGGCGAGGAGGGCATCATTGTTCTGGATCAGACCCCCTTCTATGCGGAAATGGGCGGCCAGTCCACGGATCAGGGTGTCATGACCATGGGAGAAAGCTGCTTCAAGGTCACAAATGTCCAGAAGGACAAGGCTGACAAGTATCTCCACTACGGCAAGATGGTAAAAGGCCGTCTGGCCGTGGACGACACCGTCACCGGCACCGTTGACAAGGAGCGCCGTGACGCCATCTCCAGAGCACACTCCGCAACCCACCTGCTGCAGGCAGCCCTCCAGAAGGTTCTGGGCGACCATGTCCATCAGGCCGGTTCTCTGAATACTCCCGACCATATCCGCTTTGACTTCACCCATTTCTCTGCCATCACCGACGATGAGCTGAGACAGGTCACGGAGTTTGTCAACGACGCCATACTTGAGGGCTATGACATCAATACCCGTGTCATGGGCATTGAGGATGCCAAGAAGGAGGGAGCCATGGCCCTGTTCGGTGAGAAGTACGGGGAGGAAGTCCGGGTGGTCTCCATGGGCGATGTGTCCAAGGAGTTCTGCGGCGGCACCCACCTGACCAACACCGCAAAGATCGGTGCCTTCTGCATCATCAGCGAGGGCTCAGTTGCCTCCGGCGTTCGCCGTATTGAGGCCGTGGTGGGCAAGGAAAACCTGAAGCTGGCGGTTGAAAATACCAGACTGCTCCGCCGGGCCGCAAATGCCCTGAAGACCACCCCCAGCGAGGTCTACACCAAGATGGAGCAGGTCATCCGTGAGGGCAAGGAGCTCCGTCAGCAGATGGATCAGCTCCAGTCCAAGCTCCTGGCCAACGATGCCGAGCGGTTCCTGTATGCCGCAAAGAATGTGGAGGGCCTGAACGTCATCACCACCACCCTCAGCTCCATGAGCGCCGGTGCTCTGCGGAAAATCGGCGATATGCTCCGGGACAAGGACGATACTGTGGTTGCGGTGCTGTCCTCCGTCTCCGATGAGAAGATCACCTTCCACGCTGTCTGCGGCAAGAAGGCTGTTGCGGCAGGTATCAAGGCCGGGGATTTGATCCGTACCGTGACCTCCATCACCGGCGGTTCCGGCGGCGGCAAGCCCGACAGCGCCATGGGTGGCGGCAAGGACCCCCTGATGCTGGACAACGCGCTGGCAGTTGTGGACAACTTTGTTTCCGAGCATGTGAAAAAGTGAGGTAATACCATGGACAACTGCATTTTCTGTATGATCCTGAATGGGGAGATCCCCTCCGAAAAGGTCTATGAGGACGAGCTCTGTGTGGCCTTTAAGGACATTGAGCCTCTGGCGCCCACCCACTTTCTTGTGATCCCCAGAACCCATGTGAGCGGCGCCTCTGAGATCGGCCCTGAGATGGAACCCGTTGTGGGGCACATTTTCGGGGTGATCGCGAAGCTGGCGAAGGAACTGGGCTTTGCCGACGGCTACCGGGTCGTCACCAACTGCGGCGCCGACGCAGGCCAGACGGTTCCCCATCTGCACTTCCATGTGCTGGCCGGGAAACAGCTGGGCAGCTTCAACTGATTTGTGTTCCTCAGGCGAGAGCCAGGCGGCTCTCGCCTGAGACTGAAGACAAACCTCGTAGAGTTTCGCCGATTTCGGCGAAATAGAATTCAATTATATTTTCCGCGGCGGCGTGTACGCCACGGAAAATACTTCTCAGGCTTCAAGTGTGTTCTGTGTGTGCGTCAGGCACACACAGGGCGCGCGCCGAAGACTGCAAAAAACTCCGTCGGCAAAGCCCTGGCTTTGTCGACGGATTGAGGCGAGAGCCAGGCGGCTCTCGCCTGATTGGTAATTCGGAGGAAGGGAGAGGGCAAATGCGTATTCTGATGACCGCCGCACTGGCGTTCTGCGTGGGTACGCTTTTGGCGCTGCTCCCCATTCCGGGAATTCCCGTTGCCGGGGTGCTGATTCTTGGGGGCCTGCTGGTGGCGGTTTTGGGGAGGAAACGGTTCCTGCGCTGCGTCCTGATTCTGACAGGCGTGGGCCTTGGAATCCTCTGGAGCGGTGCACATATGCCCGCAGAGACTGCCGGGAAGTATTCCGGTGAAAGGGTGTATCTTTCCGCGGAGGTTGTGGACTACAGCCGGGAGACCAACTGGGGCTCCTCGGTGGAAGCGGATCTGACTGTGGGAAATGACAGGGTGCGGGGAATCGTCTATCTGAAGGAACAGATTTCCCTGAAGCCCGGAGACCGTTTCACCGTGACAGCGGAGCTTTTGGACAGCTATGAATACACGGGGAACTTTTACTACCGTTCCGAGGGGATTTGGCTGGTTGCCAGAGCGAAAGAAGCGGCAGAGTATGCGCTTTGTGCCCAGTCTCCGGGGAAATACTGGCCCAAGGGGTTCGCCCACAGATTGGAGCAGGTGCTCCTTGCGGCGCTGCCGGAGGATGTGTCCGGTTATGCCGTGGCGCTGACACTGGGAAACCGGGACTATCTGACGGCGGGGGACATGTCCGCTCTGAAGCTCTCCGGCGGGTATCATCTGATTGCCCTGTCGGGTATGCACATGACCGTGCTGGTGGGCATTTTGGGACTGCTCCTGCGGAAGAAACGGCTGTATCGGCTTTTGGGGATTCCGGTCTGCATTGTATTTACGCTGATTACCGGTGCCAGCCACGCGGTGGTTCGGGCCTGTGTGATGGAATGCATCCTTCTGCTTGGACCATCACTTAACCGGGAGGCTGACTGGCCAACGGATTTGAGCCTTGCGGCACTGGTGCTGATGGCAGTGAACCCCTGGTGCGTCTTTGGCTGGGGCACACAGTTGAGCTTCCTGTCTGTAATTGGACTGGAGCTGTTTGGCGACCGGATTTATAACATGCTGACAGCGAAAAAGGTCAGAAACAAAGGTCTGGGAAAGCTTTGTACCTTTATCGCTTCATCCCTTGCCGCTTCTCTGGCGGTGACGATCACGGCAATTCCCCTTCTGGGGTATTATTCCGGGTATGTGTCCCTGCTGTATCCCCTGACGGCGCTGCTGCTGTCGGCGGTGGTCAGCGGTTGCTTCGGCCTTGGAATCCTTACGGCTCTGGTGGGACTTGTGTTTCCGGGATTTTGTGAGCGCCTTGGGTGGTGCCTTGCGTGGGGCTTCCGATATGTGCGGCTCATCAGCGGGGGAATCTCCAGAGTGCCCCTTACTGTGATTGCTACGGATACCGTCTACGGCCTTTGCTGCCTGCTGATTTTGTACGCCGTTCTCGTGATCCTTGTTCGTTGGCCCAAGAGCCGGAAGGTGATTCCCCTGTGCTGCGGATTGACCGGCTATGGGCTGTGTATTCTGCTGCTTCTGCTGGAAGGGGCAAAGCCCGGCTTTACCGCTGTGGATGTGGGGCAGGGACAGAGCCTTCTGCTCCGGTCGGCCGGAGAGACGGTGATGGTGGACTGCGGCGGGAATCGGAGCAATGCCGGAGATCAGGCGGCTCTGGAGCTGATGCAAATGGGGGAAACTCGGATCGATCTTCTGATTCTGACCCATTTTGACAGCGACCATGTAAACGGTGTGGCGGAGCTGATGGAACGGATTCCCGTAGAACGGCTGGTGGTTCCGGAGCAATCCCACGAAAACCGGGAAATGATCGAGAAAGCCGCCTTTGCACACGGGGCGGAGGTCTACCACTGCGGGAAAGACATGAACATTACGCTGGACAGAGGAATCATACAGATTCTCCCAACCGGCGGTGAAACGGAAGGCAACAATGGAGGCTTGTGGGTATTTGCCTCCATGGAGGAAACGGAAATTCTGATTACCGGCGACGTGGACCAGAAAACAGAAAACACCATGGTACAGCGGTATCAGTTTCCCAAGACGGACATATTGGTGGCGGGACACCACGGCGCAAAGACCTCCACAGGACAGAACCTGCTGGAGGCGGTGCGGCCGGAGTGTGTGGTGATCTCCGTTGGCGACAACAGCTATGGTCATCCATCGGAGGAAACCCTGAAACGAATCATGGACATTGGTGCGGACGTACTTCGAACAGACGAAAGAGGCTCCGTGACCATCAGAGGAGGTGCCCAATGGCAGTCAAGAAGCGGAAAGAATCCAGCCCTGACGGCTATCAGATGATGAAGCAGGAGCTGAAATCCGGGGAGCTTGCCCGGGTCTATGTGCTCTACGGCGAGGAAAGCTATCTGGTGGACAGCTGCCGGAAGGCCCTTCGGAAAAAGCTGGTGGAGGACTTTGCGTCGGATTTCAATTTCCATCAGTTTGACGGGGAAAGCTGGGATATGGACGCCTTTCAGGAGGCCGTGGAGGCCATTCCCGTCATGAGCGAAACCAGCCTTGTGGAGGTTTCCGATGTGAACTTTTTTGCGTTGGAGGAGCGTCAGCGGGACCGGCTCACGGAGATATTCTCGGACATGCCGGAATACTGCACGGTGCTGTTTGTGTTCGACACCGTGCCCTGGAAGCCCGATAAGCGCATGAAAAAGCTCTACGGGGCCTTTTCTCAGGTGGCCCATGCCTATGAGATGAAAAACCAGCCGGAGCATGTGCTGATTCCATGGATGCTCCGGGAACTGAAGCGGGGACAAAAAACCATTTCTGACGACAATGCCCGGTATCTTATTATGCAGACCGGCGGCTCCATGACTACCCTGTCGGCGGAGCTCCAGAAGCTCCTTTGCTACACCGACCGGGAGGAAATCTGCCGCCAGGACATTGATGAAGTGGTCATTCCGGTGCTGGAGGCTGTGGTATTCCGGCTCACCGACGACATCGGCTCCGGCCAGTACGATCAGGCACTGCTGCGGCTGAAGGATTTGCTGCGGCAGGATACGGAGCCCATCGTCATCAATGCGGTCATCGGTCGGCAGTTCCGACAGATGTACGGCGCAAAGGTGCTGTCGGAGCGGGGAAAGGACGCCTATGGGCTGATGGAGCTTTTCGGCATGTCCCAGTATGCCGCCAGACAGGTCTACGCACAGGCCCGGCGATTCAAAAAGTCCCAGCTGCGGACTGCCATGGAGCTGAGCGCCGAGGCGGACCTGGCTCTGAAATCCTTCTCCGGAGCCCGGGAAGCACTGCTGGAGGAGCTGCTCCTGCGGCTGGCGGGACTTATGGGGGTGCATCGATCATGACAAAGCCCGTGGTACAGGAGGCCATTCTGGTGGAGGGACGCTATGACAAGAATACCCTCAGTCAGGTGGTGGATGCGGCCATCTTTGAAACCGGGGGCTTTGGAATCATGAAGGACCGGGAAAAGATCGAGTTTCTCCGGACTGTGGCGGAAAAACGGGGCCTTGTGATCTTCACAGACAGCGACGGGGCGGGCTTTGTGATCCGAAACCGGCTCAAGGGGCTTCTGCCCCCGGGAAAGCTTTTGCAGGCCTATATTCCGGAGATTCCGGGAAAGGAGAAGCGGAAGCAGAAACCGGGCAAGGCGGGGCTTCTGGGGGTGGAGGGCATGTGCCCGGAGATCATTCTGGAGGCCCTTCGGCGCAGCGGCGCCCACATCAGCGGTATGGAAGCCCCCCGGCGGAATGCCATTACCCGGCAGGACCTGTTTGCACTGGGGCTTTCCGGCGGAGAGGGCAGCGCAGGGCTTCGGGAGCAGGTCAAAAAGGCTCTGAGACTTCCTTCGGGACTGGGGACAAACGCGTTTCTGGATGCGCTGAACCTGATTACCACCCGGGAGGAACTGGATAGTATGGTGGAATCCATCCGTGGACATACTGCGGAATAGCTTATTGTGATGCGTCAGATGGAAAATCAGAATACGGGCAAGGAGTCGAAAAGTACGATTCCTTGCCTTTTGCATTTTTCCTTTGCATCTTATAATGGTTTTATCAGGCGAGGTTTATTACGATTTTTTGTTGTTTCTTGGCTGACTCAGCGAAACGAGCTGCACCGCCCCAGGAGTGAGTGATATAGGTCACGACATATTCAGACTGTGATAGCATCCATTGATTTCGACAGGAGATGGCGAACCGAGGATGAATTGTTTCCATTCCTTCCGGTATCATGGTGTTACGATAATCACGAGTATCAGAACTATCTCGATTTGAGGGTAGTCGCTCCAAAACAATGAAGTAATTGATGTGAGGGTAGATTGGCTTCAATTCCTTCAGAACAGAGTACACAGTGGAATCGAATGATCCTTGCTGACCAACATAGAACATATCTACATCATGGTTTTCAATCAGATAAATCAATTCTTTGCGCAACTTTGTCTTAATTGAGCTTGGACATTCACGATGTCCGAAAAATGTACATACTGACATAGGATAACCTCCATGTGGGATATATCGCAATTATAACGCGTTTTTGCAAAATTTGCGATATGTCCCACACGATTTATCGCAGATTTGGGTAAACTAGAATCACGATAAAGCTCAGGGAGGGAATGCGAATTGAATACAAAGGAAGCTGTAGCAAATCGCATTCTGGAACTGTGTGAGGAAAGGCATATAGCGGTCAACAGGTTGGCGTCTGTATCTGGGGTTGCGCCCTCAACGATCTACAGTATGCTCAATGAGAAAAGCATGAATCCCGGGGTGGTTTCGCTGAAAAAGCTCTGCGATGGATTGGAAATCAGCCTCAGGGAGTTTTTCGACAGCGACCTGTTTGATGATCTGGAACAGGAAATCAAATAAAACGCGGCAAACCTCTGATGGGCTTGCCGCGTTTTGCGCAAAAGGTCAGTCTTTGATTTTGACCGCAGTGCCGTAGGTGGTGATCTCTGCGGCACCCTGCATCACGGATGCGGAGGAGAAGCGGATGTTGATGACAGCGTCGGCGCCGAGGGCCTCGGCCTCATCCACCATACGCTTGGTGGCAATCTTCCGGGCATCGTTGAGCATATCCGTGTAGCCGGTCAGCTCGCCGCCTACCAGGGTTTTCATACCGGCCATGAAATCCTTGCCAAAGTTTTTGGATTGGACGGTGCTTCCCTTTACAATGGAAAGGGCTTCAATTTCCTTTCCGGGAATGTAGTCAATGTTGAGCAGCAGCATTTCTTTTTCTCCTTTCAATACTTGTCGGCATCGTTTAGCTCGCCGGCTTTGATTTCCTGATATCTGCTTCTGAGAGCGATTGCCACACCCACACAGACTGCTGTGGGGATCAGGATCAAAAACAGCAGAAAGGGTGTGGGAATGGGGTCAACGCTGTTTGCCCAGATCAGCAAACAGATCACAAATATCATAATGGCTTCAAAGACCGCGGCACAGACAATGGGCGCGGTCATGCTTTTTTTGACGTCGGTTTTTCCGTGTGGCATAAAGCTGGCTCCTTCCTGTTCCAATGCATCCATTTGCCGGAGAAATTCCTCCGGCTCTAACCGTTCCAGTGTCAGGGCGGATTCATCCAGCCTCCGGCACATGGCGGCGCACAGCTCCAGATTGTGGGTTTGCCGCTGAAGGGTGATTTCGTGGCGGCCCATGGCGTCGCCCAGAGTCAGACTGCCGGCCTGAAGCCGCCGGATTTCCTCAATGGGCAGTCCCAGCCGGCGGAGAAGCCGGATCTTTTTCAGCGTCTGTACATCCTCCTCTCCATAATCCCGGTAGCCGTTTTCCCGGTTCCGTTTGGGGTCGATGAGCCCTTCCTGTTCATAGAAACGGATATTCTTTTTGGTGATGCCCACAAGGGACTCCACTTCCTGAATGCGCATGTATTTCCCCTCCTTCTCCTTAAATATACACCTTCCACCGGGGGGAAGGTCAATGGTTTTTTCGTATTTTTTGCAGAAAAGGGGAGATTCCGGCGAATAATCCGGGAAAATCGCTGAAAATTCAGGGAACGGCCCCGGCTGCTTGCAACGGAAAGGTCTCTGTGATATGATATGGGAAAGCTTATAGATAAGGATATGATTCTCATGGAATTTTCAAAACGGATGGATCGCTTCGGTGAATCCGTATTCACAGTCATGAAAAACCGCCGTACAGCGGTGGAGCAGCGGGGCATGGAGGTCATCGACCTGAGTATTGGCGCCCCCAACATTCCTCCGGCACCTCATATCACAAAGGTCCTCAGTGAGGAGGCTCTGAAGCCTGAAAACTATATCTATGCCATTGTGGATCGTCCGGAGCTGCTGGAGGCCGTGGCCCAGTGGTATCAGCGTCGCTACGGCGTGTCTCTGGACCCTGCCACCCAGATCACCAGTGTCCTTGGCTCTCAGGAGGGCCTGAGCCACATTGGCTTGTCCATTCTCAACGAGGGAGATGTGGTGCTGCTGCCGGAACCCTGCTATCCTGTATTTCAGGACGGCGCTGCGTTGGGGGGCGGGGAGCTGCACTTTATGCCTCTGCTGGAGGAAAACGACTATATCATTGATCTGGACGCCATTCCCGAGGACATTGCCCGCCGGGCCAAGCTGATGATCGTATCTTACCCCAACAACCCCACCTGCGCACTGGCTCCCGACAGCTTCTACGATGATCTGGTGGCCTTCGCAAAGAAATATGACATCATTGTGATCCACGACAATGCATACTCGGAGCTGGTCTTTGACGGCAACACCTGCGGCAGCTTCCTCTCCCATGAGGGGGCTATGGATGTGGGCGTGGAGTTCAACTCCCTGTCCAAAACCTACGGCCTTGCGGGGGCCCGTGTGGGCTTCTGCGTAGGCAACCCGCAGGTGGTGGACAAGCTGAGAACCCTGAAATCCAATCTGGACTTTGGCATCTTCCTGCCCATCCAGAAGGCAGCCATTGCCGCCATCACCGGGGATCAGAGCTGCGTGGAGGATGTGCGGAATGCCTATGCTGCCCGCCGGGATTATCTGGTGGAGGAGCTGGGCAAGCTGGGCTGGAAGATCAAAAAGCCAGCCGGTACCATGTTCGTCTGGGCAAAGATTCCCGAAGCATGGCAAAGCAGCGAGGAATTCTGCATTGCCCTTTTGGAGCGTGCAGGCGTCAGCGTGACACCCGGAAGCGCCTTTGGTCAGCTGGGAGAGGGCTATGTTCGTTTCGCATTGGTTCGCACAGAGGAAGAGATGCGCCGCGCCTTTGACCGCATTGCGGAAAGCGGCGTTCTGGAGGGATAACCATGAAAATTGCCGTAATCGGCACCGGGAATATGGGCGGCGCCCTGATGGATGCCTTCTGCAAGGATGCGGAAAACCATATGACCGCTTACAATCACACCCCTGAAAAGCTCTCTGCGGTCTGTGCCCGTACAGGCGCCAGAGCGGCTGCATCCGCGGCGGAGGCTGTGGAGGGCAGCGATCTCATTCTGCTGGCCGTGAAGCCCATTGTGATGCCCTCTGTGCTGGAGGAGCTGAAATCTCTGGTGACGGACAGACAGATCATTGTATCCATTGCGGTGGGACTGACATTGGAGTCCTACGGCGCGGTTTTGGGCTTTGACAAGAAGCTGGTTCGGGCTATGCCCAACACCCCTTCGGCGGTGCAGGCGGGCATGACGGCCTTCACCTTTGGGGAGCATGTGACAGAGGAGGAGCAGCAGGCGGTGCTGAAGCTGTTCTCTCTGGCAGGCGGTACGGCAGTGCTTCCCGAGCGGCTGATGAATGCGGTTTCCGCTCTGACCGGCAGCAGTCCTGCCTATGTGTATATGTTCATCGAGGCCATGGCGGATGCGGGGGTTTACGCAGGCATTCCCAGGGCGCAGGCCTATCAGCTTGCCGCGCAGGCGGTGCTTGGGTCTGCAAAGATGGTTCTGGAGAGCGGAAAGCACCCCGGACAGCTGAAGGATGAGGTCTGCTCCCCCGGGGGCACCACCATTCGTGCCGTGGCGGAGCTGGAGGCAAGGGGGATGCGCAGCGCGGTGATCGAAGCCATCAAATCCTGTGTGGATGCTGCGGCAGGCTCCGGAAAATGAAAAAATCAGAGGCCGTTTCCCATGAACGAGTGTGGGAAGCGGCCTCTTGCTGCGCTTATGTTATTCTCCACCCAGTGTACGGTACAGCACTGCGCGGTTTTCCTCAAAGTCCGGGACAATGACAGCCATGCCATTGATGGTGGCAAAGGAATAGCCGTTGTCCACGGGAATGTGCTGGGTGGAAAGGGTTCCGCCGGCGGCGGTGGGCAGGAGCTTCACGGCGTAGCTCATGATCTGGGTGTTGGTAAGGTCAGTGGTCAGCATGGGAAGGACCTGATTGATGAGATCGTAGAGCTGTGTAATGCTAAGCTGCCGCAGCTGCCGGTAGGCACTGGTCATAACAGCCCGCTGACGGCTTGTACGGCCAAAATCCGAGTCGAGCTTTCTGATTCGTGCATAGCTCAGAGCGGTGGCGCCGTCCAAATGAACCTCACCATAGGTATTGAGGTTCAGATAATCAGCCTCGGCCTTTGTGATGGTCACATCCACGCCGCCCAGAAGGTCGAAAATATCGGTGAACCCGTCGAAATCCACCTCCAGATTGCCATCCACTTGAACGCCGAAATTCTCTTCCAAAGTCTCATCCAAAAGCTCCATGCCCCCAAAGGCATAGGCAGCGTTGAGACGGTTGTAGCCGTAGCCGGGAATCTGAACGTACAGATCACGGAGGAAGGAGGTCATGGTGATCTCATCGGTTTCCTGATTGAAGGTCACGAGAATCATGGCGTCAGAACGCTGCCGGGTTTCCCCGGGACGGCGGTCCTGTCCAATCAGGAGAATGTTTACAATATCCTTGCTGACGTTGACCTGGTTGGCGGGCTCCCAGTCGATGTCTCCCGGCTCCATGACCACATAATCCGTTCCCGGCTCGCCGGGGCCGTCCTGAACGGCGTCATAGAGGGTGAAATCCTCATATTCCGAGGCCGTCATATATTCCTGTGTCAAATCGGGGCGGTTGATCTTACTGAGCATGGTGTTTACCAGAAGGAAGGTTCCC
>JAQXMD010000186.1 GCA_029012465.1 Oscillospiraceae bacterium | reverse complement strand
CCGGATGGTTCAGAGATTTTGTTGACCGCTCCGATCTACCTCATATTCATTTGCACTCATTGCGACACACAAACGCAACCATTCAAATTGCTAACGGTTCTTCCGTTACTACAGTAGCCGGTTATCTCGGACACGCAAACGCAAGCACTACGACAAAGATCTACGCTCATTCGATTCAGGAAGCGCAAGCCGCAACGGCCGAAATGCTAGACGATGTTTTTTCAGTCTCAAAAGCAAAACGACACGCATAAATGAAACGCTCCTCACGTTGTCAAAAAGACGCGTGAGGAGTTATTATTTTACCCATAATGAACAAATAATGAACAACACCAATGAACACGGCCATTACTCCGAACTTTTTTAATAGAAAAACCGCCCTTTTTCCACGAAAAGAGCGGTAATTCTGGAGCTGATGGTGGGAATCGAACCCACAACCTTTTCATTACGAGTGAAATGCTCTGCCATTGAGCCACATCAGCAACAATGCCATAATATTTTACCATAGCCGCACGAATTCGTCAAGACCTGATTTCATGCCAGCTCTGTAGTCCCGAAGATGGCTCATGCATAATCTCCGTCCCGTTCCATCACGGTTTACAATAACAAAAAGTTTACATAAGAATTACATCTTTCACCCTGTGGAAAAGTTATGAACAGTTTCCACAGGGTTTTCCACATCCGGAATGTTGAAATACCGTGGATTGTGCAGAGTTTTCCGCAGTTTCCACAGAGTTTTCCACATTGTTATTTCCACAATAACGCAACCAGCGGGAGTTTACATAAACAATTTGTAACTATTTTGTCAAGGCCTTTTTTTAAAATTTCCAAGAATATTATCCGTCATTTTTCCAGGAACCCCGGTCTGCGGGCAGGGACGCCACTGCATTCAGCTCCTGCCCGGCGATATTCCCGGCCAGATATTCGTAGTACCCCTGACAGGCGATCATGGCCCCGTTGTCGCCGCAGAGCTTCAGGGGCGGCATGTAGAGCTTTGCTCCCACCTTTTCGCACTCCTCCTGAAAGGCAGCCCGGATGTGGGAGTTAGCCGCCACGCCTCCGGCAATGGCAAGCTTGCCGTAGCCGGTCTGCCGCAGGGCCTCCATGGTCCGGGGCACCAGCGTATCCCGTACAGCCGCCACAAACCCCGCGCAGAGGTCCGGCAGCTTCAGTTCCTCCCCCTTCTGGGAGGCGTTGTGAATGATGTTCAGCGCCGCGGTTTTCAGGCCGGAAAAGCTCATATCCAGCTCCGCGCCGCTGACCTTGGACCGGGGCAGAGGATAGGTGTTGGGATTGCCGCCCATGCTCATATCATCCAGAGCCTTTCCGCCGGGATAGGGCATCCCAAGTACCCGGGCCACCTTGTCAAAGCACTCTCCCGCCGCGTCGTCTCTGGTGGAGCCCATGACCCGGGTATCCGTGTAGTCCCGGATGTCCAGAATCAGGGTGTTACCACCGGAAACGGACAGACACACAAAGGGCGGCTCCAGCTCCGGGAAGGCGATATAATTGGCTGCCACATGGCCACGGATATGGTGTACCGGCACAATGGGAATGTCCAGCGCCAGAGCTGCCGCCTTGGCAAAGTTCACCCCCACCAGCAGCGCCCCGATCAGTCCGGGAGCATAGGTCACAGCGATGGCGTCCAGCTCCTTCCGGGACACGCCCGCCTCCTCCAGCGCCTGATTTGCCAGCGCGGCAATGGCTTCAATGTGCTTCCGGGAGGCGATCTCCGGCACAACGCCGCCGTAAATGGTGTGCATGTCGATCTGACTGAGCACACAGTTTGAGAGTATTTCCCTGCCGTCCCGGGCAACGGACACGGCAGTTTCATCACAGGAGCTTTCAATTCCTAGAATCAGCATGATTCGGCTTCCTCCGTAAAATATTTGGTCATGAGGATGGCATCCTCCGTGGGCTTTTGATAGTACCGGGGTCTCCGTCCCACCTGCCGGAAGCCCTGGGAAGCATAAAGCCCCAGCGCGCTCTCGTTGGAGGGGCGAACCTCCAGTGTCAGCCACTGGAGCCCCTTCTCCCGGAGAATCTGCTCCATGTTGGCAAGAAGGGCCTTGGCCGCACCCTTTCCCCGGGCGGCAGGCGCGGTGGCAATGGACATGATGTCCCCTCCATCAGGGCCATACTGCACGCCCAGATAGCCCATGAGGGTACCTCCCTCCATGGCCGTGAGCCAGATGGCCCAGGGGTTCTCCAGCTCGGCCAGAATATCCTTTCGAGACCAGGGGGTGGGAAAGCTCTGCTCCTCCAGATCGGCCACTGCTCCGGCAGTTTCCCCTGTCATGGGCAGAATCCTCATGATTTCCCTCCGATGGGGTATACCACCCGGACGGTCTCCATCAATACAGGCAGTTCCTCATTCCAGTGGAAGCCGCTCCGCCGGGCCTTTTCCTGAAACTCCCGCTGCTTTCGCAGGAGCCATGTATCCCGGTCTCCCTGACACTCTCCCAGGATCAGCTCCCCCGGCGTTTCCGGCAGAGGCGTGATGGAAACATCGGTGGTCTCCAGAATCAGTGCGGGGTTTCCATAGAAATCCGTTACCATGGTGTAGTCACCGATTTTGGGCATGGCAGCGCGGGTCACGATATAATGGGGAATGCAGTGGGAAACGGTGGTCTTTTCCCCGGAAAGCAGCTGCTCAATGGCGGTAACGCTTTCCTCCTCACTGTTTCCAAAATAGGTGTACCGGCTGCAATAGGCCTCGGATACGCCCGCTTCCTCACAAAAAACGGACCAGAAGTCCTGATAAATATCATCCACAAAACATCATCCTTTCTGCCGCTATTGTACCAGAACTCCGGCGGTTTTTCAATGCAGGAATCGCCTTGACATCTCCCGCCGGGACTGGTAGAGTAGAGGTACAAAAGGAGGCGTTACCATGGCTTTGTCTTTTTATGAGATCATCGCTTACTTTCTGATGTATTCCTTTTTGGGCTGGTGTGCAGAGGTTGCCTTCGCGGCTCTGAATCACGGAACTATTGTGAACCGGGGCTTCCTCAACGGCCCTGTCTGTCCCATTTACGGCGTGGGCATGCTGGGCGTTCTGCTGCTGGCCGGTCCGGTCAGTGACCGCCTGCCCCTGCTGTTTCTGGTGGGCGTGGTCTTTTGCAGTCTCATCGAGCTGATCGGCGGATGGGTCCTCGAAAAGGTCTTTCACACCCGTTGGTGGGACTATTCCGATGACCCCTTTAATCTGGGCGGCTACATATGCTTGGGCTTTTCCATCCTGTGGGGACTGGCAGTGGTATTTGTGGTACGGCTGGTTCATCCCGCCATTGCGTTGGCAGTGCATCTGGTGCCCCACCTGTTGGGGGTAATTCTGCTGATTGTGTTCTCCGTGCTGTTTCTGGCGGATCTTACTCTGACGCTGATCGCCCTGATCGGTCTGCGCCGCCGTATGGGCGAGCTGGAAAAGGTGGGGGAGGCCCTTCACGCCATAGGCGACAGCCTGTCTGACCGGGTGGGCAATTCCGCCATTGCCGCCGACCAGAAGCTCTCTCCCTTGGTGGAATCCGGAAAGGAGAAACTGGAATCCGGCAAAGAGCGGCTGGATGCGGCAAAGGAAGCCGGCCGGGAGCGCATTGAAGCCGCGAAAGAGGACGGCCGGGAGCGCATTGAAGCCGCAAAAGAGGACAGTCGGGAACGTATCGAAGCTGTCCGGGAGAGCATCGAAGCCGCCAGAGAGGCCCGACAGGCCCACAGAGCTGAAGCACGAGAGACTCTGGAGAGTGCCCGCACAAGGAACCGGGAGAAGCTGGAGGCCCGGATGCAGGAACTTCGCAGCATTGGTCCCATTGCCCATTTCAGTATCCGCCGTTGGGGGAAGGCATATCCCGCCCTGCATCGTGAGCTGAAGGAACGGCTGGATCAGCTGACACGCCGTCGCTGATTTTCGGAGGTACATATGATAAAATTTGTCCTGTTCGATCTGGACGATACTATTCTGGATTTTCGCAAGGCTGAGGCCATCGCTCTGACCCGAGCGCTCTCGGAGATGGGCGTTGAACCTTCGCCCCAGACCATTGCCCGCTACAGCGCCATCAACAAGAGCCAGTGGGAGCTCCTGGAGGAAAAGAAGCTCACCCGGCCTCAGGTGCTAATCCGCCGCTTTGACATTCTCTTTGGAGAGTTGGGCGTCCAGGTGTCCAGTCAGGAGACCCAGCAGCGCTATGAAGCCTATCTGGCCATGGGCCATCATTTCATCCCCGGGGCTCCGGAGCTTCTGGAGGAGCTGGTGACCAAATATCGGCTGTTTCTGGTGAGCAACGGAACCGCTCCTGTGCAGGCCGGCCGTATCGCCAGCTCCGGCATCGAAAGGTTTTTTGAGAAGATTTTTATTTCCGAGGCTGTGGGTGCAGATAAGCCCCAGAAGCTGTTCTTTGACCGCTGCTTTGCCGATATTCCGGACTTCCGTCCGGAGGAGGCTATCATCGTGGGCGACAGTCTGACCTCCGACATCCGGGGCGGCAACAACGCAGGGATCGCCACCTGCTGGTTCAATCCCAAGGGGCTTCCTCGCCGGGAGGGCATTCAGGTGGATCACGAGATCCGGGTCCTGCCTGAGCTGCCGCCGCTGCTGGAGCGCCTGTAAATAGACATACAGAAAACGTCTGCGGTTTCAATTCCGCAGGCGTTTTTCATTGGTCACAGACTGCTGAATTTGTCTGTGATGTGGATTCCGTATTCTTTTTGGAAAACGATATGGTAAGGGGCACGCCTTTTGAAGGGGGATCAGATGGTTCTACCATTGTCAACCACAACCACCTGACCGTTGCAGCCGCTGGAATCATCGCTGGCAAAAAACAGAATTGCTTTCGCCTGATCGTCCGCCGTGGCCTCGGGCACCGTGTCGTCAAAGTGCCGGGCGCATTGGCCGGCAAACTCCAGATCAAAGGTTGCGACCTGATCCGGTGTATTCAGCGGAGTGGGCGTGGGGCCGGGGGCAATGACGTTGACGCGGATTCCCTGTCCCGCAAACTGAAGGGCAACATTTTTGCTCATGCCGATGACGGCTGTTTTTGCCGCTGTGTAGGCAATGCCGGAATTGTAGGAAGTTCCCCCAATGGAGGAAATATTGACAATGCTTCCGCTTCTGGCAGGAGCCATGTATTTGATGGCCTGCTGCATCATGTAAAAGACGCTGCTTTGATCCACCTGGATAATGTGCTCCCACCAGTCGGCATCACAGCGGGTGATGGGTCGGTGCTTATCGGCGATTCCGGCATTGTTTACGAGAATATCAATCCTGCCGAAGGTGTCTGCTGCGGTTTGGCACACTCGCTGGCAGTCTGCCTGAACGCTGACATCGGCGGAGACTGACAGGACATCGCATCCAATGGAGCGGCAATAGTGTTCCACTTCCTTGAGCTTGTCCATGCGTCGGGCCACCAGCACCAGATCCGCGCCCTCTTCCGCAAACAGCTCGGCAGTGCGCTTGCCGATGCCGGAGTTTGCACCGGTGATAATGGCAACCTTTCCAACCAAACGATTCATCTTGCTTCCTTCTTTCCGTTGTTAGTTTTGACTTCTGATTTCATTATAATGAAGCCCTGTGGCGAAACAAAGCACGAAAAAACATGAATCTATGTCAAGCTGCCGCTTGACAAACGCAAGAAGCGGAATTAATCTGATGCTGAGGAGTGATGTAGGATGAATTTTCTGAATTTTGAGTATGTGCTGTCTATCAAAAAGATCGGTACCATTCGGGGCGCCGCGGAGGAGCTGTTTATTTCTCCTCAGGCCCTCAGCGAGCATCTTGCAAAGCTGGAGCGGGAGCTGGGGACACCGTTATTCCGCCGAACGAAGCCTATGACACTCACCGAGGCGGGAGAACGGTTTGTTGCCTGTGCTGAGACCTGTCTGGAGGCAAAGAAGCAGTTTGAAGTGGAGCTGGCAGGTATCAGCCAGAAAAATGATCGGCATATCTCCCTGGGGGTGCCCACGGGAATGTCGCCGCCTATGCTGCTGTCCTTTCTCAGCTATTTCCACAACGCTCATCCGGAGCTGACCATCACGACGGTGGAGCTGCCTACCCGAACCGGAGCGTTTAACGAGATTCCCGGGCATATTGACGCGGTGATCGGGGAGTTTCAGGAGGAGAACAGTAAGCTTCTCTATACACCGATCCTTCAAAGCAGCCGCTTCGTGGTTGCCATCCATCGGGAGCTGCTTTCCAAAGCGGTGGGGGCAGAGAAAGCGGAGTGGATCACAGCCAACGTACAAAATGATGTTCCCACGAAGCTGTCGGAATTTCAAAACTGTCCCTTTGTGCTGAAGCGGACAGGTTCTATCACCAGAAGCAACGAGGACCGGCTATTCCGGACAGCAAATTTTCAGCCCAGGGGAGACATGGAGACCGGAGATATGGAGCTGACTGTCCGGATGGTTTTGCTGGGCCAGGCGGCAGTCTATCTGCCAGAGCCGGTTGCTCTGGCGAATTTGATGCTTCCGTCGGTCTCCGGGTGGAATGATTCCATTTTGCTATGCCTGACCGAGACGAAGAATGAGCTGTGGCAGTTGGCTGTGGGCTACAGCCGTTACCGGCATGTACCCCAGAGCGTGTCGGTTCTGGTGAACGCGGCAAAGAATTATTATCAAAGCGTATTGGGCGAAAACGCCTGAGGGAACAATCAGCAGAAAGAATGATCGCGGGGGACTATTTCCATATTTCTTGCCCTTGTCAAGCGTTTGCTTGATGCCTTAACAAGAAGATTCGTGCTTCCCTCTCAAAACAGCATTCGATATAATTCAGATATTCCATTGATAACAAGGAGGATTTCATGGTGATTCGTCACATCTCTGTATTCACATTTTTGGACAACCCCGCCAACGGCAAGACCAAGGCGGAAAACATCGAGACAGTCCGCGCCTACCTGGAACAGGTTCCTGTGCTCTATCCTACTATGAAAAATCAGGTGATCGGCAGCACTCTGGGCGGAACCCCCGTTCTGCCTGACGATGCGCCGGTCATGTTTGGGGACCTGGTCCAGATTGCGGATTATGACACGGTGGAGGATGCTGCCGGTTATCCTCCTTCCAAAGCCCATATGGATCTTGTGGAGTTCTCCACGCCCATGCTGAAAAAAGTCACCGCCATCGACTTTGAACTGTAAGCAGGCCCAGAAACGAAATCAGCCATGGGCCTCTGCGTCAAACTGTCGGTTTGGCAGTTCCCTTTTTATTCCCTGATTCATCCATATGTATTTGTGCGTATTGTATCATTTTCAGCCTTTTCTTCATCTATTTTTCACATATCTTATCATTATGCACAACAGAAGTATTCCATTTTGGCATATTGTCATGCCATATAGATATAATTTCAGTGGAAAATCCCTTGATTTCATTATCGCGCTGTGTTAAAATGTTGCCGTCTAAGAAACATTTTCTTAACAAGGAGGACACTAAAATGAAAAGAAGAATGCTCGCCATGCTGCTGGCAGTTTCCATGCTGCTGGTACTGGCTGCCTGCGGCGGTGCCGCCGGTTCCAGTGCTCCCGCTGCCGAGGCTCCTGCCGCTGAGGGCAGTGCCGCTGAGGGCAGCGCCCCTGCTGAGGCTCCCGCTGCCGGCAACGAGACTCTGAAGGTCGGCCTGCTGGTGCATCAGTCCGGCTGGTTTGCAGGCGTTGACACCCCCAACTACTACGAGTTCAATGCCATGGTTGACTATGTCAACGAGGAGCTGGGCGGCTGGAAGGTCGGCGACAAGACCTACAACCTTGAGGCTGTCTGCGTTGACGGCAAGTCCGATCCCGATGCCCTGCGCTCCGGCGCCATGGCTCTGGTGGATGCAGGCGTTGATTTCGTCGTAGAGACCAACGACTTCTGGGTTGCTTCCTGCGCTGACGTATTCGAAGAAGAGGGCATTATGCATGCCTCCGCATACTGCGTAATGGCTCCCGGCTACATCACCCCTGAGCATCCCATGGCCTTCACCGGCTCCAATGGCACCGGCGGTGACTATGCAACCGCATTTGCTGCTCTGAGCAAGTACTATCCCGACGTGAAGAGCGTTGTTCTGGCCAATGACGACAACGGCCTGAAGGACGAAATGGTTGGCCTTATGAAGAAGTATGCCGAGCCTTACGGCATCGAGGTCAAGGACAACATCGTTATCTACCCCGGCGATACCACCGACTATGCGCCCATCGCTCAGAAACTGGTTGACACCGGCGCTGACGCTTTCCTGGGCAACGGCTCCCCCGACGCCTACGGCGCCATTCTGAAGGCTGTCCGGGCACTGGGCAGCGACATGGTCTGCGCCTGCGCACAGGGCAAGACTGCTACCACGCTGATGGAGTATGCCGGTAAGGACGCCTGCTCCAACGCTTTCACCCTTGGCCCCTCCACCCGTGAGGCTGACAAGGCTCAGAACACCGACATCATGAACGGTCTGATCGCAAAGGTCGCCGAGAAGAACGGCGAAGAGACTGCCGCCAACTTTGACGGCGCTGCTGCTAACTCCCTGTACATCATGCTCCAGCTGATGCAGAAGTCCGGCTCCGTTGATCCCAAGGTCGTTGCTGCCGAATGGGAAAAGGGCGGCCAGATCGAGACTATCTATGGCACCGGCACCATCGGTGGCGAGCAGACCTACGGCGTTGCAAACCACGCTGTCGGTTCTCCCCGTTCCGTTTCCATCATTGATCCCACCGCCGAGGACGGCTGGTACTTCGCCGAGTGGATCGATACGCAGATTCCCTGATTACTTCCCCTCTGAATCAATCGCATAACACGTTTCCGGGCGGGGCAGGAGTTTACGCTCCTGCCCCGCTTTCCACTGTGAAATATCCTGAAAAAGGAGCTGATTCTATTGATTTTACAGGTCGTCATCAACACCTTGGTTCTGGGCGTTATGTACATACTGGCATCCCTGGGCTTTGCGTTTATTTTTAACATGCTTGGCTCCATCAACCTGGCCCACGGTGCCCTGTATATGGTCGGTGCATACGTCTGCTACTATCTCTGTGCCATGTTCGGCGTTAACAACTGGATCGCCATGGTTATTGCAGCCGTCCTGCTGGCTGTCATCGGTCTTTTGCTGGAACGGGTCATGTTCCGACCCTTTATGGCGGACTTTGACCGGATCATCATGATCGGCGTGGGCCTGATGACCATTTGCCAGACCTTCTGTACCGTGATTACCGGCAACCAGGCGCTGGTCATTCCCAAGTACGCCGAGGGCAGCACCACACTGGCCGGTGTTCCCGTTACCAATGAGCGTATCCTGACCTTTGCCATCGGCCTTGTTCTGCTGCTGGTGGCACTGTACATCGTAAACCGCACGGCTCTGGGCCGCCAGATGGAGGCCGTTTCTCAGGACCGTCTGGGGGCTGCCCTGCAGGGCATCAATATCAACCGGGTTTCCGCCATCATCTGCGCCATTGGCTGCTGTCTGGCAGCTGTGGCAGGCTGCTTTATGGGAGCCTATCAGGGACTATCGGCAAATATGGGCGATACCATGAACCTGCGTATCCTGATGCTGGTCATGCTGGCCGGTGCAGGCTCCATGAACGGAATCATTATCACCGGCGCCATTATGGGCTTCCTGGACTCCCTGTTCCCCCTGCTGCTTCAGGGCAATGCAGGCTCCGCGGTTCCCATTGCCATCGTGGTTATACTGCTGCTGATTAAGCCCAAGGGCT
Organism: Oscillospiraceae bacterium; assembly: GCA_029012465.1. Lineage (GTDB taxonomy): Bacteria > Bacillota > Clostridia > Oscillospirales > Oscillospiraceae > HGM13006. Next base: position 2,623 of record JAQXMD010000186.1, on the reverse strand, counting down.
TCTTCGGCCACGAGATGTAAGGAGGGACTGCATGATGAAAAACTTCAAAAAATTCCTCCCCTATCTCATTCTGCTGGTGGTGTGCTTTGCGCTTCCCTTCCTGTTTACCTCCCGGTCCTGGATTCAGCTGTTTGTCACCATCGTCATCAACATCATCGGCGCTGTGAGCCTTCGCACCATTATGCTCTCCGGCAATATGTCCTTTGCCCACGGCGCATTCATGGGCGTCGGTGCCTATACCGCTGGTATTCTGGCCCTGAAGGTGGGGCTTCCCATCTTCATCACCATCCCTATCGGCGCTGTGGCTGCCACCATCATCGGTCTCATCACTGGCTGGCCCTTTGCCCGTCTGAAATCCATCTACTTCTGCATGGGCACTATGTTTATGGGTCAGGCAATCATTCTACTGATCTCCACGCTGGACATTGCAGGCGGAGCCATCGGCCTCACGGGCCTTCCCTCCACCGGCAAGGCGCTGGAGCCTATCGCTGACGCGCTGAGTCTTTCCAAGCCCCAGGTCAGCTACCTGTTCATCCTGCTGGTGGCCATCTTCTCTCTGGCGGTGATGTTCCGCTTTGAGCATTCCCGCATCGGCACCACCCTCCGGGCACTGTCCCAGAGCGAGGACGTGGCTGCCTCCATCGGTGTCAACCCCACCTTCTACCGGCTGCTGGCAGTTGGGGTCGGCTGCTTCTTTGCTGGTCTGGCCGGTGCATGCAGCGCCCACTATTCCGGCAACCTGTCCCCCAACACCTACACCATGAACCTGACCCTGTGGCTGATTATGTACATGATGGTGGGCGGAACCGGCACGTTCCTTGGTCCCGTCATCGGCGCCATTGTGGTCAGCACCATCCAGAACATCGCAAATCTGCTGGTGGGCCTGTCCGGCACAAGTTCCTCTGCCGCATTCACATCCTTTGCAACCTGGGTGGGCAACAGCGCCGCCTATACCCCCTTCCTGACCGCTCTGCTCCTGCTGCTGGTGGCTTATCTGCTGCCCAAGGGTCTGGTGGGCATTCCCTCCACCATCCGTGACGCTCGGGCAAAGAGACAGGAAAAGAAGGAAATTGCCGAAATGATGAAGGGAGGCAGCAAGTAATGCATCTGCTCGAAACCTCCGGTCTGACCAAACGCTTTGGCGGTCTGACCGTCATGAACGATCTGGACTTCCACATTGATGAAGGCGAGATCAAGGGCTTCCTTGGCCCCAACGGCGCAGGCAAGTCCACCTTCTTTAACCTGATTACCGGCGTTCATATGCCCACATCTGGACATATCTTTTACGCCGGGAAAGAGATCACCAAATCGAAGCCCTATCAGGTGGCCCAGATGGGCATTGGCCGAACCTTCCAGCTGAATCCACTGTTCGGAGATTTCACGGTCTTTGAAAACGTCACCGCCGCCTATCACATGCGTCCCCACTCCACCATCGGTCAGGTGTTCTTCAACACCAAAACCTATCGGGAGAATGAAAAGTACATTGCAAACTCCGCGGATGAGATTCTGGAATTCCTGGGCCTGAGCCATGTGCGCAACGAGCTGGCAAAGAATCTTCCCCACGGTTATCAGAAGATTCTGGGCGTTGCCCGCGCTCTGGCCACCAAGCCCAAGCTGCTGCTTTTGGACGAGCCTCTGGGCGGCATGAACCCCGAGGAGATCGAGTTCTCCATCAAGGCCATCTCCAACATGCGGGACAAGGGCATCACCGTTCTGGTGGTGGAGCACAACATGCAGATTCTGGACATTCTCGACAGTGTTACCGTCATTTCCTTCGGCGAGAAAATCTTCGAGGGCACTCCCGAGGGCATGCGTCAGGACCCCACCGTCATTGAAACCTATTTCGGAGGTACCGTATGAGTAATATTCTTGAAATCCGAAATCTGAAGGTCATGTTCGGCAAATCCATTGCAGTCCATGATGTGAACCTCAGCGTTCCCGAGGGCGGCATTGTCACCCTCATTGGTTCCAACGGCGCAGGCAAGTCCACCACCCTGAACGCCACGCTGGGCATTGTCCCCGTCACCGAGGGCACCATCACCTTCGCCGGGGAGGACATCACCCATGTTTCCACCTCTGAGAAGGTTCGCCGTGGTCTGGTGCTGGCTCCCGAGGGCCGCCACCTGTTCCCATATCTTTCTGTCTACAAGAACCTGATCCTTGGCGCCACCCAGCGGAAGGACAAAGAGGGCATTCAGGCGGATCTGGAATTCTGCTTTGAGCTGTTCCCCATTCTCAAGGACCGGCTGAAGCAGAAGGCAGGCACCATGTCCGGCGGTCAGCAGCAGATGCTGGCCATCGCCCGTGGCATTATGGCAAACCCCAGACTGCTGTGTCTGGACGAGCCCTCACTGGGTCTTGCGCCCGCTGTCATTGAGGACATTGGCGAAAAGATTCGGGAGATCAACAAGTCCAAGGGCACCTCCATTCTGCTGGTGGAGCAGAATGTTCATCTGGCCTTCGGCACCGCCGATTACTGCTATACCCTACAGGTGGGCGAGATGGTTGCCGAGGGCACCATCGAAGAGATTCGCCACAACGACATCGTCAAGAAGGCATACTTCGGCGGCTGATTCTCAAGTCATTGGACGGAGAGCTCCGGCAGGCGGAATCAAACAGAAAT
>JAQXMD010000185.1 GCA_029012465.1 Oscillospiraceae bacterium | reverse complement strand
CGCATCAACTGGGCTCCCTACTTCGAGCACATGGTTTCCTGCGTGATGGAGGGCAAGGCCATTGAGGCTGACTGGACCGGCACCATCGCTACCGGCTCTGTCCAGCTGTCTGAGATCAACGAGCAGGCTGCCGCTGCAGGCACTGCCGAGAAGCTGGAGGAGGTCCGGAAGGGCCTCATCGACGGCTCCATCCATGTGTTCGACACCGCTACCTTCACCGTTGGCGGCGAGACCCTGGACAGCCATCAGGCTGACGTGGACACCGATCCCGACTATACCCCCGACACCGAGGTTATCTCTGACGGTTATTTCCACGAGTCCGAGAACCGCAGCGCACCCTACTTCGATCTCCAGATCGACGGTATCACCCTGCTGGATCAGAACTTCGGCTAATGCATCTTTCCGGGAACCCCCTTATGGGGGGTTCCCGAATCCTGCTTTGAAGGGCAGGGCAGTGATTTCACATTCCGCTGCCCTGCCCTTTGTGGCAGAGTAGTCTGTTTACAGCGAATTCAGGAAAGGAAGTGAGGAGCCTTTGGATAACAAGATCGCTGCGGTCAAAATGCGGAATATTACCAAGACCTTTGGTACGGTGGTTGCAAATGACCGGGTGTGGTTGGACATCTACAAGGGGGAGATCCTTGCGCTGCTGGGCGAGAACGGCAGCGGCAAAACAACGCTGATGAACATGCTCTCCGGCATCTATTTCCCCGATGAGGGGCAGATTTTTATAGATGACAAGGAGGTTGTGATCCGCTCCCCCAAGGACGCGTACCGCTATGGCATCGGCATGATCCATCAGCACTTCAAGCTGGTGGATGTTCTCACGGCTACGGAGAATATTGTACTGGGCCTGAAGGAAAAGGGCCGTCTGAATCTGGAAGCCGCCCGGAAGAAGGTCCGGGAAATCTGCGATGCCTACGGCTTCGACGTGGACCCGGATCAGAAGATTTATGATATGTCCGTTTCCCAGAAGCAGACGGTGGAGATCGTCAAGGCGCTGTACCGGGGAGCAGACATTCTGATTCTGGATGAGCCGACGGCAGTTCTCACCCCTCAGGAGACCCAGAAGCTCTTTGCGGTGCTGCGGAACATGCGGGACGACGGCAAGGCCATCGTCATCATCACCCATAAAATGCATGAGGTGGAGGAGCTGTCCGATCGGGTTGCAGTGCTCCGCCGTGGTCACTTTGTGGGCGATATGGTTACAGCCAACACCAATGCACAGGAAATGACCAACATGATGGTGGGCCATCCTGTGGTACTGAATATCGACCGGCCCCAGCCTGTGGACCCCAAGCCCAGAATTGAGGTGAAGGGCCTCACCGTCCGCAGTGAGGACGGCATCATCAAGCTGGAGGATGTGTCCTTTACCGCCAGAAGCGGTGAAATCCTCGGCATTGCGGGTATTTCCGGCTGCGGTCAGAAGGAGCTGCTGGAGGCCATCGCGGGCTTGCAGCCCACTGAGGGCGGCAGCATTTGCTACATCAATGACGACGGCTCCAGAGAAGAACTGCTGGGAAAGGACCCCCTGAAAATCGCGGATATGGGCGTTACCCTGTCCTTCGTTCCCGAGGACCGGCTGGGCATGGGCCTGGTGGGCAGCATGGATCTCACCGACAATATGATGCTCCGTTCCTTCCGGAAGGGCAGATCCATTTTCGCAAACCGCCGAGCACCCAAGGCGGTGGCGGAAAAGGTGGTAAAGGATCTGGAGGTCAATCCCCCCAGTGTTTCTACTCCTGTTCGCCGCCTCTCCGGCGGCAACGTCCAGAAGGTGCTGGTGGGCCGTGAGATCTCTCTGGCTCCCACGGTGCTGTTGACGGCTTACGCGGTCAGAGGCCTGGACATCAACTCCTCTTACACCATCTATGATCTCATTAACCAGCAGAAGAAGGACGGCGTCGCCGTGATCTATGTGGGCGAGGATCTGGATGTGCTTTTGGAGCTGTCTGACCGGATTCTGGTGCTCTGCGGCGGCAAGGTCAGCGGTATTGTGGACGGCCCCGGAGCCACCAAGGAGCAGGTGGGCCTGATGATGACCAAATTGGGAGGTGGCAGCGATGAATAAACAGCCTCTTTTCCATATCTCCAAGCGCAAGGCGCTGAAATGGTACCAGTCCTGGACCATCCGCGGAGTCGCGATCATACTGGCGCTGCTGCTCTGCGCGGTTGTCACCACCGCCATGACCGGCGAAAACCCGCTGGAGGTCTATAAATCCATCTGGGAGGGGGCCTTCGGCACCCTCAGAAAGACCTGGATTCTGATGCAGAACATCGCGATTCTGCTGTGCGTCTCTCTGGCAGTGACGCCTGCCTTCAAAATGCGGTTCTGGAACATCGGCGGTGAAGGTCAGGTCCTTGTGGGCGGTCTTGCCACAGCAGCCTGCATGATTCTGCTGGGAGACAAGCTCCCGGGCTGGCTGCTGATCGTGATTATGACCCTGGCGGCCATCGTGGCCGGCGGCATCTGGGGCGCGATTCCCGCCATTTTCAAGGCCAAGTGGAAAACCAATGAGACCCTGTTCACCCTGATGATGAACTATGTGGCCATTCAGCTGGTGGCATTCTTCGTCATTGTCTGGGAGGTGCCCAAGGGCGCAGGCAAGATCGGCATTATCAACCAGACCACCGAGGCAGGCTGGCTGCCGGTGATCGGCGGACAGAAGTATCTTTTAAACATCCTCATTGTGGCGATTCTGACGGTTGCCATGTATGTGTATCTGAAATATTCCAAGCATGGCTATGAGATCTCCGTGGTGGGTGAAAGCGAACGGACTGCCCGGTATGTGGGCATCAAGGTGGATAAGGTCATTATCCGCACCATGATCCTGTCCGGTGCCCTCTGCGGTGTTGCGGGGCTTCTGCTGGTGGGCGGCACCGACCACACCATCACCACCACCAGTGCAAACGGACGGGGCTTTACCGCCGTTCTGGTCTCCTGGCTTGCAAAATTTAACCCCATTGTGATGATCCTCACCAGCTTCCTGCTGGAATTCCTGGGCCGGGGCGCTTCGGAAATCTCCACCACCTTCGGCCTGAACCATGCCTTTGGCGATATTCTTACGGGCATCATCCTGTTCTTCATCATCGGCAGTGAGTTCTTTATCACCTATCAGGTGCATTTCCGCAGAGCTGCAAGAAAGGAGGCCGAAAATGTTTGATTTCGTATCCTTTATCCCCAGAGCCGTGGTGCAGAGTATCCCCCTGCTTTACGGCGCCACCGGCGAGACCCTGACGGAGAAATCCGGCAACCTGAATCTGGGTATTCCCGGTATTATGTATGTGGGCGGCATCTGCGGCGTGATCGGCGCATTCCTCTATGAGCAGAGCGTAACGCCGGAGACCATGAACGGTGTGCTGGCCATTGGCATTCCCATGGCGGCATCCCTGCTGGGCTCCTTCCTGATGGGGCTGCTGTACTGCTTCCTGACGGTGACGCTTCGGGCCAATCAGAACGTCACCGGCCTTGCCATCACCACCTTCGGCGTGGGCTTTGGCAACTTCTTCGGCGGCTCTCTCATCAAGCTCACCGATGCGGAGGTTCCCTCCATTGCCCTGTCCGCTACCAGCGCCTATTTCTCCAAGGCACTGCCCATTGCAGAGTCCACCGGATGGTTCGGGAAAATCTTCCTTTCCTATGGCTTCCTGGCCTATCTGGCCATTGCCATTGCGCTGATTGCCTCCTATGTGCTGGGCCACACCAGAACGGGCCTCCATCTCCGGGCGGTGGGCGAAAGCCCTGCCACGGCGGATGCGGCGGGCATCAACATCACCCGGTACAAGTACTTTGCCACCTGCCTGGGCAGCATGATTGCCGGTCTTGGCGGACTGTATTATGTCATGGACTACGCCTGCGGCGTCTGGTCCAACGACGCCTTTGGCGACCGTGGCTGGCTGGCCATTGCACTGGTCATCTTCACCATCTGGAGACCCAATGTGGGCGTACTGTCCTCCATCTTCTTCGGCGGACTGTACATTCTGTATCTGTTTATCCCCAGCGGAATGAATCTGGCGGTGAAGGAGCTGTACAAGATGCTGCCCTATGTGGTGACGATCATTGTGCTCATCATCACCAGCATGCGCAACAAGCGGGAGGATCAGCCCCCCGAGAGCCTTGGCCTTGCTTATTTCCGGGAAGAACGATAGATATTATTTTGCCGCCTCAGAACCCGTGGGTTCCGGGGCGGCTTTTCTTTCGGCTAAATGTATGGTGCGGGTTGCATTTTATGTGTACTCTGTGATACTATCTATACGAATTCGACAAATCTTGAGGGGGGTTCGTGATGGGCGAGGAAATACAGAAGCCTGTGGAGAAGGACACCGGAAAAACGGTGGAAGCTGCGCCAAAAACGGAAAGCAGCTCACCGGAGAAACCAAAACATGAACAGCGCCGCTGGGCTATGATCTCCGGCGGACTGATGACTCTGGCTTTCAGCTTCCTGCTGGCACTGTATGCGCCGCTGGAGCTTTTCTTTACCAATACGGATGAATTCCGATTCGGGTTTTCGGCCCTGTGTCCGGAGCTTTTGCAGCTGTTCGGACTGCTGCTGATTGCCGGTATGGCGGCCTTTGCGTTCTGTTATGTGCTCTATGACAGGCTCTTTGACGTGGTGCTCATGGCGGGACTGATCGTCTATGTCTGCACCTATGTGCAGGGCATGTTTCTGGTGAGCAATCTGCCGCCGGTGGACGGCTCGCCCATTCAGTGGAGCAGCTACAGGGCGGAGATGCTTCAGTCCCTGATCCTGTGGGCCGTGGTATTTGTGGCCGTGGTGCTGATGGTGCGGTTTCTGGGCATGAAACGGATGTACAAGGTGGCCTCTGGCCTGTCGGCGTTCTTTACGGCGATTCTGCTGGTGACGCTGGTGACGGTTTGTCTGACCAATGACGGCCTTGCGCCCAAACCGGAGGCTGTTGTGACAGATGACGAAATGCTTACCATGTCCGAGGATCAGAATTTGGTGGTGTTTATCATTGACGCTGCGGACGCATCCACCTTTACGGAGCTGATGGAAACCGATGACCCGGAATTCCGGGAGATTCTGGAGGACTTTACCTACTATCCCAACACGGTTGCGGCCTATCCCTTTACACGGCAGGCTATTCCCTTTATCCTAAGCGGACAGTGGAATGAAAACAGGGAGCCTTTCTTTGCATACACCGACAAGGCCTACGAAACCTCGCCGCTGCTGAACCGGCTGAGGGATGAGGCGTACCGGATCGGCATCTATGAGGAGGAAGTGGATTACTCCGGCGAAGGAATTTACGACTTTGAAAACGTCCATCAAAGCAGATTCGTGTTCTCCAGCACCAAAAAGCTGCTGAAGGCGGAGATGAAGCTGGTGTGGTTCAAGTATGCCCCCTTCCCGCTGAAAAGGTTTGTGCGGGTGGACATGCAGGAGTTCAACAGGCTGCTCCAGCTGGAGGATGGGGCGGAGGTCTTTTCGCCCAACAATGGGGAGTTTTATGGGGCGCTATGTGAAAGCGATGTGGAGCGCGTCAGCGACCGGTGCTTCCGGTTTATCCACATTGAAGGCGCCCATGTGCCCTTCCGGTACGATCAGAATGTGAATCTCATTCCGGAGGAGGAGGGCTCCTACCCTCTGAATATGGAGTGCAGCATGACCATTCTGAAGACCTATCTCCAGAAGCTGAAGGATGCCGGTGTCTATGACAACACCGCCATTGTGGTCATGGGAGACCACGGCTATGGCTATAACCGGGAAATCCCCATTGTGGGAAGAATGAACCCGGTGATGGCAGTCAAGGGCATTGGAGAGCGCCATGAGATGAATACCTCTCAGGCCCCCATTTCCTTTGAGGATCTGCAGACCGCCTATGATCGGCTGCTGGACGGCGCTGTGGGAGAGGCCGTATTTGATGCCCGGGAGGGGGATGACCGTCCCCGGAGATGTCTGCTGTTCTTCTATCAGGAGGAAAACCACATGATGGAGTATGTGCAGACAGGCCATGCCTCCGACATTGAGACCATGATCCCCACGGGGGTGGTATATGATGCGCCCAGGAATGGCCCCGGCGGCGGAAAACCCGGGGGTAAATAGAGCCATATTTCATAAGGCTGTCCCACCGGGGGCGGTGAGAGGAGCAGATTCATGAACTACAAAGAGCTTGGCCCTTGGGCACAATACATCCAATACCCGGAGGAAGCCTTTGCGGCGCTGTCAGAGCGGGTGGAGCGGGCCTATGCAGAAGATGTGGTCTACCCCCCCAGAGAGAAGCTGTTCGCCGCACTGGAGCTGACGCCTCCTGAGAAAACAAGGGTGGTGATTCTGGGACAGGACCCCTATCATGAGCCGGGACAGGCCCATGGACTGAGCTTTTCCGTGGAGCCGGGGGTGGCGATTCCAAAGTCTCTGGTGAACATCTATAAGGAATTGCAGTCGGATCTGGGAATTACACCGCCGGAACACGGCTGCCTCCAGCGCTGGGCAGAGCAGGGGGTTCTGCTGCTGAACTCTGTGCTGACCGTGGAGGCCCACAGGGCCGGTTCCCATCGGGACTTCGGCTGGCAGGAATTCACCGACAGGGTGATTGCCGCCACAAACAGTCTTCCTCAGCCCATTGCCTTTGTGCTGTGGGGGAATTTTGCCATGAAAAAGGCGGGGCTGATCGAGGGGAAGTATCCAAGGCTGGTGCTGACCGCCCCCCATCCAAGCCCCTTGTCGGCCTACCGGGGTTTTTTCGGCAGCAAGCCCTTTTCAAAAATCAATGAATTTCTCATAGAAAACAATACTATTCCCATTGACTGGAAGCTGTAAGGGCCTGTTGATGGGTTCCTGTGGGAGGATGAAATGCTTTTGGGTGCGTTGCATGCTGCAACGCACCCAAAAAAGCTTATGCCTGTTCAAGAAGGACGCCCCGGACGCCGGATTCCGTGACCTCAGTGATCCGGACGGGGAGCACCTGATTCTGAAGGGAGCCTCCCTGGAAGGGCGCTTCCACAAACACATAGTTGGGTGCGTGTCCGGTCCAGAGACCCTCGGAATTGGTCTGTTCAAAGAGCACTTGCTGAACGGTGCCCACCAGAGCCTGATTGTAGGTCCGGCGAAGCTCCGCTTCCACCTGAGCGGCCCGGGCTGCACGCTGCTCCTTTTCTGCCTGGGTGAGCTGCCCGGGCATTTTTGCTGCGGGAGTTCCACTGCGGCGGGAATAGGGGAAAATGTGCATGGAGGCAAAGCCCACCCGGCGGATAAAATCCAGCGTGGCGGAGAATTCCTCCTCCGTCTCCTGGGGGAAACCCACGATCAGGTCGGTGGTGATGGCACAGCCGGGGAAGTATTCCCGCAGGAGCGTGCAGCTCTCCAGATACCGGGCAGTGTCATACTTTCGGTGCATCCGGGCAAGTGTCGCGTCACATCCGGACTGCATGGACAGGTGAAATTGGGGACAGAGATTGCCGCAGTTCTTCAGAACCTCGCAGAATTCCCGGTCGATTGTTCGCGGCTCCAGAGAGCCGAGACGAATCCGAAGCTCCGGCACGGCCTGACAGATGGCCAGAATCAAATCCTGGGGCTTTTCGCCGGTTTTCAGATCCATGCCCCAGGAGGAGATCTCGATGCCTGTGATCACCAGCTCCCGGTAGCCTGCTGCCTTCAAGGCTCTGGCCTGTGCAACGGCCACGGGAAGGGGCAGAGAGCGGATGGCGCCCCGGGCGTAGGGGATGATGCAGTAGGTGCAGAAATTGACGCAGCCGTCCTCCACCTTCAGCATGGCCCGGGTGCGCTCCTGAAGGCCGCCGGGCTCAAGCACTTCAAAGGTTTTGCGCTTGAATGCGTTGTCCACAGAGACACTCCGGAGACGGTCCTGACGGAACTGCTCCATACGGCTGATAAAGGCGCCCCGGTCGCCGGTGCCGCCAATTACATCCACGTCCAGCTGTTCCACTTCCTCCGGGCTGACCTGGGCGTAGCAGCCGCAGACGCCGATGACAGCCTCCGGGTTCAGCTTTCTGGCCCGCCGGAGGGCGTTTCTGGACTTTTTATCACTGACTGCCGTTACAGTACAGGTGTTGACAATATACAGATCACAGGGCTCGTCAAACTGCCCCTGCTCATAGCCCCGGGCCAGAAGCTCCTTTTGGAGCGCCTGAGATTCATACTGATTGACCTTGCAGCCGAGGGTATAGATCGCAAATTTCATGAAATATCACCTGATTGTACTTTCTCGTGTGTTGTGGTATGATTATTATATCGGACAAATGCGATAAAGTACAGTCCCCAATTTAAGGAGGTTTTTATATGACAGAGTTTTACGCTGCGCTGGATTCCATTCGGGCCGTGCGGGAATTTGTTTCCGCCGCAAGCCTGACGCCCGTGGACATTGATGTGGTGTCCGGACGATATACGGTGGACGCCAAGTCCATTCTGGGCCTGTTCAGCCTGAATCTGGAGGAACCTGTCCAGGTGAAGGTTTACGGCACAGAGGCTGATGGTCAGGCGTTCCGGAAAAAGGTTGCCGACATGATCGTGGAGCCTGAGAATCATTGAATGAATATGACGATCCCCTTGAACCAAATGCGGTTCAAGGGGATTATTCTATGTGATTATGCCTCGGGCTCTGTCAGATCGGAAATGGCAGGTGTCTCATCCGCAGCAGGAGCCTCTGTTGGGGCGGGCTCTGTGGGGACGGATTCCGCTTCGGTTTCGGGGAAGCCGGAGACTTCCGGTTCCGCAGAGGCAGGTTCGGCATCCGGGAGGGATGCGGTTTCCTCATCAGGGGTGCCATCCTCAGGTGTTTCGGAGGGAGGCTCCTCTGCGGTCACAGTATCCAAATACAGCGCGAAGCGGATCACAAAGGCCACGCCCTCGGCACGGGTCAGCTGGTTCTTGGGCCGCAGGGTGTTATCAGAGTATCCGGAGAGCAGGCGAACCGTCTTGCCATTCTTCTCCACTGTGATGGAATTTGCCTTCTCCAGCCAGCGTACTGCATAGGCGGAGATGGAGGCGGTGTCGCTGAAGGTCAACGGCTCGGAGGGCACAGTGATATGGGCGTAATTCTCGGCATAGCGCATGAGAATGCTCAGGAACTGCTCACGGGTGACAGGGGCATTGGGATAGAAATGCGTCTCGTCAATGCCGCTGACCACATTGTAGTGGTAGGCCCAATTGATGGATTTTGCGTACCAGGCAGTGGGAGCCACGTCGGTGAAGGGAGCGCTGTCAAAGGTGGAGGTATCCACAGCGGACAGCTTCGCAAGGATGTGCACCACCATGGCACGGGTCAGCGGTGTGGAGGCACTGAACTGGAAGGGGGCCATACCGGAAATCAGGCCGCTACTGTTTGCCTCGATGGCGTCATCACGATACCAGGCAGATGCGGGGATGTCGTAGAAGCGGTCGCCGGCAAACATGGCGATGAGCTCCAGAGACTCAGATGCGACAAAGCTGTAGGAAGCGCTTTTGCTGAGCAGGTCGCCCTTGTCTGTATACCAGCCTTCAAAATCGGCGGTGTCGCTGGAGGCGGTCAGAGTGACCACTTTTTCGGGGACATACAGCCCGGTTCCTGTCACGGTGCCGGAGCAGGAGACCTTTGCACTGATGGTGACGCCGAATTTTGCGATGATTGTCGCATTGTCCGTGGGCGTATATTCATAGGTGGAATCTTCGGACAGAAGCTCGTCGTCGGTGGTGTACCAGCCCATGAAGGTGGAGCCGTTTTCCGGCTTTGCGGTGAGGGTAACAGTCGTATCTGTGACACAGGCGCCTCCGCCGGTCACGGTGCCATCGCCCTTCACCTGAGTGGTCAGGGTGACTTCCTTGCCGAAACGGGCGTAAATGGTGGTGTTGGCGGAAATGGGGAAGGAGAAGGTGTTCTTGTCGGAGAGGAATTTTCCAAGACGGTCATACCAGCCCAGAAATACACTGCCGGTGTCGGGAATGGCTTTCGCCATGACTCTGGTTCCGGCCAGATAGGTTCCGGTGGTGGGGGTGACGGTGCCGGAGCCGTGGCCCTGGGTTTTGACAGTCAGAGTGACCTTGCCCTCAAACTTGCCGTGCAGGGCAACATCCTTCTTTACGGTGAAGGAGTAGGTGTTCTTGTCAGAAATCAGATTCCCATCACCGTCATACCAGCCACGGAAAATGGTTTCCGGGCCGGGAGTGGCCGTGAGGGTGGCGGTGTCACCGATCTTGAAGGTGCCGCCGCCGGTGACAGTACCGGTTCCGGTGCCGATTTTATCAGCCACCACAAGAATTTCGCCCAAAGGACGCATCAGTGCGTCACGGGCTGTATTCGCGGCAGTGTCCGGAGCGTAACGGCTCAGGTTGGTGCTGGGGATTCCATAGTAATAATAGGTGAAGTCCTTCTTCAGCGCCCTCTTACAGGCGTTATCACGATGGGGGTCGAAGACATAACGCTTGCCGCCCAAAACCAGCTCTGCCCAGCCATGAAGCTGGGTTTTGCCGTTATCGCTCTCCAGCGTAAAGGTTCCTGTATGGACATAGGATTCAAAGCCTAAGTATCGGGCCACAACGGCAAAGGCTGCGGCTCGGTCATAGGAAAGCCCCTTCTTCTGGGTCAGTAGGTGATAGACCCGACAGGCCATCTCCTGAGGAATGGGACTGGTGAGAGCCGGGTCAATACTCAGCTCAGAATAGGTCCAGGTCCAGTCGCTGTATGCGGGAGTTGTGGGCTTGGAATAGCCCTCGGTGCTCTCCACAATACTGGTCTGCACCCAGATATAGAACCACTCCAGCTTCGCAGATGCCTTGAGGCTGCCGGTTCCACTGAGCCGGTCTGCTATGGCAGCGTCCAGTGCGGCGTAGCCGGTGGACTGTGGCTGAAGCGTTTCAGCATCCATCAGCTTTGTCATGGCGGGTACACCGCCGACTGACAGGTCTGTCCAGTTGTCGGCAGCACTGACAGGACTGATGACAACGGACACACAGAGCATCAGCACGATCATGATGCTGAGCACATGTTTCATGCGCATAGACAAATCCTCCTTTTGGGGTTAGATTCTTCCTGATAAAATGTATGCATCCAAAACAGTATCTGTACCGGGTGGGATATCAGAAGGGGGAAATCAATCGGGCTCGGGAACCGGCTCCTGGTCGGCTTCGCTGTAGTTGTCAAGATAAACAGCTACTCTGGTGAGGAAGGTCACGCCCTCGGCACGGGTCAGCTTGCCCTTGGGCCGGAAGGTGCCGTCCTCGTATCCCGCAATCAGATTGACGGTTCTGCCGCCGAATTCCACTTCAATGGTGATAGCCTTGGAAATGGCGCTGACGGCATAGCCGGAGATGGTATCCGTATCGGTGAAGGTTAGCTCTGCCGGCTCCAGAGTGATACCCCGGCACTTTTCCAGATAGCGAATCAGAATGGCCACAAACTGTTCCCGGGTCACGGGATTGTTGGGGAAGAAATGGGTCTCGTCAATGCCGCTGATAATGCCGTTTGCATAGGCCCAGTTGAGGGCGGGGGCATAATAGGCGGTCTGGGCCACATCCTCAAAGGGACATGCAGGGACTTCGGAAAGGTCCGCGCCATCCATGCGGGCAAGGATAGCAACAACCATGGCTCGATTCATGGTAGTAGCGGGGGAGAAGCAGAAGGGACTCATGCCGCTGACCAGACCTCGGGCACCGCACTCAGTGGCATAGGCCTCGTACCAGCTGCCGGAGGGAACATCGTAGAAGTAGTCGCCTTCAAACATGGCAATCAGGGAAAGGGGCGTTTCGGCGGTGAACCGGTAGTTTTCTGAGGTGGACAGCAGGGTGCCGTCCGGCAGATACCAGCCCATAAATGTGCTGCCGGGCTTTGGGACGGCGGTGAGGGTTACGCTGCTGCCCGGGGAGTAGATGCCGGCACCGGTGACAGAGCCGGAGCGGGAGGCGCTGACTGAGATCCGGGGGCCGAACAGGGCGGTCAGGCTGGTATCCTGATTGATTGTAATGGAATAGGGATTCTGCTGGGACAGAAGCGTGCCGGTGTCACTGTACCAGCCCAGGAAACCCCAACCGGAGAAGGGAGAGGCAGTGAGGGTGACGG
>JAQXMD010000184.1 GCA_029012465.1 Oscillospiraceae bacterium | reverse complement strand
TTCACCGATGGAACAAGGATTCAGGTGGGCAGCGGCGATAGTATTACTCATGACACCGAAACCATGATGTTCAGTGAGCAAACGCCCCTTGCCGCTGTGTTTGAGGAAACGGAAATTGACTGGCAGTCCCTGGCCTTTGACCATCTGGAGATGAACGGAGAAATCTACTACTTTGAATAAGAACACCTCTGAGAGGCACGAAAAGCAGCGGTCAAAAGCCGCTGCTTTTTGCTGGATACGGGGCAGCCGAAATCCCGCACCCCTGCGGAATCTTCGTAGAGGTGGCATTTTCGGCGTCCCGTTCCCTTTGCGCAAGCCGCTGAATCCATTCTGAGGGCCAGTGTTTCTTGTTTTGCCAGACCGGAGATTCCTGCGCCAGTGTGCGGACCGGCACAGCATGACAGACCGGGAGCGCAAAAGAGGAGCCGCCTCTTTCGAGACAGCTCCTCAAATGTTTGAAGATGTAACTTACTTCTTGCCGCCCATAGCGCCAGCAGCGAAGTAGGGGCCACCGAACTTCTCGGTGACAGCAGCCTTGGCAGCCTCCAGATCAGCCACATTGACTGCATCCAGAGCAGCACAGACAGCCTCATGATCCAGGGGCTTCAGACCCAGCATCTCACGAGCCTCAGCGGAGGTAGCGACCTCGTTGCCGAATGCCTCGATGGCACGGGCAGCGCGCTGAACCAGCATCAGGTTGGTAGCCAGGATCTTCTTGCCGTCCTTGTCACGGCCGTAAACAACGTTGTCCTCCATGCCCACGCGGATGTGGCCGCCGTTGGCGATGCAGGAGAACATAACGGGCAGGTGGCCCTTGCCGATGCCGAAGCCGGACCAGGTGCACTCAGCGGGGAGCTGACCCTCAGCCTGGAGTCTCTTCATCTCGGTGAGCAGGATCTGCAGATCGTTGGGAGTAGCGTCCATGCCGCCAACAACGCCCATGCAGAACTGGAAGTGCAGAGGAGCCTTCACAAAGCCCTTCTTGCAGTAGATGCCTACTGCGCGCAGAGCGCCGAAGTCGAAGATCTCGAACTCGGGCTTGATGTCTCTCTCGAGATACAGGGTGCCCAGGTTGGAGAGCATGGTGGGAGAGTTGTGGAATACGCCGCCGGGAATGCCCCAGTTGAAGGAGGAGGCATCAAAGGTGCCCATCTCGATGCCGGGAACATATCTGTGGTGCAGCATACGCATCTCGTTGCCGTAGGGGGAGTCATCGGAAACACGGTTGTCACCGGAGGAGGTGCAGTTCACGATAACGTCGCAGTCCTTGTAGGCACGGATAGCCTTAATGGTCTCGTAGAACTTTACGGGATCCATAACGCCAGCGCCATTGTCGTCACGCATATGCAGGTGAACGATAGCTGCGCCAGCCTTCCAGCACTCATAAGCGCAATCGGCGATCTGCTGAGGAGTCTCAGGAATGTCATAACCAGCGGGAGTAACAGCGCCGGTCAGAGCGGCAGTGATAATTGTCTTTGCCATTGGAATCAATCCTTTCTTTACTTTAAGCGTTCAGAACGCTTGATTTCATCTTCTATTGTAGCACAAAATAGATGAAATGCAATTCTTTTTTCTATGTCGAAAACGAAAAGCTTGTATGATTCTAAGGTTTTTTTCAGAATAAAGGGAGCTGCCTTTCGCAGGCAGCTCCCAGTCTGGTAATTATTTGTACATACGGTCGTAAACTTCCTGATAAATCTCCACGCATCGGGCCAGGTCCATGCTCTCACACTGGGCCACATAAGCGTCCCATGCCTCGTCGGTGAGCTCAGCCTCGCCGATCATCCACTTGAGGATCTGCTCCACCGCAAAGGTGTAAACAGTCGTGGCGATGTTGGCGAACTCGGCGTTTTCCTCGGTGGTCAGGCTCAGGGTGGGCAGGCTGCATTCGTCTGTGCCGGAGTTGTTCCAGACGTTGAATGCGTTCAGCTGGGTCTCCCCATAGGTGTAGAACACTGCGGTTGCATTCACATAGTTGTTGAACACAGGGTTGGTATACATGTTGCGGAGGTTCATGACGTTGTAGCCGTCGGGGTTGTTGACAATGAAGTCGGTGTAAACGGGAACGCCGTCCTCGTTGTACTCAAAGCATACGCCCTCTTCGCCGTAGTTGGTAACCATGTAGCCCTCATAGGTGTAGAACCAGTTCATAAACTCCAGAGCCATTTCCGGAGCTTCGCAGCCGGTGGTGATGGACATGTTGCCCATGCCGGTGTGGGCAGTCTTCATGTTGAACTTGTAGACGTCGCCTTCCTTTTCCACCAGAGGTGCCAGAGCCTCGAAGCGGAAGGTGGGAGAGATGGCGTTGGCGGTCATGGTGGGGAACTTATCGCCACGGATGGCGGTAACGGCGCACTGGTCGTCCTGCACATAGGCGTTGATGTAGTCGGGGCCGTAGCTCTCAGAGTAGAAATCGTCCTTGATAAGGCCGGAGGAATAGAACTTGTAGAAGGCATCGATATAATTCCGGAATCCGTCAGAGGTCAGGGAGGAGACAATCTTGTCGCCGTCCAGCATCATGCCCAGGTCCGTCCAGCCCAGGTTGATACCGGTGGTGCCAAAGGCGCCGGTAAAGCCGCCCAGAACTGCGGAGTTGTCGATGAAGATGGGGTAGGTCATCTGATACTTTTCGTTGGCCTTCATTAGATAGTCATACATATCGTCCACAGTGACGATGCTGTCAATGCCGAATTCCTCGGCCCAGTCGGCACGGTAGCTGAGGCCCTGCTCCTCCACCACGTTGGAGGCCAGGGTCCAGATCCGGAGAATCTGGCCCTCGTCGGTGTACAGGCTCTTCTTGGTGTAGTCGTCCATGATGTCCACCACAGCCATGTAGTTGGGCATGTGCTCCTCCACCAGATCGGTCAGGTCGATGATGACGTCGTCCTCATATGCGGAGGTCACGCCGCCGGAATAGTAGTCCATAGCCATCAGATCCGGGAAATCGCCGGTGGCGATGGTCAGGTTGAACTGCTCATAGGCAGCGGAATCGGAGACCTCGATAAACTTCATGGTGACGCCGGTGGCCTCCTCAATGAGAGGCATGGTGGGCATCTCGGAATAGGAGTTCATGAGGCCGTTCCAGATGAAGGCGGAGAATACCCGCCACATGGTAAGCTCCTCTGCGTCCTCCAGAGGATAGAAGATCACATCGATGTCCTTCTGGAGTTCTTCATACATTTCGTTGGTGCGCTTGCTCATGTCGAAGTACATATCGGCCATGGAGTCATAGTCCTCGGGATTGATCTCAGCGGGGCCTTCCTCCACGGGAGCTTCCTCTACAGAGGCTTCTTCAGCGGAAGCTGCTTCTGGGATTTCCTCGGGAGCGGCTTCAGGCTCCTCTTCTTCAGGCTCGGAAGCTTCTGCGGGCTCCTCTGCGGAGACTTCCCCAGCGGATGCCGGTGCAGAAGCGGCGCCGCCGCAGCCTGCAAACATGCTCAGGAGCATGCAAAGGGCCAGAAGCATTGCAAACAGCTTTTTCATAGTAATTCTCCTTCCGTCTTTTCAGCGATGCTGGTATAGATAAGAAAATTATATCCTCTGGCAGAAACCATTTCAATTCACAATAATGCCAAGAAAGCGTTTATAAAATTGTAACATATAGCGCAGAAACAGCACAAATTGCACATTGGAATACAAAAAGGCGGCTCCGCAAAGCGGAGCCGCTGCGATTGAGCAGATGGAATTTCAAAAACCAAGTCTTATCCTGCCGCAGAAGTCTGTGGGGCTGAATATCGAAAAGCATAGCACACCGTCCCGCCGGTTTGATCCGGCAGATTCCACTGGCCGCAGAGTTCCACAAGATAATCTCCCGTTTCAGGAAGCGGAAAGCAAATCTCGTCGGTAAAGTCGGCAAAGGGGATCACGTTACCCTCCGGATTTCCAGCATTGCCCAATGGCCACAACCAGATCGAATAGCGGTCGGGTATCAGGGAGAAGTCGAGAACAACATAAACGGAATCATCCAGCAGGGGAAGCGCGCTCGGGTCGGTAATTGCTGTGGGAATCTCCGGTGAAGCAGTCGGGCTTGACTGCAAGCTCCAGTTGGATGCAAGAATTACAGGCTCCAGTCCGTCGCTTATATATTCACAGTTCAGCGTCAGCGTGGGGGCATCGGAGAAACTGTGTCGGATGCAGAAGTCGGCCAGCTCTTTTCCATAGGGATTCGTCAGGGAATACCCTGTGTTGTCCAGGAGAATTCTGTCGCTTTCGTCCGCTTCCAAAGAAAAAGTACCTGCTTCTGTGACAAAATCAAATCTCCATGGGTTTTCCAGCGCGGTTTCCCGGCATTCCCATCCGGTTACTTCGCAGACAAGTTCATATAATTCCGTCTTTTCCTCGCCGCTGGGCGAGCAGATTGAAACGTTACCGTCTTTGTCCGTAAAGCGGATGTATTGGATGGAGGTAATTTGGTCATAGGGAAGCACCCATTCATGCATACGTTGATCGTCGGTCTTGAAATAGGAACGGAGCTTCGCAAATCCGAGCAAGCCGGCCAGAAAAAAGACGCATAGCAATATCAGGAGCATAAAAACAGTGAAAACGGTGTTTCGGACACTCCGTTGCTGCTTCTCCATAGATATTCTTCCTTCCTCAAAATTTCAAAGCACTTCGTAAATGAAACTGTGGTAATTATATCCTATAGATAAAGGAATTTCAATTCGCAATCGGACAGGTAAGTGGCTT
>JAQXMD010000183.1 GCA_029012465.1 Oscillospiraceae bacterium | reverse complement strand
GTGGTGGACGACCGGATCGCTCTGGAGTGGGCCAGAATTCCCCACTTCTATTATAACTTCTACGTCTTCCAGTACGCCACCGGCTATGCCGCGGCCATTGCCCTGTCCCGGCGGATTCTGCGGGAGGGGGAGAGCGCGGTGCAGGACTACCTGAACTTCCTCAGCGGCGGCTGCTCCAAGAGCCCTGTGGAGCTTTTGAAGGGTGCAGGCGTGGATATGACAACCCCCGAGCCTGTGAACCAGGCCCTGGCTCTGTTCGACACCTTGCTTACCGAAATGGAAGAGCTGATGGGAGGCAATTGACATGGCGCAGCTCTTTCTTCCGACCCTGCACACCTTTGCCATGAATAATATCTTCACCGGCTCCTCCGGGCTGTTTCGCTTCCGTGTTCAGCCTCATGTTGTTATGGCAACCCCGAAAGAGGTGGATTTTCAAAACAGCAACATGTTTGTTGAGTACTGGCACGGCCTTTTCTGCTATGAGAAAAGCGATATGGAGGGAAGCGAAACCTTCCCCATGACGGAAGAAGGCCGGGAGGAGATGCGCCGCTGGCTGGAAAGCAAAATCTGATGCTTGCAAAAACCATGTTTTTCTTCTGAAAAGCGGCTGATTTCTGCCGGAAATGTTGCAAATACACCTGAAGCAATCCTCCGATCCCAAACCTTGGGGCGGGGGATTGTCCTTCCTTCCTGGGATTTCATCCACTCCGAAATCCGGGGGAACGGGCGATTTGATGCGGCGGGTCATTCCCAAAATTTTCCACATTTTTCCAGGAAAAAAATTAAATTACCCTCTTCCATTTTGGAGATACTACGTGTATAATGTTATGTAAACAAAGGGACAGAGGGAGAGCGTCATGGGGGAAAGAGAAAGCGGAGGGAAGCCGGGCCTTTTTCAGGTCGCGTGGAAGGTACTGCTGGCACTGCTGTTGCTGGCGGCGATTGTGTGCTGGGTGCTGTTCTGGTGGAACCGGTTTACCCTGACGGTGGAGCTGGAGGGAGAGGAATCGGTGCTCCATCAGTACGGGGAGCCTTTCCAGGACCCGGGGGTTCGAATCACCCTTTGGGGCAGTGAACTCCTTATGGAGGGGAGGGAGCTGAACCACGCGAATATCATGGTGTTCGGCGGCCCCAATGTGGAGCAGCTGGGCAAGCAGACTGTAACGTACCATGTTCGCTTTCTGTTCTGGGAGGCGGAGGTACAGCGTACGGTAACGGTGACGGATATGATCAGCCCGGTGATTACGCTGACAAAGGCACCGGATTTTATCCCGGCCAGAGGCCCCTTCATTGAATCCGGCTATCAGGCCTATGACAACCTGGATGGGGATATCACCGACCGGGTCAAGCGTCAGGAATTCCCGGGCAAAATTGTCTACACCGTGGTGGATTCCTGCGGCAACCCGGCATCTGTGGAGCGGAAGATCCCGGTGTTCAAGATTGTGGAACCGGAGATCACGCTCAGCGGCGGAGACTACTGGGCCATTCCCACGGGAACCGTCTTTGAGGAACCAGGTTACAAGGCAAAGGACGATATGGACGGTGATCTGACCGAAAAGGTACAGGTGGAGGGGGAGGTCAGCTGGTGGCAGACAGGCTTGTATCCCCTGGTGTATTCCGTCACGGACTCTACGGACAACACAACCACGGTAACCCGGAATGTGGAGGTTATCCCCAAGGAATGGCCGGACACCGTCTGGCCGGAGGGAAAGACCATCTATCTGACCTTTGACGATGGCCCCGGGCCTTATACCCAGGCGCTGCTGAATGTTCTGGGGGCATACGGCGCAAAGGCTACCTTCTTTGTCACAGACAGCGGCTATGGAAACGTGATGCGGGAAATCGTGGCCCAGGGCCACAGCATTGGGATTCATACGGCGACCCACAATTATGGGGAGATTTACGCCAGTCCGGAGGCCTTTTACCAGGATCTGACCCGTATGCAGCAAATCATCTACGATGAGACCGGCGTCTGGACGACCCTGATGCGCTTTCCCGGCGGAAGCTCCAATCTGGTGAGCAAGCGGACCAGCCCGGGAATCATGACGACGCTGAGCACTTCTGTCCGGGATGCGGGCTACCAGTATTTCGATTGGAACGTGGACAGTGACGATGCGGGGGCAGCCCATGATGCCCAGAAGGTCTTTGAGAATGTGGTTGCGGGTGTGCAGAACAGGGCTGTGTGCATTGTGCTCCAGCATGATATCCACCCCTACAGCGTGGAGGCAGTGGAGGACATCCTGCGCTGGGGACAGGAGAATGGCTACCGCTTCCTGGGGCTGAATGAGAGCAGCCCCGGC
>JAQXMD010000182.1 GCA_029012465.1 Oscillospiraceae bacterium | reverse complement strand
TCAGATTCTACGATTACATTATAGAAAGCAGGGATGTCTCCTGCAAACCGCCATGCACTACAGGACTGTCCTGCGGGGTAATATTTCCCTGCGTTTACACAATGAATCATACACCTTCAGTCAGCGCTTGTCCAGTGCCATGCACCCCGGTCTTTCCGGAAAGCAACGCGCGCGGTCCTTTCATATACTGGAATAACCCTGTGAGGAGGCATGATCCATGAAGGCAAAGCTCATGAGGCTGCTTGAAGTCAAGAGTATTGTGACCATCACAACAACCGCCGTGTTCTGCTATCTTTCCGTAACCGGAAACGTGACCTCGGAGCAGTTTATGATGGTGTTTACAACGGTCATCGCATTCTACTTTGGCACTCAGGCCACAAAGAACCACGAAATCAGAGAGTAGCTTCTGCGGTGGAGCGGCCGAAAAGCAGGGACAATCCGGCAGGCTTTGTCAGATCGTCCCTGTTTTTCCGCGTCAGAATACAAACTGCACCACCCGCTCCGAATCGACAATTGACGGAATTCCGGAAAGAGAGTCCAGTAAAATTACTTTCGTACAGAAATATTTTGGAGCAGCGTCTGGTGTCCAAAGCATCTGTGCCGAAAAGGCCATTGTGAAGGAGCATAGCTGATCTCCAGAGTGTCCTCAAACAGCGGCAGGCTGTAGCCCTCCTCTGTGTAGGAGACGATTTCACCGGCCTTTGCAGTCAGATCCGGAACGCCGCTCTGGGCCTCCGGCTCTCCGGGCTCTTCCAATACAGACGTCTCTTCGGCCTCCTCTGTGGAGCCTTCTTCCATGGCTTCGGCAGGCTCCGGCTCGGACGCTTTGTCCTCCACCGGGGCGGACTGTTCTGCTTCCGTCTGGGAGCTTTCCGGAACAGGCTCCTGCTCTGTGTTCCCACAGGCGGCAAAGCAGCCAAACAGCAGAGTCAGTGCCAGACACATTGCGATGATTCTATTCCGTTTCATATTTCCTCCATTCCTGCCGAAGGGTTCGGCATACAAAAAGTCTTGGTGAACAAGGTGCTCACCAAGACCAGTTTATTACGATATCACAATGTAAGCAATGCTGTTTCTTAACAAGAAGTCCTATTTTGAAACATGCGCCATGCCCTGTCTGTGTCAGTATCAGAGATGATCGTCCCGCGGTTTTTGCGGAACAGCCCCGGGCTGATGCCGTCTGAGCTTTGCAGGGCGCGGTAGAGCCGCTTGACATTGCCAAAGCCCACATGGGCCGCGATCTGCTCATTGCTCATGGAGGTATCAAGCAGCAGCTGTTTTGCCCGGTCCAGTCGGATCTGCATAAGATAATTCGACGGGGATACCCCCACCAGCTTTTTAAAATCCCGGGCAAGCTGCTGGGGGCTCATATGAAAGTGGGCTGCCGCAGAGGCGACAGTGAGCGTCGTGTCCATATAGTTGTCGCTGAAATAGCCCAGCATTTTATTCATCAGCAGAGATACGGAGCTGTCAGAGGGGCTGAACTCCTGCTCCAGCATTTGAATGAACCGGAGGGTTTGTTTGGAAAGATAGACCATATGGGCGGCGCTGAGGAATTCCCCCAGCACATGGGGGTAATATCCGTCATGCTGTGATCTTTCCCGGCCCGGAAGGCCAGAAAATACGCCGCGTTTTCCAGCAGGCAGAACAGCACCACATATTCCTGCCAATATTGAACAGGAACGGCAGACAGGGAAATCTGCGCCAAAGTCTGCTCCAGCATAGGCTCATACCAGCCCAGTTCTGCCGGTGCAGACCCCTTTGCGGTCTCCGACGGTGCCGGAAGCCGGAGCAGCAAAATGCAGAACCACTCGTCTGTCTCCACCGGAACAGACGGCGTATCGCTGGCAATCAGCTGAAGCAAACGCAGTTTATTTCGCTCCAGACTGGTCTCGTGGAACTGCTGCACCGTCTGTCGCCTCCATCCATCAAATGATATGTACAAAGTCAAATGCGGCAGTCTCATGGCGTATATCGACTGTTTCCAGAAGAGTCTCGGGCTGGCCCATGGACATTGCCGCCGCAGATGTCCCGGGCCGCAGCCGCAGAAATGTCAACAGGCACACCAGCTTGTCCCCGTGGTCATTCACAGAATGCACCGCAAATTGGTGCAGGCAGTTCCGCAGAATGTGTGAGCAAGAGATCCATATAGTGCGGAAATACGACCCTGCGCTGGGAATCCTGCGTTTTCTCCCGGAACCTATCTTCCAAATCCGATAATTCGATTATACAGACTTCCGGGCCAAACCGCAAGAGACAGCAGATTTTGATGCTGTTTCCACAGGCAGTCAGGTGGCGGCTGAATCTATCATCACCAGCTGATGCGGTGCCCTGACAACCGGGGCTTGCTCAAATTAAAGCTGCTCGCAGCACGCCCCACTATTCATTCGGCGTATTCCGCAGCGGAAACGCCGGCAATGTATCCCTCATTGAACGCCTGGGTCAGTGCGGTAAACACGCCCTCGATGTACCCAACCCCCACATCACCGGGAACCATAATGCCCCGGGTTGTGTCACCGGCGGCATAGAGGCCGGGAATGGGCACTCCGCCCTTGAGAACAGCGGCATTTTCATCGATGGTCATGCCGCCCACCGCATTCTCGTGGAACATTTTCAGCTTCAGCGCATAGAAGGGGCCCTTCTCGATGGGCTTTTTTGGCTTGGGTGAACCGAACATGGGCGGAAGGCCGCCGTCCTCCTCATCGTCGTCCATCATCATGGGCGGAGGCCCGGCAGGCGCGGGATCGGCATGCTTGGTGGACTCGTTGTAATCGGCAATGTTCTTCAGGAATTCATCCTTGTCCACACCGATTTTCTCTGCCAGATCCTCCAGAGTGGGAGCGCTGACAACGGCTCCGGCCACCTCTTCCTCCGCCATGACCTCACGCCAATTCTCCATGAACTTTTTCAGATTCATACCGGGAGACTGCTCCGGCTGCTCTCTGGCATCGGCAATGGCGCCTTCGGCAATGTTGTCGTCCACGATCTTCCAGATAAACCACTTGGGGTCTTTGGTCAGGGGGCTGATCTCCTGCATGGCCATGCTGCCCTCGAACAGATTGCCCTGAGAGCCGATCTGCATACCGCTGTTGCCCAAAGCAATGTTCAGGCTGACACAGGGATAGGGATGCCGCATGGGGCCGAACATGTTCACGCGGCGGTTGACATAATCAATATCCGCGCCCAGCTCCTCGCACATGAGGATGCCATCCCCGTTGCTGCCCGCACCGGAGAAGATATGGATGGGTTCCTTCCCTTCATTCTCATAGAACATGGGCTGGAATCTGTTCATCAGTTCCCTGTTACGGCTGAAGCAGCCTGTGGCCACCACCACAGCCTTGCAGGCAATCTCCACCTCTCCCCCTTCGTCCTTTGCCAGAACGCCGGAGATTTTACCCTCATCATCTGTCAGCAGCTTTACCGCCGGGGTCTTATAGAGAATCTCACCGCCCTTCCGGAGAAGGTCATCCCTCAGATGGGTGGTCATGTACCAGCCGCCCTCACCGGGGCCGATCATTTTATCAATACGGGTGCCGGCGCGCTCCCATTCAAAGGTGCCCTCCAAGCCAAGGCCCATGGGGGTTTTTTCCAGCTTGTAGGCACTGCCCAGGTCGTGTTCATCGATCATCCAGTCCACAAACTCCGCGTTGGCCTCAAACATCCGCCACAGGAGCTTGGGGTTCACGTTGCCGTCTACCATTCTGAGGAACCGCTCATATTCCTTTTTCCGCTTGTCCCTGGCACCGGCTGCCTCATGCCACTTGCTCCAGAGAACCCGGAAGCCTGCGGCATACCATGCGGAGCCGCCGACCTCGTGCATTTTCTCCAGCACAATGACCGTTTTCCCCTCATCGCAGCACTTGGCAGCAGCCACCATTCCTGCGGCACCTGCGCCGATGACGCAGACATCACAGGTTTTGACGATCTTATCATGGGGCTCCGCCTTGGGTGCGGGCTTTTCCGGATTGGAAATACAGCCATTGTGGCAGACCTTTACACACTTGCCGCAGGAAATGCCTTTCTCCGGATCGATCCAGTACTTGGCGTGCCGGACGGTGATGGCGTGAACGGGACATTCCACCCGGCACTGATGACAGGCAGAGCAGAATTCCTGATTGATTACATAGGGCATAGTCATACCTCCTACAATTATCATTTTCTTTCATTATCCTACTTTTGTTGACGGAAGAAAAGCACCAAAAGGACAAAACCTGCTTTCAATTTTATTATTATCGTCCGGAAAAGCAGGCAACGTGCAATTATTCCGAAAAGATGTGCCCTGTGTATGATTGACGCATCTGGCTTCATGCCGTTTCGTTTTCTCTGTCAGAAGTCATCAAAATCGGACACCTCTTTTGAATAATCCAATATAGTTTTTCCACTTTGTATATGCTATTATGAGACATATAGAAAGGTGGGACGCAGATGATTCCATATCATTTGGCAATAGACATTGGGGCCTCCTCCGGGCGGCATATTCTGGGCCACACCGAGAACGGGAAAATCATTCTGAGGGCAACTGGACAAAGCTGATGGTTGTTCAGGAGGAACTCAAGACCATGCCCTTTGGGGAGGTCTGGGAGGAATACTGCCGAAGCTGCCAAAAGCCCGCGGACGGTGAATGGTATCCCGCCATCGAAGCCTACGAGCGGGACGTGCTGTCCCTGACCTCCGAGGCCTTCACCCGGGAGCTGTGGGAGATGGAGACCGAGTGCCCCATCGTGTTCCCCCAGGGTGTAGGCGTGGTGCCATGGATGGTGCCCGGTGGCCGGGACATCGCCGTGGCCACCTCAGAGCTCATGGACACCTTCGATGCGGTCATCTGGGCTCATCACGGGATGTTCTGCGCCGGGCCGGACTTCGACACAGCCTTCGGTCTGATGCACACGGTGGAAAAGGCCGCCGAGATTCTGGTGAAGGTTCGCTCCATGGCTCCTCAGAAACGCCAGACCATCACCCCGGAGCAGTTCCGGGAGCTGGCAAAAGAATTCGGTGTGACCCTGCCGGAGCAGTACATTTTTGAACGCTGAACGCACAATGTAGTGACTACAGAGTTATTATTCCGTGCCTTTGTACAATCCGACAGTCTTGTTTACAGCAAAGCACCGGAAGCGAATTCATCCGGTTTCGGCTTCACATTACGATGATTGTGTATCCGCTGCTCCGCAAATGAGACCATGCAGATGGTACATTGAAGCCGTCGTCAATTTCAGCGGGTTCTGAAAAAACTCTGTGAGGAAGAATTGCTGGTAAAAACAAACCGGGCACACTACCGACTGAAAGAATAATGCCGCGTACTCACAGAATACGAAGTAGTGTCTGCAATTTCGTTTCTTGCCACATAGCTTTTCTTGCAGCCTCCGTGTCGCAGGAAATAATCATGCAATAAAGCGATAATTCCTTGACATGTCCCTTAGGGGCATTGCTATAATCTGCGGTAAAGGAGGTTGATTTCATGAAAATGAAAGCTTTGTGTGAGATAACAGGCCTGACCAGAAAGACGATCTTGTACTACGAGGAGCAGGGCTTTGTATCGCCCGAAAAAACAAGAATCAATGGACGCGATTACAGGGACTATTCAGATACAGATGCAAGGAAACTCCTGGATGTTTCAACATTGCGCAAATGCGGTTTTTCCATAGAGGAAATTAAGCGTATGCAAATAAATCCAGAGGATGTCCATGGAATCTTTCTGGAGCTCAAAAATCGACTGCATCAGCAGAAATCGGAGTTGGAAGCGGTTCTCCGAAGGTTGGAAAACATTCCTGAGCAGAATATCCGGGATGTTCAGTCTCTTGTAGGGGAGCTCCGTGATACCGCAGAACCACTGCCCCTTCCGGAACAGGATTTGAATCCGCATTTTTTGCATCTGGACAAAATAGAGGCAGAGCTGGATGGCGCCCAGAAGCCCTCTAAATACCACGAGGATACACGACCGGTGGAAATCGATCAGGATCACATTGTTATGGATGCTCGTTTTGGCCGAAAAAAGCTGCTGGATGATATCAAAGAGGATTTCCAGGAGGTTCCTCATTACGGCGTTCCTGAAAAGCCCTGTGGCCCAAAGTGGCTGGGTTTCGTGAAGGGGATTGCGATCCTGGCACTGGTATTGTTCTTCTTTGATATGATGCAGGCATCTCGCTGGGGCATTACATCAAAACCATTTTTGACCGACATCGCAATCATGGGCGGACTTGCGGCGGTTATCACAGGGATCACCTTGATTCAGAAACGGGCAAAGTAGGTCGGAAGATCACTTTATCCCACCATTGAAGCCCTCCATGAAAATGTAAAGACGGATACGAATATTCATTACTGGATTTATACATGGGATTTCCTTTATTGCGATTCTATCGTATACCC
>JAQXMD010000181.1 GCA_029012465.1 Oscillospiraceae bacterium | reverse complement strand
ATTACGATCACATTTGTCCATTGCCCACAGCCCTCACAGAGTTCCAGTTCATTTGAAAGAATGAACCTACGAGCCGGGACGTTGCAACGATTGAGTTTATTCCAGCAATTCACGCAGTATTCTGCCATGTTCAGCACCTCCATGTCCAGTATATCAAAGATGCATTGCAAATGCAATGCATAATATACGGGCCATTTGCGCTACACTGGAAGCAAGACAAATGTATTGCGAGGACGTCAGTATGGCAAAATTCCAGATTCCATCCATTCCTCCCACCACGAACAAGACGATTCGTTTCCCCAATGATGTGGTTGAAGGGGTTGAACAGGCGATTCAGGGGAAAGAATGCACCTTTTCTGCTTTTGTAATTGCGGCAGTCCGAATGGCACTGGACAGCTTGGATGAAACGGAAACAACAGAAAATGTATAAAACACAGGCGCGGCCATCTTTTTGGCCGCGCCTGAACAATTATGATACAAACTGCTTATTCCATGATCTTCCGGACAACCGGAACCTTTTTCAGCAGAACTGTAACCCCGAGAGACAAAAGAACGATGAATATGGCGTACACAAGGTTCACTGGCAGCAGATCAAAGCCCGGAAGCATTTGGTAATAGGGGGCCAGGACTCCGCCGAAAACCACATGGAGAAAGAAAACGCCCAGGGTATTCTGCCCCACCAATTTCAGCAGCTTCACAAACGGACCGTGGTTCCGCTGCTCCAGTCCCAGAGCCATGGTATACAGGCACAGAACGCCCATGAGGGTGAAAACGGTGCTGTAGCCCCGGAAAATAATGTCCCAGTTTGAGCCTGCGTATTTGGAAATGATACAGGCGTAGAAGAACAGCAGCCCGCAGGATACCGGAAAAACCACACAAGCCCATTTCCGGAGACTTTTGCGGATGAAAAGTTCACGCTTTTCCCATAGGAGACCGCCCAGCATAAAGTATGTCAGCGCAACGCCGTGGATGCTGCGGAGAGGGTAGAGAAAGCCAAGGAATCCATACCAGCCGGAATATGGCGCTCCGCCCCGGAGAACCTTCAGTGCGTTAAGTCCCATGGACAGGAAGGTATCCCCGAAAATCACCAGCACCATAAAGCCGAGAAGCAGCCAGTAGACGGGCCGGAACCGGTCCCAAATCACCTTTATCACTGGAAAGATGATGTAAATCAGCGCCATCGTCCGCAGAAACCAGAAATGGTTCAATGCCAGATTATCCCAATTCCGGACTTGCTGAATCACTTTCGCAAGGGAGGGAAAGCCGACACCTCGCAGCAGCGACAGCAGAATCAGGGTCAGGACAGCCCACAGGTAGATCATCAGAATCAGCTTCACAGTTCTGATGATGTGCCGCTTGAGGTTCATGGGCCTTGTGAGCAGCAGTGTGCCATTTACAAAGAAAAACACCGTCACATGACAGCTCATGATGGACCGGATAAAATAGTGGACATAGTTCCAGACGCCGGGCTGCTCTGTAATGCTGTAGGGCACATAGAAGTTGTGCTGAAAAACCACCAGAAAGATGGCAAGGGCTTTGAGTACGTCCAGACACACATAGCGGTTTCCGTGGGCCTTCTGGGAATGGACAATCGCAGCACCCTGCTTATCGGAACTGCCGAATATCGCTGTTTTCATCTGTTATCACCGGGAACATTATAATGGCTGGAGACGGTTCTTGTCAATGTTATCCGGTGTGGGGAGAACACCGGAAAAAATCGGGTGCCGCATCCGCAGCACCCGACCGTAATTTATTCAGCAATATGGACGGTTCTTCCTTCCACCTTCAGCCTGCCCTGACAGAACAGGGAAACAGCCTGAGGAAGGAGCTTCCACTCTGCCTGCTCCATGATTCTCCGCTGGAGGGTTTCAGGGGTGTCGCCCTCCTCCACGGGAACCGCCTTCTGGAGTACGATGGGCCCGCCATCGCATTCCTCGGACACAAAGTGGACCGTTGCGCCGGAGACCTTGACGCCGTACTTCAATGCCTCCTCGTGGACGTGCAGGCCGTAATAGCCCTTGCCGCAGAAGGAGGGGATCAGCGCCGGATGCACATTCAGAATGGCGTTGGGATAGGCCTCCACCATCTCATTTGTGATGATGGTCATGAAGCCGGCCAAAACCACCAGACCGATGCCCAGCTCCTTGAGCTTGTCCACCAGCGCCACCGTCATGGCCCGGGAATCGGAATAGTCCTTCCGGGCAATCACATAGCCGGGAATTCCAGCGTTTTTTGCCCGTTCCAGTGCGTACACCCCGGGCTTGGAGGCAATGACCGCGGCGATCTCGCCGCCGATGATCTCGCCACAGGACTGAGCGTCAATGAGCGCCTGGAGATTGGTGCCGCCGCCGGAAACCAGAACAGCGATTTTTACCATAGCTCTACGCCCTTTTCACCCTCAATGCACTTGCCGATCAGGTAGGGACGCTCGCCGGCACGGATCAGGGTATCCATCACAGCGCCGCAGTCCTCCTTGGCAACAGCCATAACCAGACCGATGCCCATGTTGAAGGTGTTGTACATATCCCGCTCGGGAATATTGCCCTTCTCCTGAATCAGGGTGAAGATGGGAGGCACGGGAATCTTGGCGGTGTCGATGCTGGCAACAATGTTGTCGGGCAGCATACGGGGTACGTTCTCATAGAGACCGCCGCCGGTGATGTGGCTGATGCCCTTGACCTTCAGGCCGGAGGACAGCAGAGCCTTTACAGCACGGACATAGATCCGGGTGGGCTTCAGCAGCTCCTCACCAAGGGAGCAGCCCAGCTCAGGAATCACGGTTTTCAGATCGGCATTTTCCACATCCAGAACCTTGCGGACCAGAGAGAAGCCGTTGGAATGAACGCCGTTGGAGGCAAGGCCGATGAGGGCGTCGCCGGGGATAATGGTGCTGCCGTCAAGGATCTTTTCCTTGTCCACCACGCCCACGGAGAAGCCTGCCAGATCGTACTCATCCACGGGGTAGAAGCCGGGCATCTCGGCAGTTTCGCCGCCAATCAGAGCGCAGCCTGCCTGACGGCAGCCCTCTGCGATGCCGGAAACGATCTGCTCAATGCGCTGGGGATAGTTCTTGCCGCAGGCCACATAGTCCAAGAAGAACATGGGGCTGGCGCCTGCGCAGACAATGTCGTTGACACACATGGCAACGCAGTCGATGCCAACGGTGTTGTGCTTGTCCATCAGGAATGCGATTTTCAGTTTGGTGCCCACGCCGTCGGTGCCGGAGACCAGAACAGGCTCCTTCATGCCGGTCATGTCCGGGGCAAAGAGGCCGCCGAAGCCGCCGAGACCGCCGATAACGCCGGGAATGTTGGTGCTTTCCACCAGAGGCTTAATGCGGCTCACTGCCTCGTAACCGGCGGTAACGTCTACACCGGCGGCAGCGTAGCTGTCACTTTTGCTGATGCTCATAATTTCAATCTCTCCTGTATGTATGAAATGGGGGAAATATTCAAAGGGATGGGAACACGGAAAAATTACTTGCCCAGAACTCTCCGGAGAACCTCCTGATAAGCGTCCTCCACGCCGCCCAGATCCCGGCGGAAACGGTCCTTATCCAGCTTTTCGCCGGTCTTGGAATCCCACAGACGAGCGGTGTCCGGGGAAATCTCGTCGGCCAGAATGATGGTGCCATCGGGCAGACGGCCGAACTCCAGCTTGAAGTCAACCAGAGTCACGCCAACGGAAGCCCAGAACTCCTTGAGAACATCGTTGACGCCGAAGGCCATCTTCTCAATGGTGGCAATCTCCTCGGGAGTGGCCAGCTTCAGAGCCAGCGCGTGATAGGTGTTCAGCAGGGGATCGTTCAGCTCGTCGCACTTGTAGGAGAACTCGATGGTGGGCTGATCGAATACGATGCCCTCCTCCACGCCATAACGGGCTGCAAAGCTGCCGGCGGAAATATTGCGGATAATGACCTCCAGAGGAACGATCTCCACCTTCTTCACAACGGCGTCGGTATCGTTGATCTCCTCCACGAAGTGGGTGGGAATCCCCTTGGACTCCAGGAGCTGCATGAAATAGTTGGTCAGACGGTTGTTGATGGCACCCTTGCCGAGAATGGTGCCTTTTTTCTGGCCATTGAAAGCGGTGGCATCATCCTTATAGGAAACGATGCAGAGGTTGGGGTCCTCTGTGGAAAAGACCTTCTTGGCCTTGCCTTCATAGAGCTGCTGTACCTTATTCATAGTTTTGCGACCTCCATCTGTAAGTTTTCATCTTTTTTCATAACCGAAGCGGCCATCTCGGCCTTATAGTCCCGGAGCCTCTGGGCCAGACCCTCGTCGGAAAGGGAGAGCATCTGAACAGCCAGCAGACCGGCATTGTCAGCGGCGCCCACGCCTACGGTGGCAACAGGGATGCCGCTGGGCATCTGTACAATGGAAAGCAGGGAGTCAAGTCCGTCACAGAAGGAGGACTTGATGGGCAGGCCGATGACCGGAAGCACGGTCTGAGCTGCCAGTACGCCGCCAAGATGGGCAGCCTTGCCTGCGGCGGCAATGATGACACCAAAACCGTTTTCCTCAGCGGTTCTTGCGAATTCCTCTGCGGCGGCCGGGGTGCGATGGGCGGACATGACGCGGGCTTCAAAGGGAACGCCAAACTTCTTCAGCTGGGTGATTGCGCCCTTCACAACGGGGAAATCGCTGTCAGAGCCCATGATAACTGCAACTTTTTTCAAAATGACGAATCCTCCTGACAAAACGAAATCGCAGGTGTGACCCTTCACGCCTGCGGTGGCTCAAAATCGGAAGATGGATACACGACCCCCATGGTCTACGTTTACGCGGAGAATACACAGCATGGACGTCACCCACTTCCCAGTTATTCTGGCCCTATTTTAGCCTATTTGCAGATGTTTTGCAAGGGGCGGAAAACTATTTCGGGGATTTTTGTAACCCTGCACAGGGAAACCGGGAACAGGGGAAAAAAGTTGTTTAAAATGGGGATGACAAATATATGGAAATGCTGGATATCTGCAAAAAACTGTCCGGACAGCGGTTTCGCTGCCCGGACAGAGGGAGAATTGTCAGTTGTGATCGGCCCAGTCGAGGCTTCTGCCCACAGCCTTGTGCCAGCCTGCCAGAAGCTCCTTCCGGGTGGATGCCTCCATCTGAGGCCGGAAGGTCACGTCGTTTTTCCACAGCCCCCGAATCTCATCGGGGCTTTGCCAGACACCGGTGGCAAGACCGGCCAGATATGCCGCGCCCAGAGCGGTGGTCTCCCGAATCACGGGACGGCAGACGTTCTTGTTCAGAATATCCGCCTGGAACTGCATCAGGAAAGCGTCACGGCTGGCGCCGCCGTCCACCTTCAGATCCTCAATGGTGATGCCGGTGTCCTTTTCGATGGCCAGAACCAGATCCGCGGACTGGTAGGCAATGGACTCCTGCGCAGCCCGGATGATGTGCTCCCGGCGGGTGCCCCGGGTGATGCCCACGATGGCGCCTCTGGCGTACATATCCCAGTAGGGGGCTCCAAGACCAGTAAAGGCGGGAACCAGATACACGCCGCCGTTGTCCGGCACCTTTTGGGCATAGTATTCCGCGTCGCAGCTTTCGGTGAAGAACCGCAGCTCGTCCCGAACCCACTGGATCACAGCGCCGCCCACGAAAACAGACCCCTCCAGCGCGTACTGAACCTTGCCCTTCAGGGAGATGGCGATGGTGGACACCAGACCGTTTTTGCTGCGGCACAGGGTGTCGCCGGTATTCATCAGCAGGAAGCAGCCGGTGCCGTAGGTGTTCTTGGCGTCTCCGGGGGAGAAGCAGCCCTGACCGAACAGGGCGGCCTGCTGGTCTCCGGCAATGCCCGCCAGAGGGACCATGGCCCCGTGAATGGAGGTGTAGCCGTAGATTTCCGAGGAGTCTGCCACCCTGGGCAGCATGGCCCGGGGAATGTCCAGAGCCTCCAGCATTTTGTCGTCCCAGTCCAGGGTGCCTATGTTGTAAATCATGGTGCGGGAGGCGTTGGTACGGTCCGTCACATGGACGTTGCCGCCGGTGAGCTTCCAAACCAGCCAGGTGTCCACGGTGCCGAAGAGGATCTCTCCCCGGCGGGCCTTTTCCCGGGCGCCCTCCACATGGTCGAGAATCCATTTGATCTTGGTGCCGGAGGCATAGGCGTCGGGCACCAGACCTGTGGCCTGACGGATGTATTCGTCCATACCCGGCTGGGCAACCAGTTTATCCACAATGGAAGCCGTACGGCGGCACTGCCAGACGATGGCGTTGTAAATGGGCCGCCCGGTGGCTTTTTCCCACAGAATGGTGGTTTCCCGCTGATTGGTGATGCCCACGGCGGCGATGTCCCGGGGATCAATGCCGCTGCGGGCCACCACCTCGCTCATGACACCGGCCTGAGAGGAGTAAATCTCCATGGGGTCGTGCTCCACCCAGCCCTGCTGGGGATAAATCTGCTGAAATTCCCGCTGCTGAACACCGATGATATTCTGCTGATCATCAAATAGAATCGCTCTGGAGCTGGTGGTACCCTGATCCAAAGCCAAAATATACTTTCCCATATGGAACCCTCCTGTTTCAGGACAAAAATGCGGTGTTTCCGCTGTGTTTTTCCATGACAATAGTACCATACCCGCTATTTCCAGTCAACGAAAAGTATCCCCGTCCGGTTCTTCTGGGAACCGGACGGGGAAGCATTATTCTATGGTCAGATTACATGGGAGGAGGGCCGCCCATGCCGGGATCACCGCCGGGACCACCGGGACCACCGGGGCCGCCGGGGCCACCCATGCCGCCCATGGCGGCTGCGGCAACCACCACCGTAACGGTGCAGTCGGTGTCCATGGCGATGTTGTATTCATACTCGCCATAGTAGCCGTCTGGATCGTCCTCAGTGATGGGAGAGATGATGGCGCTGCCCTCGGTTACTTCCATGGACACTAGCTCATAGCCGCTGAAGCCCAGGGTGAAGTAGGAGGTGGCGAAGGCCTTGTAGGCGCTGAAGTAGGCTGCGCCGTTGACGGCGTTGCCGTCCTCATCCACGATCACGAAGGTGGCAGTGTGACGGGGATCGGCCATGTCGAAGGCGGTGAGGATGTTGGTGTTGAAGTCACGGGCTTCATAGGTGTACTGGACGGTCTGACCGGCCATGTTCATAAATTTGGCAAATTCAGAATAAACATCGGTGCCGGCGGTGGTCTCAAAGGAAAAACGACCCTCGGGCAGGATGCCGCCATTGTGGTAATAATCCAGAATGTCATACTGATCGCCGTCAATGACCAGAGTCAGGACACCGCCGTTCTCTGCTTCGATCACGGTGCCGTCATCCAGGGTCACGGCCACAACGTTTGTGGAGGCAGAGGTGCTGTTGATGGTGTCGTCCTCAGTGGCGGCAGTCTCCAGATAGTTCTCGCCGTAGGCCACTTCGGTGATGGTGGGGCTGACCAGAGGCTCTTCCTCCACCACGGACGCTTCCACCACTTCCGGTTCCGCAGAGGCAGGCTCTTCAGGAGCGGGAGTTTCAGGAACGGGCGCTGCGCTTTCAGCGGAGGAGGCAGGTGCTTCCGCCACGGAGTCCGCAGAAGACGCAGTGTTTCCGCAGGCTGCCATGCTCAGAAGTATAGCCAGAGCCAGGGAAATCGCAATCCATTTCTTTATGATGCGAGTTCTCCTTTTCATTTCGTTTCTCCGGAGGAAGGCTCCGCCGGAGGTATGTGTTCATTGTAGCATTGTGGCAAGGGAAGTCGATATTTTGAGGTCAAAAAAAGTTGCACAAATGGGTACAATTTGTGCGTACATCTACGATTTGAACCCTGAAAGGTTTCAGAAGGAATGGCTTTTGACAGAAAAAGATCCCTCCTCGGTGGAGAAGGGATCAAAAGCGATCTGCAAAAAACTGAGAAATTACAGCAGCAGAACACCGGCCTTTCTACAGGCCTCCGTGGTCTCGGCAGGCCACACCGAGGACTGCACCTCGCCGATGTGGGCTTTGCCCAGCAGGAGCATACAAAGGCGGCTCTGGCCGATGCCTCCGCCGATGGTAAAGGGCAGCTCTCCATTGAGAAGCATCCGGTGATAGAGCCGTTCCCGGCGGTCGTCACAGCCTGCGGCGGTGAGCTGGCGGTCCAGAGACTGGGGGCTGACCCGGATGCCCATGGAGCTGAGCTCAAAGGGACAGTCCAGAACCTCGTTCCGGAAGAGAATGTCGCCGTTGAGGCTCCAGTCGTCATAGTCGGGGCTTCTGCCGTCGTGGGGCTTGCCGCTGCGGAGGGGTGCGCCGATGCCCATAATAAAGACGGTGGGATGGATGCGGGTGATGGCATCCTCACGCTCCTTGGGGGTGAGGTCGGGATAGCGGTCCTCCAGTTCCTGAGCGGTGATAAAGGTCACATCCTCCTGAAGCGTTCCAAGACACTTGAGGGCGGGATACAGGGCCTGAAGGGTCTGCTGGGTCTGACAGACTGCTTTGACGATTTTCCGGACGGTGTCCTTGAGATACTCCTCTGTGCGCTCGGACTCATGGATGACCTTTTCCCAGTCCCACTGGTCCACATAGACAGAGTGGAGGTTATCCAGCACATCCTCGTCCCGGCGGATGGCGTTCATATCCGTGTACAGACCGTGACCGGGATGAAAATCATAGACCTTCAGGGCCATACGCTTCCACTTGGCCAGAGACTGAACCACCTGCGCCTCGGTGCCGGTGGCGTTGATCTCAAAGGACACAGGCCGCTCATAACCGTTGAGGTTATCGTTGAGGCCGGTCTGCTCCTCCACGAACAGTGGTGCGGATACCCGGTGGATGCCAAGGGCGCCGGAGAGGTTATCTTCAAAGAGACGCTTTAAAAGGCCAATGGCCTTCTGGGTGTCATATACATTCAGCAGGCTTTTGTAGCCCTGGGGGATG
The DNA here is from genome assembly GCA_029012465.1 of Oscillospiraceae bacterium. Lineage (GTDB taxonomy): Bacteria > Bacillota > Clostridia > Oscillospirales > Oscillospiraceae > HGM13006. Next base: position 4,834 of record JAQXMD010000181.1, on the reverse strand, counting down.
ATGGTAGCCATAGTAATTCTCCTAAGCAATAATTATGCAATGATTATAGCAAATTCCTGCGCAAAAGTGCAATAGAAACTTTCATCTGAAGGGAAAAAAACCACCGGCTCGGTGGGACATACATGGTAAATATGCAAGACGGCCTGCATTCCTCCTGCAAAGGGACGAAAACTGAAAGCCTGCGTTGCAAAAGCGCGATTCCGTGGTATAATATTGTGGATAGATTCAGATACTGAAATACTGCGATTCAATCGCGTGATCGGGAGGAATTCAGATGCAAGCTGTGAAGCGAAGCGAATATATTGCCGAGAAAAAGCCCATTGTCAGGAAGCTGCTGGACGGGCTGCTGGAGCAGTACGACTATGCCTCCGTGCTGCTGACCTGCTGCGATGCCAAGTCCTACCGGATGGCAAAGAGCGGTGTCAGTGTGTCCCAAAGCACGGCCTTTGGGGGAAATGGCATGGTTGTAAAAGTATATGATGGGAGAGGCTATGCTGAGTACAGCACCAACGACATTACCGAGGCTGCCATTCCGGAGATCACCCGGGAGATCAAAGAACGGCTGATGCCCATGACAGAAAAGCTCCCGGAGGGGCTGGAGGAGAGCCGTTATCAGATGCTCTCCGACGAACCCTGTACCTTTTATAAGGCCACCGAGTATGTCCAGCATCCCAGAGAGCTGGGGGATCAGAAGATTCTGGAGCAGCTCAGTGCCCTGCGGGAAAAGGCCTTTTCCCACAGCGACAAGCTGCTGGATGTGGTGGCTATGCTCAGCTATCAGGAGTATCACAAGCTGTTCCTGTCCAGAAACCGGGATATGGAGCAGTCCGTGCTCTGGACCTGCGGCGGCATTGCCACTGCGGCTGCCAGAGGGCAGGAGGTCAAGAGCAGCTATCGGGGCTACTCCAACCTTGGGGGGACAGAGCTGTTTGCGAAAATGGAGCGGGAGGTTCCCGAGATTATTCAGACCACAATGGACCTGCTGGACGCCGAACCCATGGAGCCGGGCACCTATGAATGCATCTGCACCCCGGAAGTCACAGGAATGATCGTCCATGAGGCCTTCGGACACGGTGTGGAAATGGATATGTTTGTGAAGGACAGAGCGCTGGCAAAGGCTTATGTGGGAAAGCAGGTGGCCTCTGACCTTGTGACCATGCATGACGGTAATGCTGTCAGTGAGGTGGCAACCTATTTCTTTGATGACGAGGGCGTATTGGCTCAGGATACGCTGGTCATTGACCGGGGCATTCTGAAGGCTGGATACAGCGACGCCCAGTCTGCTATGCATCTGGGCACGAACCCCACGGGCAACGGCCGCCGGGAGAGCTATGAGCGGAAAGCCTATACCCGTATGACCAACACCTATTTTGAGCCGGGAACCAGCACGCTGGAGGAGATGATCGCTTCCGTGCAATACGGCATGCTGCTGGAGGACCCCACCTCCGGCATGGAGGACCCGAAGAACTGGGGCATTCAGTGTATGGTGAACATCGCCAGGGAAATCAGGGACGGAAAGCTTACTGGCAGGATATTCTCCCCCATCGTTCTGACGGGCTATGTGCCAGATCTGCTGAAATCCATCTCCATGGTCTCCAAAGATATGGAGCTGGGCGGCAGCGGTGCCTGCGGCAAGGGTTATAAGGAGTGGGTCAAGGTCTCCGACGGCGGCCCCTATATTAAGGCACAGATTCGGCTGGGATGAGGTGAATGATGATGATGGAAATGATTCAGGAGGTACTCCGTGAGGTGGGCGTATCCCATTGGAGCATCAGCGATCAGCAGGTTTCTGCTGCGGAGCTGTTTTTCATCCGCAGAGCATTGGATATGCGCCGTATGAAGAGCACCCGGAAATATATTGTGACGGTCTACCACGATTTTGAGAAGGACGGGAAGTCCATGCGGGGCAGCTCCTCGGTGACGATTCTTCCGGCTCAGAGCAGGGAAGCGGTCAAAAAAGCCCTGGAGGACACCTGGTTTGCGGCCTCCTTTGTGGAGAACCCCTTCTATGAACTGCCTGAGAAGCAGACCTGTGCACCAATGACCATGGAGAGCGGTCTTTCGTCCCTTTCTGTGGAGGAGGCAGCCATGAAGCTCTCTGAGGCGCTGTTTTCTGCGGAAAGGGGAGGAAAGGCATTTCTGAATTCCGCGGAGATTTTTGTGGAAAAGACAACACGGCGTCTGCTGATGTCCACCGGCACGGATGTATGCTATACCCGGTACAGCGCCAAAGGGGAGTTTGTGGCCCAGTGCCGGGAGCCGGAGGATGTGGAGATGCACCATATCTTTGAATATGACACCCTTGCCTGTGACGCCCTGCGGAAAGAGGCGGAAACTGCCCTTCGGCAGGTGGAGGATCGTGCCGCGGCAGAAAAGAACCTGCCCACCGGCACCTATGATCTGATCCTCTCTGACCGGCAGGTGGAAACCATTCTCTCTTACTTTGTGGAGCGGAGCAATGTGTCCATGATCTATCCCGGCTATTCCACATGGCAGGTGGGAAGCGATGTGCAGGAAAACGCGGATAAGGGCGAACGAATTCGGCTGACGCTCCATGCAACGGTTCCCTACAGCGGGGAGGGTGTTCCCATGGTGGACAGGACCCTCATCGAGGATGGAAAGCTCTGTGTCATTCACGGCGGCGTCCGGCTGTCGGCCTATCTGGGAGTCCCCGCCACCGGCGATTATCAGGCCTTCACCTGTGAAAACGGCACAGCGGAACTGGCGGAGTTGAAGGAAAAGCCCTATCTGTATCCGGTGAGCTTCTCGGATTTCCAGATGGACGCCATGTCCGGCCATTTCGGCGGCGAGATCCGCCTGGCCTACTACTATGACGGGAAAACGACCCACATTGTCACCGGCGGCTCCATCAATGGCAGCATTCACGACTGCAGCGGCAGTCTGGTGTTCTCCAAAGAACGCTATGACAGCGAGAGCTATCACGGTCCCTTTGCGGTTCGGATGCCCAGCATCAAGGTTGCGGGAACGGTCTGAGTCTAATTCGCGGCGGCACGGCCGGCTCCGGTCGTGCCGCTTTCAGCAGGGACCGCAAAAACTTTCAAAAAAGGCTTGACAAACCCGATAATTCTGATATAATAAACGCGTTAATTGCACACGGGGGTATAGCTCAGCTGGGAGAGCGCTTGAATGGCATTCAAGAGGTCAGCGGTTCGATCCCGCTTATCTCCACCATGAAAAGTCCTGAAATCGTATGATTTCAGGACTTTTTGCGCATATTATGCATCCATAATCAAACTCGTCATGCAGTCATACCAATGCACATAGGTCTTGCCGTTGACTGTAAGACGCTGATTGTCCGGGAACATTTCTGTCCAGAGCTTTCCGAAGTGCTTAAACGCCCAATCATCCCGGTTGAACAAGCGGTTCAGAATGGTATTACCGTCCTTGTCCAGATAGATCTCCTGCAGGCGGCCTTCGTCGTAGCTTTCAACATCCAGCACGCAGACGGTATCGTAAGTCTTTCCTGCAATAGTCACATCATAACGCCCGATCATGTCCAGATGGCCGATCTCATCGCAAACAAAACCGTCTCCCTCTTGCCGATAAATGCCTTTTGGCTCCATATGGACGGTTTTTCCGCAGTTATCTGCACCATAGCCCCAGTTGCCGAGAAACGCATCCTCATCCAAGAACGTGAAGAAACGCTTTACGCCATTTTCTGTGTGGCTTTCTGCCAGAAGCCGAACATGTGTGTCCGTCAGCTGTGCAATCAGTGTCCGTTCTACCCTGTTGCTTCCGTCGGGACTGTTGTTCGGTGTGGGGCCATATTCCACGGAGTGGATTTCCACGCCGTCAATTCCGTGAACACGCGCCTTGCCTACCACTTCAAGGTCACAATATTCCCTGCGTTTTCCGGTCAGGTCGTCATACATGGCCCAGGAGAGCCTGTTGCCGGGTTCCGGGACAATCATCCAGCCCATAATTTCCTTCCATTCTACGGAAAAAGGCGCTTTTCCGGAAAGGGTGATGGCATACTCGGGCATGGTCAGCGGCATCTTCTTCATGGTAAAATCTCCTTTCGAATGCAGTGGATATGGATATTTCGCTTTGAAATGCTGCTTTGCGGTATACAGCCGGGACTTTACCGTTCCCACTGGAATCTGCAGCTTTTCCGCAATCTGTGCCTGCGGCATTCCCTGTTCATAGGACAATTGGAGCAGCGCACGATCCTGCGGACGCAGTTGTTCCATTGTTTCCTGAACGGGAGAAAGAAACTCTGGTTCTTCGGCGGTCAGTTCGCATAATTCTTCCAGCGATGTTTCCTGCTTGCGGTATTGCTTGCGGTAGTAGTCCCGACACTTGTTTTTTGCGATGGACACCATCCAGAATTTGAATTGCGAGGGATCTTTCAGTGTGTCAAATTTCCGAAAGCCGGTCAGATACGTTTCCTGCAAAATGTCCTCAGCGTCCTGCGGATTGTCAATGCGGAATTTCACATAACGTTCAATGGGGCCGCGGTGCTGAAGCAACAGGACTTCAAAGTTGCCCATATCTTCACCTCCTTATGTCGGTTTGAAATCGATTTCACCTGTTAAGACGTTTCTGGGATGGAAAAGGTTCATGAAAAAGGTTGCACTCTGGATAATATCTATCCGAGTGCCACGACCCACGACATATAATCCACAGCCAAACGCTCTGACCGTTTTTCTGTAGAAATGTTCAAAATAGGCAATACGGACTTTCCTGAGAAATTGCCTAATCTCAAAAAAGCCCGTAAATACGCTACTTCTCGCTATTTATTTCTCTCTTCTTGCCATCAATACTACCGTTTCCACATGCTTCGTTCTCGGGAACAAATCCACCGCTTCGCCCT
>JAQXMD010000180.1 GCA_029012465.1 Oscillospiraceae bacterium | reverse complement strand
TGTGTAATATCGTAATCGCCTGCGTGGAGACCGCTGACAAAGCCCTGGAGGTACTTATAACCGCCGATGGGATAGTCGCTGGCCCGAACCAGACGGACACTGGATTTTATGTCATAAACCAGCTTGGAACCCTTTTCGATGCAAACAATATGGCCTGCCTCCTGCTCAACGGCGGCATTGATCGTATCAACCATCTGCTTGGTCTTACCGGAGCCCTTCAAGCCCATAATAACCTTAACCATGATGATTACCCCTTTCGTTTTGTCGGTGTAAACCGACTGTGGGAATATAGTAGCATTTTTATGCGTACATTTCAACTATTTTTGTGAATTTTACTGTATTTTCATTGAAGGTGTGTATTTCCTGTTAAGGATACACAAAATCAGCGGCCCAAATTGGTCATCATATTTTTCTTGTAGGCCTCTACGCCGGGCTGATTGAAGGGGTTTACGCCCAGGGTATAGGCGCTGATTCCGCAGGACAGCTGGAAGAAATACAGCAGGTAGCCGAGGGTGCGGGCATCCATTGCGCCGCACTTCAGGAGGATCACGGGCACACCGCCGTCCACATGGGCGGTGACAACGCCCTGGAACGCATTCTCCTCCACATAGCTTACGGTCTTGCCTGCAAGATAGTTCAGGTCGTCCATGTTCTTCCAATCCTTTTCGATGGAAAGCTCACGGCTGTCCGGGGCAAAGCGCACAACGGTTTCAAACATGTTCCGTTCGCCCTGCTGAATCATCTGACCCATGGAGTGAAGATCCGTGGTGAACTGGGCGCAGGCAGGGAAGATGCCCTTGCCGTCCTTACCCTCGCTCTCACCGAAGAGCTGCTGCCACCAGCGGCCCACATATTCAAAGTTCGGCTCATAGCTGCAAAGCATTTCGATCTTCTTACCGTTTTCATACAGCAGATTCCGGGCACCGGCATAGAGCCATGCGGGGTTTTCCATGCTGCGGAGGTCCAGCTCCTTCTCAGCCTGACGGGCACCTGCCATGACGGAACGGATGTCGATTCCGGCCACAGCCATGGGCAGCAGTCCGCAGGCGGTAAACACGCTGTAGCGGCCGCCTACGTTGGCGGGAATGGGGAAGCTGGTGTAGCCCTCCTCACGGGTCATGGCCCGGAGCTTGCCCTTTTCGGGATCGGTGGTCACATAGATGCGTTCCTTGGCACCATCGGGGCCGTACTTCCGGTTCAGCAGCCAACGGAACATTCTTGCGGCCACTGCGGTCTCCATGGTGGAGCCGGACTTGGAGACGATGTTGATGGAGAAATCCACGTTTTCCAGTCGCGTGACGATCTCATTGAGGGCTCTGGTAGACAGGTGGTTGCCTGCAAAGTAGATCTTCACAGGGGCGGTATCGTTGTGCATGGTGCCGTTCATGAATTCAATGGCGGCTCTTGCCCCCAGATAGCTGCCGCCGATTCCGATGACCACCAGGGCCTTGGAATTCCGGCGGATGCGATTTGCGGCCTTCTGGATCTCGTCCAGCTCCTTTTCCGTGGTGCCGGAGGGCAGGTGATACCAGCCGAGGAAGTCGTTGCCTGCACCGGTGCCCTCGGAGAGAGTTTTGTGGGCGGCGCTGAGACGTTCTTCCATGGCCATGAGGTCCGGGAAGGAAATGGCTCCCCAGAGATTCGAAATATCGGTTTCAATCATGTATGATCACGTCTTTCCTGTTAGGATGTTTGATATGAATCAATGCTATTTTAACGGGTATCGCTGGAAATTGCAAGGGGGAAAGGCAGGTTTTTCTCAGTCCGCCATCCACAGATGCCTTGTGAGTCTGGAGAACAGATTTCCCCAACTGAGCTTTGGAATATCCTCCGCCGCAACAACGGGAATTTCCCGAAGCACCCTGTCACCGCTTCGGATGGTCAGGGAGCCCACCACCTGTCCGGCAGCCACCGGTGCGCTGAGAGATTCCGCCACATCCAGCTGACGGCTGAGATCGCTGCCGCTGGCCTTTTCCAGCAGCATGGGGCTGCTGTCCTGAAGCCGGAGGACTGCGTTGTCCGAAGCCCCCAGTATCACGGGAATTTCCGGCAGAGCTTCATCCCCCAGGGGGTCCTCCAGCATGTAGGTGGCAAAGCCGTATTCCAAAAGGGCTTTGGCGCTTTCAAAACGGTCTGTGCTGGTTTCGCAGTGCATCACCGCAGCAATCAGCTCCATGCCGTTTCGTTTTGCAGTGGCGGACATACAGTAACCTGCAGAGGAGGTAAAGCCGGTTTTGAGGCCCGTGGTATCCGGATAGAACCGCACAAGCTTATTGGTGTTGCTGAGTCCGAAGGTGCCGTCCCGGATGGTGTCCATCCAGATGGTGGTGAACTCCTTGATCTCCTCATGGGCCAGAAGGGCTTTGGACATAATGGCAATATCCCGGGAGGTGGTGTAGTGGACATCGGCACCGGCTTCGTCGTCAAGACCGGTGCAGTTGGCAAAGTGGGTCCGTTCCATGCCCAGCTCCGAGGCCCGCTTGTTCATCAAATCCACAAAGGCGGACTCGCTGCCGGACACCGCCTCAGCCAGAGCTGCGGCACAGTCATTGGCGGAGGACACCACCACGCATTTGACCATCTCCCGGACGGTCATCTGCTCGTTTTCCTCCAGATAGATCTGACTTCCGCCCTTGGCTGCGGCAGCGGCAGAGGCAGTGATGGTGTCGTCCCAGCTCAGTTGTCCCCGATCAATGGCCTCCATTACCAGCAGCAGGGTCATGATCTTGGTGACACTGGCGGGAGCCAGCTGCTCGTCCGCGTTCTGTTCAAAGAGGACAGTTCCCGTGGCAGCATCCATCAGAAGGCAGGATGGTGCAGACACCTCCGGGGCGGCAGATACAGAAATGGTTAATACAGAAATCAACAGGATGATGGCAATCAGTTTCTTCATGGTTTGTCCCTCCGTTTCCCTTGGCAAAGCATATGCCCAAGAAGCAAAAATATGAACAAAACCGGAGCTGCCGCTGAGACAGCTCCGGGGGAGAAATCATATGTGATTAAAGGGAATCCTGACGGAACAGCTCCTGAATCAGTCGGTTTTCCCGGGTGCAGTCGGTGAGCACGCAGGCGCAGAAGCCGGGCTGGGGCTGATAGCACTGAAGCTGGAGGAAACGGCCGGAATCCTCCAAAACGTTCTCAATGATCCGGTTTCCGCCATTGATGGCCACATTGGCGTAAATGGCCATCCAGTTTGTGCTGCCAATGCCGGGAAGGGACTGGACAGAAGCGCCGATTTCCGGCGTAACTGCCATGAGAGACGCCATTTCCCGGTTGCTGTATCGGATGATAAAATCCACGCCTCCGGGCTTGCCGTATACCAGCTCCAGAATCAGCATGGGCAGGGGCATGGCGTCCAGCCACTGGCCCAGAACGCTGCCGGGACAAACGGCCCGGGGAGGCTCCGCCAGGGGGCTTTGACGCACAGGAGCGGGCTTCTTTGGAAGCCGGTCAGAACGGACTCTTCGCCGGAGAATGGTTCCGTCCTCCATGGTGACAACACCGTTCCGGTCGCTCTTTACATAATTCCGGGAAATCACAACGCCCCGGTTGATGTTGGAAAAAATACTCTCCGGAAGCTCCGCCAGCAGGTCCTTCATGCTTTGATTGGTGAGAATGGAGGAGCCGTCCGCCAGTGTGAGCTTGGTTTTTCTGCCGTCCATGGTCATGTAGGCAATCTGGGAAATGGGGATGTGTACCTTACGATAGTTTGCCTGAACAGTGAGGGTCTCTCTCATGGAATTGTACACATCCTTTCCGCTTTTTTATATGAAAATTGTATCAGAGAAGAAATCTTATGTCAACCGGGAAAAGGTGGTTTGTGCAGATTGCTATTTTCGGGGGAAAAGAGCAAAATAAACCCGAAATGCAGTGGAGAAACACCGCATTTCGGGCCTGAGGATAGCTTCCTGAATCTGGATGCTGTCATCGGGAGGCTTCGGCACCGGAGATGCTCCGGGGGAACCAGGCTGCGCCTGCATCAGCGCCGGTGAAGGGCACGGTGGTGATGGTCAGGGTTTCCGCCACTGGCTGGCCCCGAAGGGTCATGGAAATGGAGCAGGAGCTGCCGTCCTCCCCGTAGGCAAAATCGGCGGTCAGGTCGCTGACGTCGAAAATATGGATCATGTAGGTGTTGTTTTCCCCTCTGGACACCAGCGGGTCTTCTTCCGTGACCGCAGGGAACTCCCCGGAGCAATCGGCAAACAGGGCGTGACCCAGCAGAAGCACGTTCTCCTCTGTGAGGGTCACGAAGCCATCATTGATGGGTAGCCCCATGTCCTCTGCCACAATTCCGGCCAGATACCCAACGGCCCGCCAGAAATAGAGGGGGTCCTGAGCGTCATAGCTCAGCTGATCCACCTGGTCACAGTAGGCCACAGCAAAAAGGGCCTGCTCTGAAATATCTCTGGGCGTAACGGCAAGGGGTGCTTCCGCCGAATGAAGCGCCTCTTCAGGGGCTTCGGAGGCGTCACTGGGGGCTTCTGCCTCTTCTGTGACCGTGATGACAGCTTCCTCCTGCGCGGTGGATTCCACGGTGGTGCCGAAGGCCTCGGGAGGAGCCTCTTCAGAGATGCTGCTGACAGAGGAGGTTCCTCCGCCGCAGCCTGAAAGCAGTGTAAGCATCAGAGAAAATGCCAGAGCACTGGCGATGTATTTCTGTTTCATAGATTCACCTCATAGAATAGATAGAAGCAGGATACCATGAAACCCGGAAAAAAGCAAGTTTCCGGATCTCGGAGAGAGAACGTCCATCCGCAGAGGAACAAAAGCGGAAGCGAAAATCGGAATGCGGTTGTCTGCATAATGCCAGAAATCAAACCTGCTTCCCCAATATTTTCGGCGAAAAACCGATTGACCCCACAGGAAAAAAACAGTATAATAGGCCCGTGAACAGCTTAGGGCGCTGTGGGGGACCCCTCACGGCGCTTCTTTCATATCAAGACTTTCCCGCATATGCGGATATCCCATGAAAAAGGAGTATGAGCGATATGGCAGCAAACACCAAGGAAGTCTTTGGCTCCATGGTATTTAACGAGCACGTCATGAAGGAACGTCTTCCCAGTGCCACCTTTCAGAGCCTGAAGGCCACCATGGCGGAAGGAAAGCCCCTGGATCTGGAGGTTGCAAACGTTGTGGCCAGCGTTATGAAGGACTGGGCCATTGAGAAGGGCGCAACCCATTATACCCACTGGTTCCAGCCTCTTACCGGCATCACCTCCGAAAAGCATGACGGCTTTTTGTCTCCCAACGGCGACGGCACCGCCATTATGGAGTTTAAGGGCAAGGAGCTGATTCAGGGAGAGCCTGACGCTTCCTCCTTCCCCTCCGGCGGCCTCCGGGCCACCTGTGAGGCGAGAGGCTATACCGCCTGGGACCCCACCAGCTATGCCTTTGTGAAGGATGATGTGCTCTGCATTCCCACGGCATTCTGCTCCTATACCGGCGAAGCGCTGGATAAAAAGACGCCGCTGCTTCGTTCCATGGCTGCGATCTCGGGCCAGACAGCCCGGGTGCTGAAGCTCTTCGGAAAGGAGCCCAAGCGTGTCACTACCACCGTTGGCCCCGAGCAGGAGTATTTCCTCATCCGTAAGGAGGACTATGAGCAGCGGGAGGACCTGATCCTCACGGGCCGTACCCTCTTTGGTCACTCCGCTGCCAAGGGACAGGAGATGGAAGAGCATTATTTCGGCGTGCTCCGCTCCGAGGTCTCCGCGTTCATGAAGGAAGTGGATGAAGAGTGCTGGAAGCTGGGTATTCCCGCCAAAACCAAGCACAACGAGGTGGCTCCTGCCCAGCATGAGCTTGCGCCTATTTTTGACGTGGCCAACAAGGCCATTGACCACAATCTGCTGACCATGGAGATCATGAAGAAGGCGGCGGAGCACCACGGTCTTGTGTGCCTGCTCCATGAGAAGCCCTTTGCCTGTGTCAACGGCTCCGGCAAGCACAACAACTGGTCCCTCACCGCCGGTGGAGAGAATCTGCTGGACCCCGGCGATACCCCCATGGACAATCTTCAGTTCCTGACCTTCCTGACTGCGGTCATCAAGGCTGTGGACGACTATCAGGATCTGCTCCGCACCACCGTAGCCGGTCCCGGAAACGATCACCGTCTGGGCGCGGATGAAGCGCCTCCTGCCATCATCTCCATCTTTTTGGGCGACGAGCTGGGAGCGATTCTGGAGGCCATTGCCAACGACAGCGAGTATCACGCGGTGGGCAAGAGTAAGATTGATTTGGGCGTGGATGTGCTGCCCGTATTCTCCAAGGATACCACCGACCGGAACCGTACTTCTCCCTTTGCCTTTACCGGCAACAAGTTTGAGTTCCGGATGCCCGGCTCCACCATGAACCTGTCTGACTGCAATACGGTCCTCAACACTGCCGTTGCCAAGGTGCTGAAGGACTATGCCGACGAGATGGAGCAGGCGGAGGACTTCACCGCCGCTGCCGCCAAGTGGATCGAGAGGACCATCAAGGCCCACCAGCGGATTCTCTTCAACGGCAACGGCTACTCCGAGGAATGGGAGAAGGAGGCGGAGGTCCGGGGCCTCAGCAACTTCAAGACCACGGTGGACGCGCTGCCCTGCATGGTTGCGGAGAAAAACATTGCCCTGATGAGCGAAATGAACGTGCTGACCCCTGTGGAAATGCAAAGCCGCTATGAGGTGGAGCTGGAGCACTACTCCAAGGTCATCAACATTGAGGCCAGAACCACCCTGGGCATGGCCCGCCGCCAGCTGATCCCCGCAGCGCTGGAGTTCCTGTCTGACGTGGCAAACACCGCCGCCTCCAAGAAGGCTGTTTCTTCTGCCATCTCTATCCGGACGGAAGAACAGATTCTGGGCTCTGTATCTGCCAACGTGGACGACATGAATGAGGCCTGCAACCGGCTGGATGACCTGATGCGGCAGGTTGGACAGATTGAGGGGAACTACGAACTGGCAAAATTCTACTCCGACCGCATTGTTCCCGCCATCAGCGACATCCGTCAGGCAGCCGACCGCTGCGAGATCCATGTGGGCAAGGATTATTGGCCCCTGCCCACCTACGCACAGATGCTGTTCTACGTTTAACGTCAGTCAAAAAGAATTTGCAGCCGGCTCCACTGAGCCGGCTGCTGTTTTTTAAAGCTGGTCTGCCAGATTGTAGATCAGTTCCCTGGATTTCTCCCAGCCCAGACAGGGGTCGGTGATGGACTTTCCATAGATGCCTTCACCGATCTTCTGGGAGCCGTCCTCCAGATAGCTCTCCACCATGAAGCCCTTGACAAAGGAACGGATGTCCCTGGAGTGCCGGCAGGAGTGGAGAACCTCGTTGCAGATGCGGACCTGCTGGAGATACTGCTTTCCGGAGTTGGCGTGGTTGGCGTCCACGATCACGCCCATGTTCTGGAGCCCCTTGGCGCTGTATGCGTCGTAGAGGGAGATCAGATCCTCGTAGTGGTAGTTGGGCTGTGTGCGGCCCACATTGTCCACATAGCCCCGAAGGATGGCATGGGCCAGGGGGTTGCCGGAGGTCTCCACCTCCCAGCCGCAGAAGGCAAATACATGGGGGTGCTGGGCGGCGGTGATGGAATTGAGCATCACGGAGAAGTCGCCGGAGGTGGGGTTCTTCATGCCCACAGGCATGCCTACACCGCTGGCCACCAGACGGTGCTGCTGGTTCTCCACGGAACGGGCGCCCACGGCAACGTAGCTCAGCACATCTGCCAGATAGTAGTGGTTGTCGGGATAGAGCATCTCATCCGCGCAGGTGAGGCCGGTGTCGTTGACTGCCTGCACATGAAGATGCCGGAGGGACATGAGGCCCTTGACCATATCGGGGCGCTCTGTGGGGTCTGGCTGGGAAGCGATGCCCTTGTAGCCGTCGCCGGTGGTGCGGGGCTTGTTGGTGTAGATCCGGGGAACGATCAGGAGCTTATCCCTGACCTCTTCCTGAATGGGGGCCAGACGATGAATGTAGTCCAGTACAGCGTCCTCCCGATCCGCGGAGCAGGGACCGATAATCAGCAGCATACGGTTTTGATCCTTGCCGGTGAGGATATCACTGATTTCCCTGTCCCGGATGGCCTTGGCGGCCTCAGCTTCAGGGGACAGGGGGATTGCGCGTTGTATTTCTTCGGGAGCGGGCATTTTTCGCTCCTGCTTCATGGAAATCATGTTGTTCAGACCTTTCTGGGGAAATGTGCATGGATATTGTATCACAAATAATTCAGCAATGCAATGCATTTATGTGTTAAAGTATGTGAAATTTGTCCCGGAGGACTCCCTCCGGGACAAATATGTTATGCCTTGGATGCGCCATCCAGATAACGGAGAAGTACGGCTGCCAATTGGGCACGGGTGGCGGTATTTTGCGGAGCGAGGGTGGTATCGGTGACACCGGAGACGATTCCCTGACTGACTGCCCAGCACATGGCATTCTTCGCATAATCGGATACGCTTTCCCAGTCCCGGAATTCCGCTGTACTGTCAAACTCCTGGGGCTCAGCTGCTTCGGCGAAACGGTAAAGGAATGTGACCAGCTGCTCACGGGACAGGGGCTGGGATGGCCCGAAGGTGTCCTCGGAGAGGCCGTAGACAATGCCCTTTTCACAGCCCCACTTTACAGCGTCATAATAGTAGGCGGTTTCGGAAACATCCCCAAAGGGACAAATCAGCTCACTGACATCCGGGGAACCGGCTGCCCGGTAGAGTACCGAAACCAGCATGGCCCGGGTGGTTTTTTCACTGGGGGAGAAGTGATGGGAATCGGTGCCCACCATCAGACCCCTTTCGCAGATACCGGAAACAGCCTCTGCATACCATTGGAAATTGGGGACGTCGTAGAAGTCGTCCGCCAGATAGTGATCGAGAAGCTCCTGCTCCAGCCAGCTGGCGATGACGGGATAAAACAGGGCGTGCCCGGCGGCGTTCAGATGCCAGTAGTCAGTGCTGCTGCGGAAGTAGCGCTGGCGAAATTCGGGGTCCTGTGCGTAGATTCCGCTGACCTCCGGCAGATGGGCTGTAAGACAGGGGACATTTCTGCGGGCGCAGACCGCTGCGGCGGCTTCGCTGAAATCATCACCGGTTTTCCCCTGGGCGTTGAGAATATCGTTCTCCCAGACGGTCATATAGAGGATCAGGGCCGTTGGATACGCGTCCTGAACCCGGTCCAGGACGACATTGATGGCGCCCATGAGGTTGGCTGCGTCACGGCTGGAGGGATCGCTGCCAATGGGCAGGTCGTGGAACCAGTCGTTTGCACCGCCGTCAATCAGCACCACGTCAAAGCTGCCCTCCGGCAGAGTGCGGGTGGAGATGGACTCCCAGGCGTAGCTGCCGTTGTGTTCGTTGCACATGGTGCTGCCGGAAATGGAGCAGTTGGTGGCGATCATACCGCCCCGGGATTCCAGCATGACGTTCCAGCTGAGGGAGTAGTCGCTGAGACCGTAGCCGGTCTGCAGGCTGTCCCCAAGGAACAAAATGCGTTTTCCGGCAAGGGCGGATGTGGTGCGAACCGTGGGGACCTTTCCGGCAGCCCACACCGCCGGAGACAGGGCGGAAATTACCACCGTCAGGGTCAAAATGAGTGTAAGAAGTCTTCCTTTGAACGTCTTCATAAACAGGGTACTCCTGATATTATGTAGTATTATCTATCAATATATCATTTTATTGTGAATAAAGTGTGAAAACAGGAAAGGTTCTGCACATTGCTGTACAGAACCTTTTTGCGGATTTATTTGGTTTCGGTGTGTTCCGGGATTTCCGGGACAGGGGCGGTGCTGAGAGGCAGAATCACAGAGGCCTTGAACAGGTCGCCGTCAACCTCCAGGGTAAAGGTGCCGCCCATGGACTCTGTCAGGCTCTTGGCGATGGAAAGGCCAAGACCGCTGCCCTCGGTGTGGCGGGAGGCGTCGCCCCGGACAAACCGCTCCATCAGTTCATCGGCGGAAATGTCCAGTGGGTCCCGGGAAATGTTCCGGAAGGTGACTGCCGCCTGGGTGTCCGTGTGAACGGAAACATAGACCCGGGTGCCGGGCAT
>JAQXMD010000179.1 GCA_029012465.1 Oscillospiraceae bacterium | reverse complement strand
CAACGATTCTGAATGGCTGGACAAGCTGACCTCTTATGCCGGGCAGAGCATTACCTATGACGCCATCGGCAATCCCACCAGCTATTTCAACGGCACCCGCTGGAACTTTACATGGCAGAATGGCAGGCAGCTTGCTTCGGCCAAAAGCAGCGGCAACAGCATCAGCTACACCTATGATCTGGCCGGAATCCGTAACAGCAAAACCGTAACTTCAGCATCCGGAAGCGAAACGGTAATCGCACATGCTTTGATTTAGAATATCAGTCAAAAAGGATTAGGTCGGTTTCAGTCCCCCAGCCTTTTTCAACCCCACGAAATGCCGTTTTCGTGGGGTTCTTTTTGACAAAATACGCCTCTTCGGAATTTGAAATGTGGACGAGACACACGATTTGTGTTATACTATCCCCGATTATTTACCATGGAGGGAATCATTATGCTTTTTGTGGGCTATCCAAAATGCAGCACCAGCAACAGGGCGCAGGCCTGGCTTGATGCCAGCGGCATTGCCTATCAGTTCAGACACATCAAGGACGACCACCCCACCCTTGCGGAGCTGCGGCTCTGGCACGAGAAAAGCGGCCTGCCCCTGAAAAAGTTCTTCAACACCAGCGGAAAGCTGTACAAGGAAATGCAGCTGAAGGACAAGCTCCCCGGCCTTTCCGAGGAGGAGCAGCTGCAGCTGCTGGCTTCCGACGGCCTTTTGGTGAAGCGCCCCATTCTGGTGGCAGAGGACTTCGTTCTGGTGGGCTTCCAGGAAGCCGACTGGACGGCAAAGCTCAAATAAGACGTGTAAAGAAGGATTCATATGAAACTCATCTACAAAATTTTCCGTCAGGACCCTGAGTCCCGGGAAGGCATCATCGCCGCCACTTCTGCCCTTGGCATCCTTGTAAACATCCTCGTTGCATCCCTGAAGGTCATCGTGGGCCTTCTGGCCTCCTCCATCGCCATTGTGTCCGAGGGCGTCAACAACGCAACAGACGTTTTGACCTCCGTGCTGACTCTGGTGGGCACCAAGCTGGCCGGGAAGCACCCCGATGAAAAACATCCCTTTGGCTATGGCCGTATCGAATACCTGACCGGCCTGATTATCTCCATTGTCATTCTGTTTGCAGGTATCGAAATGCTCATCAGCTCCATTCGGTTGGTGTTCGAGCCCGAGGAACTGAGCATTTCCTACATTTCTCTGGCAGTTGTGGCCGTTTCTGCGGTGGTGAAATTCATTCTCGGTACATACACCATCCGGATGGGCAAAAAGGCCACCTCCAATGCGCTGGAGGCTGTGGGTATCGACTGTCGGAACGATTCCTTCGTGTCCATTGTCACCATTCTCTCCGCCGTTGTGTTCCTTGTATTCCATGTGTCCATTGACGCCTATGCGGGCATCTTCACCTCCGCCCTGATTATCAAGGCTGGCTTTGAGGTACTGAAGGATACCGTGGGAGAGCTGCTGGGCAGGCCCGGTGAAAAGGAGCTTGCCACCAAGCTCTATAAGGAGATCCGCCAGACCGACGGCATCCTTGCCGCTGTGGATATGATGCTCCACAACTACGGCCCTGACGCCTATTCCGGCTCCGTGAACATTGAAATCGACCACAGCAAGACCGTGGGTGAGGTCTATCAGTCCATCCATGAGCTGCAACTGCGGATCATGCACGAATACAACGTGACCATGGTGTTCGGTATCTATGCCGTGGACAATGACCACGCCTACATCAAGGAGCTGCGGAAAACCATCGGCAGATTTGTCTCCCAGCACGAGCATGTGAAGAGCTTCCATGCGGTCTATCTGGCTCCTGACAGCAACAAGCTGTATTGCGACTTTATCGTGGACTATAACCTCCGGGACTGGGACGCCCTCAGTGCAGAATTTACGGAGTATCTGCTGGCCTTCTACCCCGACAAGGAGCTTGTACTGACCATCGAAACCGAATTTGTCTAAGGAGCCAAACCCATGCCGGAGTATATCACCACCTATGGGGGCACCCATTTCTATCCCACTGCACCAAAAGCTGAGGACATTCATGCAACCGACATTGCCCACGCTCTGAGCCTCATCTGCCGGGGCAACGGCCATGTAAAGACCTTTTTCTCCGTGGGACAGCACTGTATTTTCTGCGCCAAAGAGGCCGCAGCCCGGGGATGCAGCAGCAGGATCATTCTGGCCTGTCTCCTCCACGACGCAAGCGAATGTTACCTCTCCGATGTGCCCAGTCCCTTCAAGAAGGAGCTGCCCATGTACAGCCAGCGGGAGGATCATCTGCTGGAGCTTATTTACAGAAAGTACCTGCGGCAAGCGCTCTCCCCCGAGGAGCAGACGGCTGTGACGGCCATTGATAAGGCGCTTTTGTACTTTGACCTGAAATACCTTCTGAACGAAGTGCCGGACTCCCCTGCCCCGGAACTGAAAAGCCCCATCAGCTATGCGGTTCGCCCCTTTGAACAGGTGGAGCAGGAATATTTGCAGCTTTATCATTTCTATCAGGCAGAGGTGCTCCGGGACTGGCTTCTGGCAAACGCCCGGATCACAGGGCTTTTTCAGATTCGGTCTGATGCCCGAAGAATCGTGGATTTTTACAAAAACGCCGCCTGTCTGGGCCACCCGGAGGCAGCACAGCGGAAAGCGTCCTTTATCCGGCTGTATCAGAGTTGTTTTTCCGTCAGCAGATTGGATTCCGGCGCGGATTTTCTCACGGAAGAATAACGTATTCAAGCCATTTTCTTTCTCTCAAAATCCCTCCAGGCCGTGGAATTCTGGAGCTGCGGCAGCATTGTGTTTACTCCCGCAGAATCATCTGTCAAAAAAATACGGGAAGCTCTGAGCCATTGGCAAGTACCCCTTCCGATTGCATCAGAGCTTCCCAAGCATTCGCAAAAGGAGCATAACCATGAAGAAAGAATACTACGAAGGAAATCGAAAAAGACTCTTTGATCTGCTGCCGGTGGGTTCCGCAGCGGTTTATTTCTCCGGGGAGGAGGTCTGCAAAACCAACGACGAAGCATACGCCTTCTACGCTGAACGGAATTTTCTCTATCTCACCGGCATCACCCAAAAGGAGTCTGTGTTGCTTCTGGTGAAGGAATCCGAATCCGATTTGAAGGAAACCCTGTATCTGCTGCCCCCGGACCCCATGGTGGAGCGCTGGACGGGCCGTCGGATAAAGCCTCCGGCAGCAGAGGCTGCCAGTGGTATTTCGGACATCCGTTCCACCACTGCCTTTGAAGGGGATTTCCGGAAGCTCATAAATTTCGGCAGCATTCAGCAGGTATTCCTGGATCTCTACAAGGTGAATCCTCTGGACCGGGATCGTCCCGCCCACGGCTTTCTCCGGAAGCTCCAGTCGGAGGCCCCTTTCCTGTCCATTGGGGATGGCAGCCGTCCTCTGCGGCAGCTCCGGCTCCTGAAGCAGCCCTGCGAAATTGAGGCTCTCCGAAAAGCCGAGACTATCACCGGCCAGGGCATCGTTGCCATGATGCAGCATTCCCGGCTGGGTATGTACGAGCATCAGTACAAGGCCCATTGGGACTACGCACTTTCCCAGCATGGGCCCCGAATGGATGGCTTCCCCGCCATCATCTCCGCAGGAGAAAACAATTTCTGCATTCACTACTATGACTACACCGGCATTGCCCGGGATGGGGACATGGTGCTGGCAGATGTAGGTGCTCAGTATGACGGGCTGACCACCGACGTATCCAGGGGCTTTCCCTGCAACGGCAAATTCTCCGACCGTCAGAAGCTGCTCTTTGACTGCATGCTGGAGACCTCCAACCACATGTTCTCCATCATCAAGCCCGGCATGAAAATGGCAGATGTGGACGGCACCATCCGCCGCTACAACGCCCAGCTGCTGAAGGATGCCGGGGTGATCGACCATGTATCCGAGGTTGGCAGGGTCATGTGGCATGGAGGCGCCCATCACATCGGCCTTGACGTCCACGACCCGGTGGAGACCCCGGAGATCATCGGCCCCAATATGGTGTTCTGTGTGGATGTGGGCATCTATCACGAGGAATGGGGCATCGGCTTCCGGCTGGAGGACAACTGTCTGGTCACAGAAACCGGCTGTGAAAACCTCTCCGCCGCCATTCCCAGAACACCTGAGGATATCGAGGCGGTCATGCGCAAATGCTGACCCCTCAGAGAAACCCATGAACATACTGCATTGCGGCCGTTTCACCTTCGTGAAACGGCCGCAATGATTTTTTCTTTATTACTGTTATTCCTTTTTGGCCTCGCTGCGTTCCTTCAGATAGCCCTTTGCATCCTTGATAAAGCTGGCTGTGGCAATGAGCAAAACGAAGCTGATGGGCAGCGCCGCAATGACCGACACAGACTGGATATTGCTCAGAGACCCCTCCGCAAAGAGCAGTCCAATGGGCATGACGATCAGCAGAATGGACCAGAACAGGCGCACAGGCTTCCTGGGCAGATCATCGGGATCCAGATTCCGATGGCAGAAGGCCGCAGCCACCAGAGATACAGAGTCCAGAGATGTGGTGAAGAACAGCACCATGACCACCGCAAGCACCGCACATACGATCTTGCCCAAGGGCAGGGTGTGGAGCACCGCCAGCACCATGCTTTCGCCGGAAGCGCTGTAAAGCATACCGGTCAGATCCATACCGTCGATCATCTGGAGGCTCTGTGCGTAGCTGCCCAGAATGACAAAGGAGACCCATGTACCCGCAACGCCCCAGGAATAGCCCTCAATGATGATTTCCCGGATGGTCTTGCCCCGGCTGATCTGGGCAATGAAGAAGGGGCCGCCCACACACCAGGTCAGCCAGTAGGCCCAGTAGAACAACGTCCAGTTCTGGGGGAAGCAGGTGGTGCGGAGGGGATCCAGCTGGGTGGACAGCCGGATGAAGTTCTGGGCCAGGTTGCCGATGGCGGTGATGCCGGTCTCGATACTGTACATGGCCCGGCCGCCCACCAGAAATACATAGGCCAGAAGCCCCATGAACAGGTACACACAGATGGAGCTGGATCTGGAAATGGCGTCCAGACCAATCCATGCGCTGAGACTATAGATGGCACACATGATAAGCAGGAGCGCAATGCAGAGGCTGGTTCCTGCGGGGATACCGAACACATCGCTGACCAGATTTGCGATCATGGGAGTGGACATAGCAAAGGTGGATGCAATACCGGCGATGACGGTGATGATACTCAGAATATCGATCACCCTTCCCCAGAAGCCGTCAACCCGTTTTCCGAGGATGGGACGGCAGGCCTCGCTGATCCGGCGGGAGCGTCTGCCCCGGACATAGATCATAAAGGACAGAGCCGCGCCCATGATCAGATAGAAGGCCCAGACCGTGGGGCCCCAGTGGAACAGAGGGAATGTGGCTGCCCAATCCTGAGCAGAGCCAAGGGACTCCACATAGGGATCCCCCACATAGTAGGCCCATTCATGAATGCTGTAGAACACAACGTCTGCGCCCATGGTGCCGGTAAAGACCATGGCGCCCCAGTGGAACCGGGAATACTCCCGCTTGTCGCCGCCCAGACGGATTTTGCCGATGGGAGATGCCGCAACATAGATGGAGATTACAATACCCGCAACGCCCAGCACGGCGAACCAGGAAGAAAACCATGTGTTCATGAACTCGCGGATGAGATACAGGGTGTTGGTGGCGGCCTCCGGCACAATGAAAAAGGTGGCGCCAATGATGCTGATGACCACAAAGGGTACGATCATCAGCGACTTGTCCAGAGATCTGCTGCTATTTTCGTTCATCTTTCACTTTCCTCTCTTTTTATCCGGTAGCTGGGATCCCACTGACACAGCTCCTCGAAGGTGTCGATCTCGGTGATCTCATCATCGGAGAGCGGGCATATCTTCAGTCTGTAGTCCTCCTGGAAGAACACCAGCGGAACGTAGTCCCAGTAATAATCCCGCAAACCTTGCGTTTCATATACCTCCGTTACCTGCCGGCGAAGCCGCTTTGCATCCGCTTCCGTCCAGAAGGAGATGCTCCTCAGCCCCCATCCGGTTCCGCCATTTTTCAGGCAATCGGTGATAAACCCGTCCTTATCATGCCGGAAGAGCCACTCGTTCTTCTCGTCCACAAACCAGGTGCAGCAATAGGTGGAGTAGTCATACTCCAGAGAGAGCACCTTGGGATTCCGGATGATAATATCCCCATCCATGATGACGCAGGCGTCCAAATGCTCCCGGACATAGTACATGGATGTGAGGTTGTTTCCCTGGGTATAGTCGGGGTTTTCAACCACCGTTACGCCGGGATACTGCTCCTCGATCCCGTCAAAGCAGTGCTTCAGATGCCCGGTGACAATATAGATCTCAAAAATGCCGTTTTCATGGAGGGCGGCAATCTGGGTGTCGATGATCCGCACACCGTTTACCTTCACCAGCGGCTTGGGCGTGGTCAGCGTCACGGGAACCATGCGGCTTCCGAAGCCTGCCGCCATGATGATCGCCAACTTAGCCTTAGCCATACTCTGCCTCCCCCTGCACTTGGGGCAGCAGCTCCCAGAACAGCTTTGAATACTCCGACGCACAGCGGTACTGCAGTGGGCCATAGCCCGCGCAGTCCTCACCGATCATCTCCTTGTATTCCGCCCAGTCGCTCCAGAGCATGCTGGTCAATGCCATATAGCCATAGACCCGCAGCACGAATTCCTTCGTGGGCTGGCCGCCCAGATAGCAGTTCATAAGCCAGCTCAGCTTCTCATGGTCATAGTTTGCCGCATTGGCAAAAACCGCAATGTCCAGACAGGGATCATGCTCTCCGGCATACTCCCAGTCGATCAGATGGAGATGCCGGCTGTCCCCCTCCCCCACAAACAGGAAGTTGGTGTAGGAGGGGTCGCAGTGGCATAGCACAGCGTACTTCTGATACCGTTCCAGATAGGGCTTCATGTCCAGACA
>JAQXMD010000178.1 GCA_029012465.1 Oscillospiraceae bacterium | reverse complement strand
AAGGGTGTAGGAACTGCCGCCTTGATTCTGGTAAAAGTGCATATTTTCTGTGGTACAAATTGTAATGTTCTACAAAAATCAGAATTCTATCAGAACTCTTGTTGACATTCTCTTAAAACATTGGTAACATCAGCTTGTGCGTTCTGGAAACGTTCCCGGTATCGTTTTCAACCATCGTTCAAAGGAGCAAATGCCCATGACTATCAAGGACATTGCAAGGATTGCCGGGGTTAGCGTCAGTACAGTATCCCGGGTGCTCAACAACCATCCGGATGTCAGCGACGCCATCCGGGAAAGAGTTCAGGATGTTGTAAAAGCTTACAACTATGTTCCCAACAACAGCGCACGGGATCTGGTCCGATCCCAGTCCGATGCCATTGGCGTTATCACCCGCGGCATCGGCAATCTGTTTTTCAGTGATATGCTGGAGACCATCGGCCGGGAGATCGACGCCCGGGGAATGAGCATGGTGCTCCGGCAGATCGGTTCCGATGCTGACGAGATTCAGGCCGGCGCCCTGCTGGAGCGGGAAAAAAAGCTCCGGGGCCTTCTGTTTTTGGGCGGACGGTTCGACTACACCCCGGAGGAGCTGGCAACCATCAACGTGCCCTTCGTGTGCTGCTCCTATACCAACAGCTTCGGCACTCTTTCTGAGGACGCCTACGCCTCCGTGTCCATTGATGACCAGCAGGCTGCCTTTAATGCGGTTCGCACCCTGATCGGTATGGGCCATAAGCGTATTGCGGCGCTGGTTCCCAGCTGCCGGGACCGCTCCATCAGTGAGCTTCGGTACAACGGCTATCGGGCAGCACTCTTTGCCAGCGACCTGCCCTATGAAAAGGAACTGGTTGTGGAGACAGGCGGCTGCTTTGAAATGGCCGACGCCTATGAGGGCACGCTGGAGCTTCTGGACCGTCAGGTTCCCTTTACCGCCCTGTTTACCGTGTCTGACACCATGGCCATGGCCGCCATGAAAGCCCTCTACGACCGGGGCCTGCGGGTCCCTGAGGACTGCTCCGTGATCGGCATTGACGGCCTGCGCATGAGCGAGTATTTTATCCCCACCCTCACCACCATGGCCCAGCCCACGGAGGAGCTTGGCCGGGAAAGTGTGGCCATCCTGATGGACATGGTTCAGAAGGGACTGCCGCCCCGGCACATGTGCCTCTGGGCGACCCTCCGCTCCGGCAGCTCCATCGCTCCCCTGTAATTTCACCGCCAACGGCGGGAAATATAAATCCGGCTGTCCTCAGGGACAGACCAAAATAATATCGAAGGAGATATGATTATGAAAAGAATGTTGGCATTGCTGATGGCTCTGGCAATGGTATTTGCCCTGGCCGCCTGCGGTTCCGAGGCTGCTTCTGCCCCTGCGGCTGAGGCTGAGGCTTCTGCTGCAGAAGGCTCCGCTGCTGCTCCTGCGGCTGACGGTTCCGTCTACTACCTGAACTTCAAGCCCGAGCAGGATGAGGCCTGGCAGAATCTTGCCAAGGCTTACACCGCCGAGACTGGTGTTCCCGTTACTGTCGTGACTGCTGCATCCGGCACCTATGAGGAGACCCTCATGAGCGAGATGGGCAAGAGCGAGGCTCCCACCCTGTTCCAGGTCAACGGCCCTGTGGGTCTGGCAAACTGGAAGGATTACTGCTACGATCTGTCCGGCTCCAAGATTTATGGTGAGCTGACCTCTCAGGACTTCGCCCTGAAGGACGGCGACGCTGTTGCCGGTATCGCTTACGTTATCGAGTCCTACGGCATCATCACCAACAAGACCCTGCTGGAGAAGGCAGGCTACACCATCGACGACATCCAGTCCTTCGCGGACCTGAAGAAGGTCGCTGAGGACATCACCGCCCGCAAGGACGAGCTGGGCTTCGCAGCCTTCTCTTCCGCCGGCATGGACGGCTCCTCTGACTGGCGTTTCAAGACCCATCTGGCAAACCTGCCCATCTACTTTGAGTACAAGGACAAGGGCATCGGCGCTACCGACGCCATCGAGGGCACCTATCTCAGCAACTACAAGGACATCTGGGATCTGTACACCAACAACAGCACCTGCGATCCCAAGGATCTGGCTGGTAAGACCGGTGACGACTCCCGCAATGAGTTCCTGGATAGCAAGGCTGTGTTCTTCCAGAACGGTTCCTGGGAGTACGGCAACCTGGTTGGCGAAGGCAAGTTCACCGATGACGACCTGGCTATGATTCCCATTTACATCGGAGTAGGCGACGAGGCAAATCAGGGCCTGTGCACCGGCACCGAGAACTACTGGTGTGTCAACAAGAACGCTGCTGAGGCTGACGTTCAGGCTACTCTGGACTTCATCTACTGGTGCGTTTCCTCCGAGGCCGGTACCAAGGCTATGGCTGACGACATGGGCTTTGTTATCCCCTTCAAGGGCGCTCAGGAGTCCCCCAACCTGTTTGTAAAGCAGGATGCCGCTTACACCGCTGCCGGCAAGACCCCCGTGTCCTGGAACTTCACCACCATGCCTTCTGAGGAGTGGAAGAACGGCGTTGGCTCCGCTCTGACCGCTTACTCCGCTGGCACCGGCGATTGGGACGGCGTTGTGTCCGCCTTCGTGGACGGCTGGGCAACTGAGTACGCTGCTGCAAACGCTGGTTAATCTTCAGGAATCTCTCTTGCTGATTTACGCGGAGCTTCCTTGACGTCAATATTGACACTGCATCTGAACCACAGAGGGTGGGCGTTCCGCCCACCCTCTTTTACTAACCCTTGATAAAATTCTGATCCCACACGCTGTTTGACCCTTATCTGGGAGGTGTCTCTTTGGAAAAAGCCATCAAACGATACTGGCCAATTTTTGTTCTTCCCACCTTTGCAGCCTTCTGCATCGGCTTCGTATATCCCTTCCTTCAGGGCCTGTATCTGTCCTTCTGTAAGTTTATCACCGTTGACAACGCCACCTTCAATGACTTCAAAAACTATCTCTATGTGTTCCAGGATGCGGATTTCGGCCATTCTTTCTGGTATACGGCCGGTTTCACGGTGGTGTCCACCGTCCTCATTAACGTGGCCGCCTTTGCCATCGCCCTGGCGCTGACGAGAAAAATCCGCGGAACCAATCTCTTCCGCTCTGTATTCTTTATGCCCAACCTGATCGGCGGCATCGTTCTGGGCTACATCTGGCAGGTGCTCCTGAACTGCGTGCTGTCTCTGCTGGAAAAGCCTCTGCTGAGCCTCAATGCCACCTATGGCTTCTGGGGCCTCATCATCCTCATGTGCTGGCAGCAGATCGGCTATATGATGATTATTTACATTGCCGGACTGCAGTCCATTCCCGAGGACTATCTGGAGGCAGCACGGATCGACGGCGCCAGCGAGCGCACCATCCTCTGGCGGATCAAGATCCCCAATGTGATGCCCTCCATCACCATCTGTATGTTCCTGACCCTGACCAACAGCTTCAAGCTCTTTGACCAGAACCTGGCCCTCACCGGCGGCGATCCCAACCACGCCTCGGAAATGCTTGCGCTGAACATCTACAACACCTTCTATGCCCGGGCAGGCGCCCAGTGGAAGGGCTATGGTCAGGCCAAGGCCGTGATTTTCTGCCTGCTGGTCATTGCGCTTTCGTGCATCCAGCTTCGGGCAACCCGTTCCAAGGAGGTGCAGCAGTAAATGGCACGAACTGAACGAATCAAAAACCGTATTCTCACCGTAGTGCTGGGAATCCTGTGTGTGGCATGGATTTACCCTGTGGTGATGATCCTGCTGAACTCCCTGAAGGAGGAGCGGGCCATTTCCACCAGCTCCATTTTCCAGCTGCCCGCCTCCGAAACCTTTGCGGGTCTTCAGAACTACATCACTGCCCTGACCTCCCGGGGCTTCCTGTCGGCCTTCTGGTACTCTCTGGTGATCACCGTTACCTCTGTGGTGCTGATTCTGGTGTGCTGCTCCATGTGTGCATGGTTCATCACCCGGGTCAAGACCTGGTGGACCAAGGCGCTGTACTACCTGTTCGTATTCTCCATGGTGGTGCCCTTCCAGATGCTGATGTTTACCCTGTCCTCCACTGCGGACAAGCTGCATCTCAATAACCCCTATAACATCTGCATCATCTACTTGGGCTTTGGTGCAGGACTGGCGGTATTCATGTTCTGCGGCTTTATGAAATATGTGCCTCTGGAGCTGGAGGAGGCCTCCATGATCGACGGCTGCGGGCCCTTGGGAACCTTCTTCCATGTGGTGCTGCCCGTCACCAAGCCCACCCTGATCTCTGTGGGCATTCTGGAGACCATGTGGCTGTGGAACGACTATCTGCTGCCCTATCTGGTGCTGGACCGGAAAAAGTACATGACCATTCCCATCCTCATTCAGTATTTCCGCGGCAGCTTCGGCAAGGTGGAGATGGGGCCCATGATGGCCAGCATTATGATGACGGTTCTCCCCATCATCATTGTGTACCTGTTCTGCCAGAAGTATATCATTAAGGGCGTCATGGCAGGCGCCGTGAAGGGCTGATCCGTTTAAGGGGGGACAATATGGAACGAAAAAGCGGCATTTTAATGCATATTTCCTCATTGCCATCCCCCTGGGGCATCGGCACATTTGGAAAAGCAGCCTACGACTTTGCGGATTTTCTGAAGAAAGCCGGTCAGCGCTACTGGCAGCTTCTGCCCCTGGGCCCCACCAGCTTTGGGGACAGCCCCTATCAGAGCTTCTCCACCTTTGCGGGCAATCCCTATTTCATTGATCTGGACCTGCTGGCGGAGGATGGACTGCTGGAGCCGGAGGACTACCAGAACGTGGACTGGGGCGGCGATTCTGCCCGGGTGGACTATGGAAAGCTCTACGAGTCCCGTTTTGCGGTTCTGCGGAAGGCATTTCAGAAGGGCTATCCCCGGGACAAGGCGCAGGTGGAGCAGTTCCGGCGGGAAAACCTGTGGCTTGAGAACTACGCCCTGTTTATGGCGCTGAAAACCCATTTCGGCATGGTTAGCTGGCTCCAGTGGCCGGAGGAGGACATCCGGCTCCGGAAGCCGGAGGCCGTCGCCCGGTATACGGAGCTTCTGGCAGAGGACATTCAATTCCACTGCTATCTCCAATATCTGTTCTTCCGCCAGTGGAACGCCCTTCGGGACTATCTCCACAAACAGGGCATTGAAGTCATCGGGGATCTGCCCATCTATGTGGCCATGGATTCTGCCGATGTCTGGGCGGAACCGGAGTTTTTCCAGCTGGGAGAGGGCAATGTGCCCACCGAGGTGTCAGGGGTTCCGCCGGATTATTTCAGTGAGGACGGGCAGCTTTGGGGCAATCCCCTCTATGACTATGACCGGATGAAGGCCGACGGCTACGGCTGGTGGATTCGGCGGGTGGATGGCTCCAGAAAGCTTTTTGACATTCTCCGCATTGACCACTTCCGGGGGCTGGAGAGCTACTGGGCTGTGCCCTACGGGGAGAAAAACGCCAAGAATGGTCGTTGGCGCAAGGGGCCGGGTATGGACCTGATCGGCGTGCTCCAGGGCTGGTTCCCGGGCATTCGGATCATTGCCGAGGATCTGGGCTATTTGACTCCGGAGGTACGGCAGCTTGTGGCTGACTCGGGGCTTCCGGGCATGAAGGTACTGGAATTTGCCTTTGACACCCGGGAACCCAGCAACTATCTGCCCCACACCTACAACTCCAACTGTGTTTGTTATGTGGGCACCCACGACAACGAGACGGTGGTTCAGTGGAAGGATCAGGCGGATCGGAAGGACGTGACCTATGCCCGGCGGTATCTGGGACTCACCAGCCGGGAGGGCTTCCATTGGGGCTTTATCCGGGGCGGCATGAGCAGTGTGGCGGACACCTTCATTGTGCAGATGCAGGACGTTTTGGGCCTTGGAGCTGAGGCCCGGATGAACACCCCCGGCATCACCGGCTGCAACTGGCAGTGGCGGCTGACACCGGAAAAGGTGACAGAGGACGTTACCAAAAAGCTGCTGATGTACACCCGGCT
>JAQXMD010000177.1 GCA_029012465.1 Oscillospiraceae bacterium | reverse complement strand
AACCCCGCATGGAGCGCTGAGAACACCCATCGCGTTATGCGCATGATGGAGAACAAGCTCTGCGATTCCTTCGAGGCAGCTCAGGCTGTGGCAGGCGTCCATGGCGGCGGCTCCCCCCTGATGGAGACCATCTGCATGATGCAGCGTTATCCTCTGGAGGATCTGAAGGCCATCGCCAAGTATCTGGCTGGTATCCCCGGCTACGAGAAGTGCCCCCGTTACGAGCGTGCATATGCTTCCCCCCGCGCTATGCTTGCTAAGTTCGACGCAGCAAAGGCTGCAAAGAAGTAATTTCACCGCTCCCCTCGTACCCTGCGGTGCGGGGGGAGCATTTTTTCACCGTGCAGGGAACCTCTGAATCAATGCATCTGCGGGTCTTGGCGGATTCTTTCCGCCAGAAATTCGTTTGTAAAACCTTGCAATACACAAAGTATTCCTGCGGTTTTACACCTTTTTCTGACGAAAATTCTCGCACCAAGCCTCCTTGCCGATTGAATCAGAGCTTCCCCAAAATTAGCCTTAGGAGTGATTGAAATGGCTCATCTTAACAGAAAAATGGGTATCCCTTCCTTTGATATGACCGGCAAGACCGCCATCATCACCGGCGGCACTCAGGGCCTGGGCTTCGGTATGGCCTGCGCTTTGGCAGCTTACGGCGCCAACGTTGTCATCACCGCCCGTACTGCCGCAAAGGTTGAGGACGCTGCTGCTGACCTCAATGAGAACTACTGCAAGGGCGGCCGTGCCATCGGCATCCCCGCTGACTCCTCCAAGCAGGAGAACATCAAAGAGGTTATCGCCAAGACCGTCGAGGAGTTTGGCTCCCTGGATATCCTCATCAACAACGCCGGCATCGGCGGCGAGACCGCTCTGATCGTGGAGAACCGCCCCGGCCGTAAGGAGTACACCGTGGACAACTTCCGCCGCGTCATCGAGACCAACCTGACCGGCACCTTCATGTTCTGCCAGGAGGCAGCCCGCCAGATGATTAAGCAGAACGAGACCAACGGCAAGAAGGGCGGCCGCATCATCATCACCTCTTCCGTGGGCGGCTTCATCGGCGGCAAGGGCGTTGTAGGCTATGGCGCTTCCAAGGCTGCATGCCTGTCTCTGGCTCGTACCATGGCCAACAACTTTGGCCGTGAGAACATCACCGTCAACTGCATCTGCCCCGGCTATGTGATCACTCCCCTGAACGAGGAGTTCTTTGTGGATAAGGACGGCAACTTCACCGACTACTACAAGCAGCAGTCCAAGTCCACCTCTGTCCGCCGTCTGGGCACCATCGAGGAGATCGCAGGCCCCGTGCTGGCCATGTGCTCCGATTCCTTCAGCTACATGACCGGCTCCTACATTCTGGTGGATGGCGGTCAGTCCATCCCCGCAGAATAACGTCGTCGCAAAGTCCGCTTATCTCCGTTTCCGCCCTTGGCGAAAACTGCGATCACTCCCTTGCTCCTCCTTTTCAAATCGCACCCGCTTCGCTGGGCTGCGATTTGAGATGCGCCTATCGGCGCAGGAACGTGGGTCAATGTCGCAAAGTCCGCTTATCTCCGTTTTCACTTAGAAAGGAGTTTTTCCAATGGAATACGCAAATATTATCTACACCGTCAGCGACGGTATTGCTACCATTAAGTTGAACCGTCCCAAGGCTCTGAATGCTCTGAACTCCGAGATCAACGCCGACATCATGGCTGCCATCCACGAGGTTCAGGCTGATCCCACTGTCCGTGTTCTCATCATCACCGGCTCCGAGAAGGCTTTTGCCGCTGGTGCTGACGTGAAGGAAATGGCTGAGGCAACTCCCCGCTATGCCCGTGAGTTCTCCGGTCTCGCCATCGACATCAACAACCTGCTGGAGTCCATGCCCATTCCCACCATCGCCGCAGTTGCAGGCTTCGCTTTCGGCGGCGGCTTTGAGATGCCTCTGGCCTGTGACTTCCGTGTAGGCGGTCCCCGTACCGTGGCTGCATTCCCCGAGTGCGGTCTGGGCATTATCCCCGGTGCAAACGGCTGCGCCCGTGCCACTGCCATTGTTGGCATCGCAAAGGCCAAGGAGCTGGTTATGCTCTCCGATCCCGCTCATCCCATCACCGGCAAGGAAGCCTATGATCTGGGTCTCCTGAACTGGTATGTGACCGGCGACGCTGAGCTGGAGGCTGCTGCCGCCGAGGCAAAGAAGGCATTCAAGGCCGCCAAGAAGGCCGGTGCCGAGAATCTCGACGAGCTGAAGAAGGCCAACAAGGCCGCTGAGGCTGCCGCTGCAAAGGCTGAGTACGACGCCATCTATGCAAAGGCTGTTGAGATCGCCAACCGGCTGAAGGCTCGTCCCGCCTGCGCTCTGGCCTCCGCAAAGACCGCCATCAACACCGCTGCCATCGAGTCCATCGCTGCCGGTAAGGCCACCGAGACCACCGAGTTCACCCTCCTGTTCAACACCCATGACCAGAAGGAAGGCATGGCTGCCATGATTGAAGGCAGAACCGCTGTGTTCACCAATAACTAAGCTGTTGAATATAGCAATAAGGGGCTGTCGCAAGACAGCCCCTTTTTCATGCCATGCCTTCCTTCCGCGAGCAAAGCGAGCGATATTGGGGTCACTGCCAGCGGCATTGGGGCTGTTGCCACAGCCCCAGTGAAATTCTGCCTTCGGCAGAATGAAATATGCCTCCAGCATGTGAAATCCGGCCGCTGGCCGGGTGAAATCGCCCCGTTGGGGCGGTGCCCATGTGAGTAGCAACAATAACCGCATTCATCATTCGGGTTCCGTAGGAGCGCACCAGTGTGTGCGCCCGTTGCAGGCACTCCGAACACGGTGATCTCTGGTTGTATATCTGCACAGTTTACATAACTTCGTAGGGGCGAGTATTACTCGCCCGTTTCCGGTGGTGCGCTGGCGGGCAAACGAGATTCCCCCCTACCCCATAACAAGGAAATGTTTGTAGGGGGCGGCGTCCTCGATGTCCCGCCGCAAGGTTTTCCGGATTTTCCAGCAAACTATGCATGTAGCCTTGCATTTTCACTGTTATGATGATAGAATAGCCCCAATACACTGCCCTTTTGCAGCCGATGCATTCAGATTTGTCTGTTTTGCAGAGGGCTGCATCCTGGTAGTCAGAATGGGAGAATGGGTATGAAAGCAAAAAAAGTAGGATTCGCCAGCGGTTTGGGCTTCATCATGGCCGCCGCAGGCTCCGCCATTGGACTGGGAAATCTCTGGGGCTTTCCCTACAAGACAGCAAAAAACGGCGGCGCTGCATTTGTACTGATTTATATTGCATGTGTGCTGTTCATCGGCTTTATCACCATGCTTACGGAAATCTATATCGGCCGGCGGGCACAGGCCAATCCAGTCACCGCCTTTAAGTCCATTCACAAAAACTTAGGCTGGATGGGTCTGTTGGCCGTCATCATCCCTGCATTCATCACCTGCTATTATTCCGTGCTGGGCGGCTGGACCCTGAAATACGCGGTGAATTCCTTCAGCGGAAACGCCGGAATCATCAGCTCCTTCTCGGTAGACACCGTTCAGGTGATTGTCTTTACGGGGCTGTTTGTACTGCTTTCTCTGCTCATCATCGCCGCGGGAGTTCAGTCCGGCATTGAGAAGATGTCCAAAATTCTCATGCCCCTGCTCTTTGTGATTCTGGTGGGTATTGTAATCTACTCTCTGACCCTGGGGGAGGGGGTAAGGGAGGGGCTGGAATTCTATCTGAAGCCGGATTTCAGCAGTCTCACCGCCACCGGCATCCTGTCCGCCATGGGGCAGGCATTCTATTCCCTGTCTCTGGGTATGGGTATTATGATCACCTATGGCTCCTATACCAACCGGGAAATCAATCTGGTGAAATCCACTGCCATGATCTGTGTGTTTGACACCATCGTGGCCCTGCTGGCGGGCCTTGCCATTTTCCCCGCCGTGGCCCACTTTGACCCCTCTCTGCTGGATGGCTCCAAGGGCGTCGTGCTGATGTATATTATCCTGCCCGAGGTATTTGAGTCCATGGGCTTTATCGGCAAGGTGGTATCCTTCTTCTTTTTCTCCATGGTCACCATTGCCGCAATGACCTCCATCATGTCCCTCTATGAGGTCTGCACCCAATTTGTACTCCAGAAGTTCCACTTCAACCGAAAGAAGTCTGTCATTTTCATCGGCATTGTCTGCCTGCTGGTGTCTATCCCCGTGGGAATCTCTCTGGGACATGTGGCTATCATGGAGGAAAGTAGCCCCGCACTCTTCGGCCTGGACTGGCTGACCTTCTTTGACGAGGTCACAAATACCGTTCTGATGCCTGTTTGCGCCTTTTTGGGCTGCTTTGCTGTGGGCTGGATCTTCAAGCCCAAGAATGCCATCCGGGAAATGGCGGAGCTTGGTACCAATGTTCCCAGTTGGTTGGCTCCCATCTACTGCGTTTTTGTAAA
>JAQXMD010000176.1 GCA_029012465.1 Oscillospiraceae bacterium | reverse complement strand
GAACACCAACGGCATCATCACGGTCAACGGGCACAGCTATGAGGACCCGGCCCGGCAGACGGAGAACACGAATTTTGCTCTTCTGGTTGCCAAGCACTTTTCCGAACCCTTTAAGGATTCCAACGGCTATGGCGAAAGCATTGCCCGGCTGAGCAATATGCTGGGCGGCGGTGTCATCGTCCAGCGGTTTGGAGATCTGATTCGTGGCCGCCGTTCCACTCCCAGCCGGATGCAGGACGCGTTCATTACCCCCACCCTGAACGCCACCCCCGGAGATCTGAGTCTGGTGCTTCCCAAGCGGATTCTCGACGGTATTATCGAAATGATCTATGCGCTGGACAAGGTCGCCCCGGGTACCGCCAACGACGATACCCTCCTCTATGGCGTGGAAGTCAAGTTCTACAACATGGAAGTGGAGGTCAATGAAAAGCTGGAAAGCAAATACCCGGGTCTTTATATCATCGGAGACGGCAGCGGTATCACCCACTCCCTCTCCCACGCCTCCGCCAGCGGCGTGCATGTGGCAAGAAGCATTCTGGATGTTCATCCGTAAAAAGCGGTGGCCCGGGCATCAGGAACAGATGCTCCAGAAGGCACTACACCAATTACATTCTCTATAAACAAAGGAAAGGACTTGCCGTCTGCGCTTCTCAGACAGCAAGTCCTTTTGTATTGTTAAATGTATTCCATGCCATAGGACATAGGTTCATTCCTGATTATCCACAGCCCGCAGGAACTGCTGGGTCCTTTTGTGCTGGGGATGATCCAGAACCTGAGCCGGCGGGCCCTGCTCCACCACCACGCCGCCGTCCATGAACACCACCCGGTCGGCTACCTCCCGGGCAAAGCCCATCTCATGGGTGACAACCGCCATTGTGATGCCGGTTCTGGCCACATCCTTCATGACATTCAGCACTTCGCCCACCAGCTCCGGGTCCAGAGCGGCTGTGGGTTCGTCAAAGAGGATGGCATGGGGCTGGAGCGCCAATGCCCGGGCAATGCCCACCCGCTGCTGCTGGCCGCCGGAAAGCTGGGAGGGATAGTAATTCATCCGATCCCCCATACCTACCACGTTTAAATACCGCTCCGCAATCTCCCTTGCCTCAGCCTTGGGCTTCTTCTGAACCACCACAAGGCTGGTCATGACGTTTTCCAGCGCTGTCTTGTTCCGGAACAGATTGTAGTTCTGGAATACCATAGTGCTGAGCTGCCGAATGGCCCGGACCTCTTTTTTGGTGTGCTTCTCCGCATCGATGGTCATATCCCCCACAGTGATAAGTCCCTTTGTGGGCGTCTCCAGAAAGTTGGTACAGCGCAAAAGCGTGGTTTTGCCAGAGCCTGAGGGTCCCAGAATGCAGACCACCTCCCCGGTGCCAATCTCAAAGTCGATGCCCTTGAGAACCTCCACCGGGCCAAAATACTTATGTACATTCTCATACCGGATCATGGGTGTCCCTCCTTAGTATTTCGCGTTGGCCTTCTGCTCAATGACCTTCTGAATGGCCACAAAGATCATATTGATGACCCAGTAGAGCAGCAGCACACAGAGATAGACCTCCAGAAAGCGGTAGGACTTGTTCGCCAGCATTTTCGCCTTCAGCATCATGTCCATAACGCCCACCACCGAAGCCATTGCCGAGCCTTTGAAGCACTCAATAAAGTTGTTCATCAGGGAGGGAATGGCCAACCGGAAGGCCTGAGGCAGCACCACATGGGTGTAGCCCTGGAGACTGGTCATGCCGCAGGTGATGCAGGCCTCCATCTGCCCCTTGTCCACAGACAGAATGGCGCCCCGAATGGTCTCCGCCATGAAGGCCGAAAAGCTCAGAGCCAGACAGAATATTGCCTTGACCTCCAGACTCAGCTCTGACAGGCCCGGAATCATGGGAAACACACCGTAGACAAACAGGAATAGCTGTGCAATCAGCGGCGTTCCCCGGAACAGGGACAGCCAGACCTTCATAATCACCTGAACAACAGGATTGTTGATCCGTCCCACCAACGCCAGCACCACTGCCAGCACAAAGGCCAGTGCAAAGGACGCAAAGGTCACAACCATGGTCATTTTCAGGCAGGACAGTACGGGCATAAAGGCCTCAAAGAAGTATTCGGGCGCGAAATTGTACACGGGAAAGCTCCCCTTTCAGCAAATTGCCAAGAAAACCGGAGGGGCTGCCCTCCGGCTTCTCGGAATCATTCAATCATCAGTTTTCGTAGCTCTGCCAGGCGTTGTCGCCGGTGGTGGTCACGAAATTGTCCTTGCCCTCCGGAACGGGGGTGATGTCCATTTCAAACCACTTGTTGGAGAACTGGGACAGGGTGCCGTCCTCGTGCATCTGAGCGATCAGATCATTGAAGGCCAGGATAATATCCTTGTTTTCATCCTTGCGGCCCCATGCATAGACAATGGGCATGTCCTTCCACTGGATGTCCTGAATGGTCAGGGTATCGGTGTAGCCCAGGTCACGGACCTTATAGGCGCAGGTGGATGTGACCATCAGAGCGGCATCGGTCTCCTTGCTGACCACGTTCTGGATCAGCACAGCGGAGGAATCGGGATACACGGCATTGATGGTGATGCCCTTCTCAGCCTCCTGCGCGATGATGTCCTCCAGAATCAGTGCGGGGTTGGAACCGGCAGGGGTGCAGATGGTCTTGCCATCCCAGAAGTCCAGATCACCGGCCTCGGGAACGCCGTCCTCTGTCCGGGAAACAATGCTGTAGGACTCCCAGGCGTAGGTGTTGGTAAACCAGTAGGAAGCCAGACGGTCCTCATTGACAGTGGTGACACAGGCGATGGTGTCAACCTCGTCGCTCTGGAGCATGCCCCAGATGCCGGTGGGATCGGCAACCACCCACTCCAGGTTGATGCCGTAGTAATCGCAGATGTAGGTCATAACGTCAACATCCATACCCTCGATGCTGCCGTTGCCGTCATCCTGACTCCAGCCGGCCTGAACGCCGCTGGTTGCAACTCTCAGGGTCTTGCCGGACAGAGAAGCCCACTTGGCCTTCAGGTCATCCGCAGCGACAGGTTCCTCAGTGGAAGCGGCGGGCTCTGCGGCAGACTCTTCCACAGCAGGCTCCTGAGCAGGCTCCTCCTGAACTTCAGCAGCGCTGGATGCGGCAGGTGCAGCGCTCTCGGCGCTGGATGCGGCAGGTGCAGCGCTCTCGGCGCTGGAAGCGTCGCCGCAGGCACCCATGGCCAGCAGCATAACTGCCGCCATGGTCAGGCAAAGCAGTCTTTTCCATAATTTTGTGTTCATGTTGGTTCCCTCCAAAATCTCTAACCAAATTGCCCAAAGCATGAATTCTGCGGACGCCGGGCATCCGCTTTATGATTTAGGTGTCTTAATTTTAAGCTTTTTTTCATATGCTGTCAAGTGATTCTTTTATGGAGCAGTGCTTTTATTTGATAAAGAGTCCGTCCCCTTTCCCCAGACCGCAGCCGGGTCAGCAGCCCATAGCAGCGAAGCTGTCATGATACCGAGAAAGTATCCTGAAATTTTGACACATTTGCCTTTATAATATGTCTGTTCCTTTTTGGGAAAAGGCGTTATAATAATGCACAATGAACGAAACTGAAAGTCTTGAACGCCCACGCATTCAAGGTCCAGAGACTTTTTCAACTGACATTATACACGCCCCTGTATAGAGGGTGCATCTGCTGGTTTGCATCAAGGAGGAGGACACAACATGAAAAAACTCAGTGTACTGCTGGTGGACGACGAGATTATGATCCGGGAGGGCTTCAAACGGCTGTTTGACTGGGAAAGTCACGGCTGTGAGGTGGTGGGGGAAGCCGCCGACGGCATGGAAGCTCTGGGCAAAATTGATTCACTCCACCCGGATATCGTTATTATGGACATCAACATTCCCATTATGAACGGTCTGAAGGTCATTCAGACCGCCCGGATCAAGCACCCCGGGACTGCCTTTGTCATTGTATCCGGCTACGACGACTTTTCCTACTGTCAGCAGGCTCTGCGGCTTCAAATCACCGATTATATTCTAAAGCCCGTGAACTACGAGGAGTTCGGCGTCTGCATTGACAACCTGAAGATTTCCCTGTTTCAGCAACGGACCGCCGCCGCGCCGGAACCGGAGCAGCAGGAGGAACGTGCCATTGCCAACATCACGCAATACCTTCAGGCGCACCTTTCCGAGGAAATCAGTCTGTCCATTCTCTCCGAGGAGTTCCATCTCAGCGCCCAGTATATCAGCCAGCTGTTTAAGAACGAGATCGGCGTGAATTTTCTGGCTTACCTGACCAACATTCGTATGGAAAAGGCAAAGAAGCTCCTGCTTTCCACCTCCCTCCCCATTGCCGAGGTGGCGGAACAGTCCGGTTATGGCGATTACCGGGTATTCACCAAGGTGTTTAAAAAGTCCGAGGGCATTACCCCTTCCCAGTACCGGCGGGATTTTCTGGAGGTGCCGGGCATGCGCAAATAAGCCCATTTTTTCAGATGAATGGTTCTTCCATCAACAGACTTATTTCCACTTTTTTATGACAGGAGTAAATAACCATGAAACCAGACGCAATCGTATATACCTCCAACACAGGCTTTACCGCCCAGTATGCCCGACTGCTGGGTGCGGCCACCGGGCTGCCCGTCTATGCACTGGAGGATGCAAAAGGGCAGCTGCCTCCCTCCTCCAGCATCATCTATCTGGGCTGGCTTATGGCCGGTAAGGTTCAGGGCTACAAAAAGGCCGCGGGGCAATTTGACATCAGGGCTGTCTGCGGTGTGGGCATGGGCGTAACCGGGTCCCAGATGCAGGATGTGCGCAAGGCAAATCCCATTCCGGACTTTACCCCTGTTTTCACCATGCAGGGCGGCTTTGACATTTCAAAGCTCAAGGGCGTCTATAAATTCATGATGACCATTATGGCCAAAACCGCAGGCAGGGGGCTGGCTGATAAAAAAGACCGCACCCCCGAGGAGGACATGATGCTGGAACTGCTCCAGCATGGTGGAAACCATGTAACTCCCGAAAATCTGAAAGCAGTTCTGGAATGGTATGAAAGCATCTGACAATACAAATACATATATTCCCGGACATGTATCTTGGCTCAAACAACGCATAGGACCCTCTGCACCCCTGCGTTGGAAAACCCGCCGTCGTAAAAACGAACGGCGGGGCAACTGTGTCTGTGGAAACAAGACTGGAAAGGCGTATGATTTTCTAAGAAAACGGAAGCGCAATTGCGCAGGCACCTGAAAACTTATATCGTCAGCCTTATGGACTTGGCTTGGAAGCATCACGCCACGCAAATATGCCTCTTCGGCGTTTTTTGTCTTTCCTGCCACCGATTCACTTATACAGCATCCGGCACTCCGCATTTTTTCTGCGGGGTGCTTCTTCATTTGTATGACAGTATGAAAATTTTATCATATATTATGTAATATATACTTGACTTTTTGTCATCAACAGTGTAGAATGGCATCACAAAGCACAGGGAGGTATCCTCAATGAATTATTTTGGCGTTGGTTTGGCTGCCGGAGTTCTCACCGGTATCATCGTTTTCATAATCGCAACCGTTCTTGGCCGGAAATCCGGCACCTGTACTTCCAGACAGTATGACGAGCGTCAGCTTGCCCTGCGGAGCAAAGCCTTTCGGGCCGGTTTTTTCACACTTCTTATCAGTCTGTGCAGTGTCGCCATTCTCGATGTCATGGAGGTTCGCTGGTGCGAAGCGCCTTTGGACAAGTTTTTCTGCATTTTCCTCAGCATTATGGTCTTTGCCTGCACCGCCATCCTGAAGGATGCGTATTTTGGTTTGGGCGAGCGGAAAAAGACCATGCTGTCGTTGTTTACGCTTGTGGCTCTCCTCCAGTTTTTCATTACTTTCACCAACTATCAGGAGGGCACCCTGATTGTGGACGGAATTCTGACCCTGAAGTGCGTCAGCCCCGGCTGCGGCATCATTTTTCTTGTCATTCTTCTGACTGTACTGATCCAGCATTTCCGTAACGCCCGAAAACTGGAGGATGAGGAATGAAAAATCTCCGACTGAAAGCCGCCCGGGCTGCCAAGGACTATTCCCAGCAGCAGCTGGCCGATCTGGTGGGGGTTTCCCGCCAGACCATCAATGCCATTGAAAAGGGAGACTACAACCCCACCATCCGGCTTTGTCTGTCCATCTGCAAGGTACTGGACAAAACCCTGGACGAATTGTTTTGGGAAGATTGATCGCTTGAGGGCGCCGGATCAGCTGCATCCGGCGCCCTCAAACCGTCGTCAAAGCCAACGGCTTTGACGACGGAAGTTTGCAGTCTCCTGCGCGCGCCCTTTGTGCGCCGGAGGCGCACAAAGAACACACTTGGAGCCTGAGAAGTGTTTTCCGCGACGTACACGCCGCCGCGAAAAACTTGATTTGACTTTATTTCGCCGAAATCGGCGAAACTCTACGAGGTTTGTCTACAGTCTGAGGGCACCGAATAATTGACCCGACGCCCTGATATTTCCTTATGCAAAATGCTTGACATTTAATTTCATCATATGTATAATAAATATGAAGTTTAACTTCATTATTCGCAGATTTAGTGGAAAGCGATCCCCTGTTTTCCCTGACTGCTGTTTTTCAAAGGAGTGAGCCTATGAACTTCGGTGAAAAAATCAAACAGCTCCGCACGGAGCAGGGCTGGTCTCAGGCCCAGCTGGCCCGGCAGCTGGGGAAATCCCAGCGCACCATTGCCTCCTATGAATCCGGAGCCTCCTATCCCCGCACCCGGGACATCTATACCCGCCTCAGCGAGCTGTTCCATGTGGATGTGAACTACCTGCTGACGGAGGACGAGGAATTTCTGTCGGAGGTGGGGGCAAAATATGGCCGTCGCGGTCAGGCTCAGGCGGAGGCCATTCTCAGTCAGACCCGGGAGCTTTTTGCCGGCGGCACGCTCTCTGAGCGGGATGAGATCGCATTTCTCACGGAGATGCAGCAGATTTTTCTGGACTCCAAGGCCACTGCCCGGGAGAAATTCGCCCCCAAAAAGTATCGCCCCGACAATGCCGATGACTGAGAAAACAGGTATGGAAGGCTGGTGTATGATATGAGCTGTCACAGCACCTTTGACGAGGTGGAGCGGATCGTCCGGAAATACGGCACCCGGGACCCCTTTGCGCTGATCGATTCCGCCCCGGATATGAAGCTCTGGCCCTCAGAGGCCTATGGTCCCCAGGGGCTCAAGGGCTATGCCACCATTCAAAACCGAATCAGATACATCGTGGTGAACCAGTTCCTCCCCCCGGAGGAGCAGCGGGTCGTCGCCGCCCATGAGTTGGGGCATATCTTCCGCCATGAGCTTCGGCTGAAGGCCTGCCCCATGAAGGATTTTGACATTTACGGAGCCACTGGAAAGCTGGAGCGCGAGGCCAATTTCTTTGGGGCGGATTTTCTCATCAGCGACGAGCAGGCGTTGGACGAGATACACGCCTGCGGCGCGGACTTTTTCAGTGTCGCACAGACATTGGGAGTTCCTGCACCCTTTTTCGCCTTCAAGCTCTACAGTCTTGTGCAGCGGGGCACCCCCATGCAGGTCCCCGTGGATCTGGACAGCAGTTTTCTCGGCTCCCGGAGGCAGGAATCATGAATACAACGAAAACCCAGCGGGTCTATGTGAAGGTGAACTCCGATTTTGACGCCACCGGCTACATGCAGCCCCGCTCCATCACATGGAAGGACGGACGAATCTACCAAATTGAACAGGTTCGGGATTTCCGTCCCGCTGCCAGTCTTGGCGACCGCCGATCCGGCGACTGCTATACCGTGGTGATCCGCGGTGTGGAAAAGCATCTGTTCTTTGAACGCTCCGACCCCCTGTTTCCCAGCCGTGTGGGCCGCTGGTTTGTGGAGCGTGCCCTGGAGACATAATCCCGTAGAATTCCCCGGAAAGGAGGCGGCACAGCCATGGAAAAGGAACGAACCTATATCGCCATCGATCTCAAATCCTTTTACGCGTCAGTGGAATGTGTCGACCGCCATCTGGACCCCATGACCACCAATCTGGTGGTAGCGGATGCCAGCCGCACGGAAAAAACCATTTGTCTGGCTGTGTCCCCCTCCCTGAAGGCCTGGGGCATTCCCGGCAGAGCGCGGCTTTTCGAGGTGGTGCAGCGGGTTCGGGAGGTCAACAATCAGCGACTGGGTCAGGCCATTCGGCAGCACAAGGCCATCCGGGTGGACAACGAAACCGGTCTTGCCACAGACTCCCCCAAAAACTCCCACTATACCTTTGCCTCCTCCTCTTTTGATGACCGGGCTCTGAAGCAGGACCCGTCTCTGGAGCTTGGATACATTGTGGCGCCTCCTCAAATGCGCCG
Source organism: Oscillospiraceae bacterium (assembly GCA_029012465.1). GTDB lineage: Bacteria > Bacillota > Clostridia > Oscillospirales > Oscillospiraceae > HGM13006. The sequence continues at coordinate 4,923 of JAQXMD010000176.1, read as the reverse complement.
GTACATGGAGGTTTCCACATCTATATATAATATTTACCTCCACTACGTCAGCAAGGAGGACATTCTGGTCTACTCTATTGACGAGGTCTTTATGGATGTGACCCATTATCTCAGCTACTACCACATGACCGCCCGGGAGCTGGCCATGACCATGGTTCGGGAGGTGCTCTATACCACCGGCATCACCGCCACCTGCGGCATCGGCACCAACATGTATCTGGCAAAGGTGGCCATGGACATTGTGGCAAAGCATGCCGAGCCGGACAAGGACGGTGTCCGGATGGCAGAGCTTACTGAACGCTCCTACCGGGAGCTTCTGTGGGCCCATGAGCCCATCACAGATTTCTGGCGGGTGGGCCGGGGCATCGCCAAAAAGCTGGCCGCTCATGGCATGTACACCATGGGCGATGTCGCCCGGTGCTCCATTGGAAGCCCCGACGCATTCCACAATGAGGAGCTGCTTTACAAGCTCTTTGGCGTAAACGCGGAGCTGCTGATCGACCACGCCTGGGGCTGGGAGCCAACCACCATGGAACAGGTCCGCCAGTACAAGCCCGAAAACAACAGCGTTTCCTCCGGTCAGGTGCTCCATGAGCCATACGACTATCCCAAAACCCGGCTCATTGTCCGGGAAATGACGGATCTTATGGTGCTGGATCTGGTGGACAAGGGGCTGGTCACAGATCAGCTGACCCTGACCATCGGCTACGACATCGAAAATCTGAAAAACGGCCGCAGCTACTCCGGCCCAGTGGTCACAGACCACTACGGAAGAAAAATTCCCAAGCACGCCCACGGCACCGCAAACCTCGACACCTATTGCAGCTCCACCGCCATCATTATGGACGCCATGATGGCGCTGTTCACCCGGATTGCCGATGAAAAACTACTGGTGCGCCGTGTGACCATCACCGCAAACCATCTGCTGCGGGAGGAGGATGTTCCCGCAGCCGCAGATTGTGAACAGCTGAGCCTGTTTACCGATCTTTCAGAGGAGGACGCAAAACGCGCCCACCGGGAAGCCGCTCTGAAAAAGGAGCGGCAAATGCAGCGTGCCATGCTGGACATCAAAAAGAAGTACGGCAAAAATGCCATTCTCAAGGGCATGAACCTACAGGAGGGCGCCACCACCATCTCCCGGAACCGCCAGGTGGGCGGTCACAAGGCATAGGAGGCAATCCATGGGTAATCACAACACCGATCCCCACCGCTATGACCACATGCTTGATCTTCCCCATCCCGTTTCCCGGAAGCATCCGCCCATGAATCCCATAAGCCGGGCCGCACAGTTCAGCCCCTTTGCCGCCCTGACGGGCTTCGATGACGAGATCGCATCCACATGGCATCATCGATGCAACCGCATCCAGCTGTCTGACGAGGAAATGACAGAGGTAAATCAGGTTCTGGGCACCGTCAGGCGGGGCGATTCCGTCACCATCACCTGGTTCCGGAGCGACCCAGGCACTGACGGCTCCGGCGGCTTTGCCGAAGGTGAATACCGGACCCTGTCCGGCCAGATCAACCGGATGGACCCTGTACTCCGGGCCCTGCGGCTGGGCACCGGGGAGGAATTTTGGGATATTGATTTTCAGGACATTCTGGTGATCCGAAAAACCGAATAGCGCCCTTCTCCTCCTCTCAAAAAATCATCAGAAGTTCTCGCAAAACACGACAAAATCCTTGCAATGGAGGCAACATGCGAGTATAATCTGAATGGTTCAAAGGGAAGTTCTGATTCAATCGGCAAGGAGTCTTGGCGAAAGAATTTTTGTCAGAAAAAGGTGTAATGCTGTTTCTTGATAAAGTATTTTTATCAAGAAAGCATCGCTTGACAGCGCTGCCGCAGGAATACTTTGTGTATTGCAAGGCTTTACAAACGCATTTCTGGTGAAAAGAATCCGTCAGGACCCGCAGGCGCATTGGTTCAGAGATTCCCTGACAAAAAAAGAGGAGGAGTTCATCATGAATCAGGAAGTCATCACTGACGCCAGAAAGCTCGGCACCCCGAAAATGCTGGTGCTTGGTCTCCAGCACATGTTCGCCATGTTCGGCGCAACTGTACTGGTCCCTGCAATCACCGGGCTTTCCGTGTCAACCACACTGCTGTTCGCAGGTCTCGGAACCCTGCTGTTCCATCTGCTCACCGGCAGAAAGGTTCCCGCATTTCTCGGCAGTTCCTTTGCGTTCCTCGGCGCTTACGGTCTTGTAGCCGCCTCCGGCGCTGATGTGCCCCTGGCCTACAGCAGTTTCGGCGTAGCCTGTGCCGGTCTTTTGTATCTGGTACTGGCCCTTCTGTTTAAGGTCTTTGGTTCCAAATCCGTCATGCGGTTCTTTCCGCCCATCGTCACCGGCCCCATCATCATCGCCATCGGCCTGACCCTGGCCCAGACCGCAATTGACAGCTGCGCCAATAATGTGATCGTGGCAGTTTCCGCCATTGTCATCGTCATTGCCTTCAACATCTGGGGCAAGGGCATGCTGAAGATCATTCCCATTCTGCTGGGTGTTGTGGGCAGCTACATCGTTTCCATGATCGTAGACCCCGCATCCCGGGTCGCTCTGGTGGATGCCGTCTCCGCGGCCAAGTGGATCGGCCTTCCCGTGGTCTGGGGCAACACCGCATTCTCCATCTTCGGCGACAATCTGGACACCGGAATGCTGCTCTCTACCGTTATCACCATTATGCCCATCGCCATTGCCACCATCATTGAGCACATCGGCGACATCTGCGCCATTTCCTCCACCGTAGGCAAGAATTTTGTGGAGGACCCCGGTCTGCACCGCACCCTGCTGGGCGACGGTCTCGCGACCACCATTGCCGCTCTGTTTGGCGCTCCCGCAAACACCACCTACGGCGAAAACACCGGTGTTCTGGAGCTGTCCAGAGTTCATGATCCCCGGGTGATCCGTCTTGCCGCTGTGTTTGCCATCATCCTGTCCTTCTGCCCCAAGTTTGCTGCTGTGGTTGCAGCCATGCCTGCTGCAACCATGGGCGGCGTCAGCCTGGTGCTGTACGGCATGATCTCCGCCGTAGGTGTTCGCAACGTGGTAGAGAATCAGGTGGACTTCACCAAGAGCCGCAACGTTCTGATTGCCGCGCTGATTCTGGTTCTGTCCATTGGCATCAAGTACTCCGCCGCAGGCGCCATCGGCTTCTCCATCGGCTCCGTCACCATCAGCCTGTCCGGTCTGGCTGTTGCCTCCATCGTGGGCATTGCGCTCAATGCCATCCTGCCCGGCAAGGACTATGAGTTCAAGGAGACCAACGAAGGTTCCTCCGCCGTGAACTTCAAAGTCTGATTTTTTGAATTATTGAAAATACGGGGTTGTCTCTTTATGGGGCAGCCCCGTTTTTCTGTCTACGAAACGTAGGTTGTCTGCGTTCCGCTTTCGTGATAAGCTGTATCCGAAAGCGAGGAATGATTATGAACACCTACATTACAGCCCAGGCCATCCGACAGCTTCGAGAAGCCCGGACGCTGACGCAGGCCCAGCTTGCCGAAAAAATAGGCGTCAGCGACAAAGCCGTTTCCAAATGGGAAACCTCCAGAGGTCTGCCGGACATTTCGCTCATAGAGCCTCTTGCACAGGCGCTGGGCGTATCCGTTGTGGAGCTGATGAACGGTCAAAGGATCGTGAACCGGAATACCACCGCCAATGTGCTCCGCACCAAGCTCCATGTATGCCCCATCTGCGGCAATATTCACTTTTCCATGGGAGATGCCCTCATCAGCTGCTGCGGCATTTCCCTTCCGGCTCTGGGGCCGGAGGTTCCCGATGAGGCCCACAAAATCCAGATCATCCCGGTGGAGAATGAGCATCTGATTTCTGTGGAGCATTCCATGACCAAGGACCACTACATTTCCTTCATTGCCTTTGTCAGTTCCGACAGGGTCCAGTTCAAAAAGCTCTACCCGGAGGGCCCCGCCGAAGCCCGAATGCAGCTCCGGGGTCACGGAACCCTCTATGCCTTCTGCAACCGCCACAGCCTCTTCAGCCAGCGCATTTGATGCGTCAAAGCACACCCCTGTTCCGAAAGATTGCATTTCCCCCTTCCATGTGGTATTCTTTTCTCATCACCTGAAACGAGGACTCCCATATGACTACCATTGAAGCGCTGAAACAGAAGTATTCCGACTATCTTGCGGAGGTAGAAGAGCTGGAGCGAAAGGCCTCTCCCACCGACGGGCTGATGGGCTTCGGAACCAGTCCCAAAAATCACCCCTGTCATGAGGCTTTTTATCAGGAGGTAGCCGCCTGGGTGGAGGAATTCCTTTCAGAGAATCCCTCTCCTCAGGAGATTTCCCGGGCCGCTTTCTGGATTTTGCAGGCAGCACACCCCCACGAAGATCACACTACGGTTTTTTGGATTCTCTATGCCGTCCACGGACATGCCGCGCCCCTGATTCCCCGGATGCCCCCGGAGGACCGCCGGGAGCTGGCGGCCTGGTATGATAAGAATCACCCAAGGTTTTCCCGGCTTCCCGTCCAGAAAAAGATCGCAAAGCAGCTTCATGCCTAATTCTTTCTCCCCCGTCGAGTCCCCAAAAATGCTGTTGTGAAATGGGAACGGTTATGGTATAATACCTTGAAAACCTTGAATAAAGGAGTAATAAAATGAAATTGGGCATCGACGGCGATTCACCTGATTTTATATCTCAATGCTTCTCCATATATGCGAATATAGCTTGATTTTGGCGTGTTTTTCACATAACCAACCATATTATAACTTCATATATCTCCATACCATCACACGCAGAAATGGTGTAAAAATGGTGTAGAGATATGAACGGATTGCGACTGTGAAAAAGTCCACTGCTACAAAAAGATCTTCTAAAATGAGCATGGCCGAGCAACTCGGTTGTGCTCGTTTTTGTTGCTTTTCGGGGCACATATAAGCGATATTCTTTCCTGTGTGCCGTT
>JAQXMD010000175.1 GCA_029012465.1 Oscillospiraceae bacterium | reverse complement strand
TCCGCTGGAACGCTGGAGCGCTCCAGCGGAATGTGCAAGGATTTTGGGCGGTTTTACCCGAAATCCTTGCACTTGAACAAAGCCAATTGGCCTTGAAAGCCTTGGCTTTCAAGGCTTGCAGCTTTGTTCATTATGCATTATAATATGTAGGGACAGCTCTGCTGCCCCGTCTCGATTCTGTATTATATGATTTCAAAAACAATTGGAGGTCCAAAATGGCCAAACGTTTTCTCATATCTGCCCTGCTGGTGGTTCTCGTGATTGTGGGAATTATTGTGGGTTCCAGCCTTATTTTCACAAACCGCTTTGAGGTCCTTCAGGAGGAGCAGGCCGAAGCTGAGGCACAGCTCTCGTCCACCACAGCGGACCCGGATTCCTGGTCCGCATCTGTTTCCCCGGAAGAGGACACCGTCCCTTCCGCCTCTGACGTGGTCGCCGCTCCCACTCCCCAGGTTTCCGCGGCACCTGCCGCCTCCACCGACGAGGCAGCCCTTCGTGCCAAGGGCATGCTTTCCTCCATGACCCTTCAGGAAAAGATCTGCCAGATGCTGTTTGTGACGCCCGAGGCCCTGACCGGCTATTCCACCGTCACCCAGACCGGCACCACCACCATGAATGCATACTCCAAATGGCCCGTTGGCGGAATCGTGTATTTCTCCCAGAACCTCCGCAGCACAGACCAGACCACGCAGATGATCGCCACCTTACAGTCCTATGCTCAGGAGACCACAGGCCGGGGACTGTTCATCGGCGTTGATGAGGAGGGCGGCTCCGTGGCAAGGGCAGCCGACAGCCTTGGCACCACAGCCTTTGACGATATGGCCGACTATGGTGCAGCGGGGGATACCCAGGCCGTCTATGACATCGGCGCCACTCAGGCAGCCGAGCTGACCGCTCTGGGCTTCAACGTAAACTTCTCCCCTGTGGCTGACGTGCTCACCAACAGCAGCAACACCGTTGTTGCCCAGCGGAGCTTCGGCTCCGACCCCCAGCTGGTCTCCGACATGGTCACGCAGGTGGTGAAGGGCCTTACCGATGGCGGAATGCTCTGTGCTCCCAAGCATTTCCCCGGCCATGGCAGCACCGGCGGCGACACCCACAACGGCTTCACCTCCTCCGAACGGACTTTGGATGAGCTGGAGGCCTGTGATCTTCTGCCCTTCCAGGCCGCCATCGATGCGGGCGCTCCCATGATTATGGTGGGCCATATGACCATGGTCAATATCGACGAGGACAATCCCGCCTCCCTGTCCGGCACCATCGTCACCGGAATTCTCCGGGATCAGCTGAATTATGACGGCATCATCATTACAGACGCAATGAACATGGGGGCCATTGCAAATGAATTCACAAACGCTGAAGCCGCCGTCAAGGCTGTTTCCGCCGGTTGCGACATGCTGCTGTGTGTATCAAACATTTCCTCTGTGGTGAGCGCCATCACCGACGCCGTGGAAAACGGCACCATCACCGAATCCTCCATTGACGAGAGCGTGACCCGCATTCTGGCCGCAAAAATCCGTTACGGGATCATCACCGGCTGAGGATAGTCTTTTCAGAAACAAACAACGAATCGCAAAAGCAGCTTCCTGCATTGACGGGAGGCTGCTCTTTTTTTAAATTGCAGATTCTTTAAGTTCATTTAAGGAAGGCGTTTTATCATGGCACTATCATCCCAGTGAATATTTTGAGTGGCCCATGTGGCCGGAGGTATTTATGAGACGCCGCAGATTCTTATCGATTGTTGTTATTTCCCTGTTCCTCGTGTCCACCCTCACCAGCCCCGCAGCCGCCTTTGGATTTCCACCTCCTCCGGAGGAGGTCTTTTCCTCAGACGATCTGATCCACTATATCAACGTGAACACCGAAAGCACCAGTGACTCCTTCCTCATTGAGAGCAATGGCAGCTATATGCTGGTGGACACCAGCAACCCGGACCCCAGCACCGGCGGAAATGCCGACATCGCCAATGACACCGCCAATGTCAACGAGGTGATCCGGTATCTCCGGCATCTGGATATTTCCGTACTGGACTATGTGGTGCTGACTCACAACCATTCTGACCACATTGGCGGCGTTCCCCGGCTCTGTGAGGAAGGATTCATCGACGAAACCACCACCGTCTACTACCGCACCGATGCCCTCTCCTATGAGGAGATCCTTTACCCCGAATGGGACAGCGCCCTCTATATAGAAGCCGCCATGGAGGCGCTGGAGGAATCCGGTGCCAACATGGTCTGTCTCATGGACGAAAACATCACCGAGCTGACCATGGAGCTTGGAGACTTCACCATAGAGTTTATGAATCTGGACGCGGATCAGGACAGCAATGTGGACTTCTGCTACGAAAACGAAAACAACAACTCTATTGTGCTGATGGTCAGCAAGGGCAGTGTGGACACCCTGCTGGCCGGGGATGTGGAAGCCGAGGCCGAGGCAGCCATGCTCCATGAGCTTCGCTCCGTGGAGGTATTGAAGGTCCCCCATCACGGCAACCGCACCTCCAGCAGCTTTGCATTTATGAACGTCCTTCAGCCGGAGGTCGCCATTGCCACCTCCAACGGCTACTGGCAGTACGGAGCCTATGAGTACCTGATGAGCATTGGTTCCATGGTCTATACCACCGGCCTTTGTCCGGGGCTTGCCATTGTAGAGGTCGTGGGGGATGACAGTTATGAGATTCAGTGCGGGATTCCCTACTTCCAGCCCTCCTCCGACGGCTGGCACACCTGGCTGGAGGATTACTACTATGTAACCCGGGGGCATGTGGTTCGGGAGGACTGGATGTCCATTGACGGCGAATGGTTCTACTTTGACAAAGACGGCTTTATGGTCACCGGAGAGACGGAGATTGACGGCGAAAGCTACCTCTTCAGCGATACCGGCGAACTGATTTCCTGATACGCACTGCCCGCCCCCAAATTTGGGAGCGGGCAGTTTTTATTCCAGAATAATCCTGTGGAGCCAAACCCCCAGTCCCTTAAACAGCCGTACGCAGCGGCCAACGCCAATGGCCGTCACAACGGTGGCAATTCCAAAGCCCACAACTTTCCCCAGCAGGACTAGGCTCAGCGCAACGGACGTCAGCACACAGATGATATCATAAATGTTCTTCACAGTACCCAATTCCTTGCCGAAACGCAGACTCAGAAGCCGAACCGTTCCATCTGGAGGGTTTTGAAACAATTCCATCTGGATCATCAGAATCATGCCCAATGCCACAGTGGGCACACTGGCAGCCAGCAGCATGATCTGCCAAAGAATTCGGGGACTGTCAACGGAGATCACCGCGCCAAAGAAATCAATGACCACGGCAAAACCCAGCGCCACAGGGAGCTGCATAAGGATTTTCCATATTTCCTTTTTCTCCCGGTTCATAATCAACTGTGCGCCGGTGTTCAGAAAATGGAACACCATGGTCAGCTGACCAAAGGTCAGAGGCACCACCTGTTCCAGCACATAGGGAATGGTACTGATGGGAGAAATGCCAAGGTCGCTTTTCTTGCACAGGACAATGCCCAGAGACACCGTGGCAAGACCAAGGCAGTACAACACGACCCGCAGAATCATTTTAACGGGATGGACTTTTGTTTGCATGGCTCCTGAATCCTCGTTTCGACTTTTGATGCAATTATACGTCATGTTGCATATAATATCAAGCTGCCCGCACACCAAATGCGTGTACGGGCAGCTCAGAGTATACTGTGGAAACGTGGTGGATCAGTTTTTGGCCTCGGAATAACGGGTCCTGATGGCAATGAACAGTCCCAGAGAAGCCAGCGACAGGATCACGCAGACCACATAACCGGGGGTGTAGGAGCCGGTCAGGTCCCGAATGGCGCTCATCATCACCAGAGCCAGCAGCCGGAGGATGTTCTGGCCAATGTTCAGATACCGGTTGACATTCAGATACTCGGAGGGTCCAAAAACATTGACAATCATGGAGGGATTCAGGTTGGGCGCACCGCCGATGACAGCCGCAATGCCGACAACAGCCATGGCAACAATGATCACATTGCCGTTCTTTGCAAGTACCATGGCAACACTCATAAGGGTAAAGCCCAGAGCCAGCGTGTAACAGGACTTCTTGGTTCCAACCTTGTCATCCAGCCAGCCCCAGAAGTAGCTCAGAGGAATTCCGACGATGGCGGAAATGGTCATCAGATTCAGAACCGTGTTGGGGTTGACGCCGATCTCCATAAAGTGGGGGAACAGCAGAGGCATGACACAGTTGGAAACCAGCATCATCAGGCCGAAGGCCAGCATGACGAACCATGCTTCCTTGCAGCGAACCAGCTGTCTGAGGCTCCAGTTTGCAGTGGCGCCGGTATCGGTGTTGTTCTCTGCCTTCTCGGCGGCATTGTCCGCATGGAGACCCACATCCTCGGGAATATAGGGAACCGTCAGGAAGGAGGCTGCGCCGATCACCAGAATGGCAACGCCGAATACAGTGAAAATTGCAGTGAAGGGAGTACCGCCCATGAGCAATCTCTGGATTACAGGCACGCAGACTGCGGTGGAGAAGGGAGCGCCAATGGTAACAAAGCCAAGCATACGGCCACGGGAGGCATTAAACCAGTTGGTGATGATGGCAGTTCCCAGAACCAGCAGCGCACTGGCAGCAATGTTGATGACAACGATGCACAGGAAATACAGCGGGTAGCTTGTCTCAGAGAAGGCAAGGCCGATGGTGGAAACGCCGGTCAGCAGGAATAGGGCCAGCATCATGCCTCTGCCCTTGTGACGGATCAGCCAGGAGCCAATCAGGAAGGTTGTCACAATGGCGATGTAGCCGCCCAGGGTGATGGGCAGACTGATCTGGGATGCAGCCCACCCGGTAAAATGGGACATGAACACGTTGGTGCCGTCTACCAGCAGGAAGGTCTGCAGGAAGAACATCAGGAAGACGGACAGGGCAATGGAGATTCTACAGAAGGTGTAATTGCCCTTTTTTGTTTTGGTCATAACAATTTCTCTCTTTCAAATCCTTTTTTTCAATTCTTCAGCTCACCAGCTGACGGATAAACAGTTCGATCTCCTCAAAGGCGGTCATAGCCTCGGGGTAGTCCCACAGATCCAAAGGGTAGGTGTGGATCATGTCCTTGCCGATGTGCAGCCGGACATCCACGCCGGCCTTTGCAGCGGTCTGAGCAAAAATCAGAGCATCCTTCATGAGAACTTCGCTGCCGCCCGCGGACAGGAACACCGGTGGGAAGCCCTCCAGATCACCCAGAGCGGGAGAGATCAGGGGATGGGTGGGCGCATAACCGGGGGCATACATTTTAATCACCTCATCAGAGCTGTCAAGGCCCTCCAGCACCACCCCCTCGGCAGGGGCAGAGGCGTCGGTGACAGGACTCAGGGCGATTATGCCCCGGGGGGCGGGAGTTCCCTGCTCCCTGCACATCAGGCCGATATCCAGCACCAGCGTAGCACCGGCAGACTCACCGCAGAGCACGATCTTTTCCGGCTCATAGCCCATTTCCAGCAGGCCCTTGTAGCCGGCAAAGGCATCGTTTGGAGCCGCCGGGAAGGTATTCTCAGGAGCCAGACGGTAGTCAGCAGAGAAACAGGTGACGCCCAATCGATGGCTCAGCTCCATCAGAAAGGGCATTGGAATTCCGGAGGACCCCAGCGTAAAGCCGCCGCCGTGGACATAGTACAGAAGCGTACCGGTGGGATTTGCGGGATAGACCCACTTGCCGGAGATATCGCCGGCCTTTCCCGGCTCCCAGCGCACATCCGGATAGTCCTTCAGCTCCGCCATGACCCGGTCGTCCATCTCCCTGCGAAGCTCCGGGAAGGTCTTCCCCTCAAAGGAAGTGCGTTCCCAGATGCTGCCCTTTCGATTCAAAAATTCTTTGCTTGGCATATGATTTCCTCTCCTTCCAAAGGTCTTGTTATCTGCATCATATATGGAAATAAGAGAAAACGCAAACACTAAAAAACCTTGTGCTTACAAGAAAATACTTGTACCTCACGCAAGAATGTGCTATGATGCTTCCGGGAGGAGGTCCCGCCATGAATTTCCGCACCTGCAAATACTTTCTGACCACCTGCGAGATGGGCACCATCAACGCCGCTGCCCGATCTCTGTTTATCTCCCAGCAGTCTCTGTCCCAGCACATCAAAAAGCTGGAGGAGGAGCTGGGGGTCCCTCTGTTCTATCGAAGCAATCCCCTGATCCTGACAGAAGCCGGGAAACGGGTGGAGCAAAGCTGCCGCCGGATTCTGGAGGAGCTGGGCAGCATGGAGCATGATCTGGGGCTCTATCGGGGTGCTCAGACTCCGGAGCTGACCATCGGCATGCTGGACTACGGCATTCCCGATTTTGTGCCGCCGCTGATCGACCAGTTTCTGAAAAAGGAGCCGAACGTGCTGCTCCGGACCCGGTGTATTCCCGCCGGGGAGCGGATTCCCACCGATATTCCCCTGTTTTTCAGTGCCCGGGAGCTGGGCAGCGGCTACAAAAGCGAGGTGCTTTTCTATGACCGGATGGTGGTCTGTGTCCGGGATTCCCTTTTGAAGCAGGTATATGGCGACGGCTGGCGGCTTCACCGAACACGACTCCGGGAAGGGGACCTCTCAGCCCTGGAGGGCTGCCCCTTCGTGGAGCACCGGAACACCCCTCTGGAAAAGCTGTCGGAAATGGCCTTCGCCCAGAATCATTTTACCCCAAAATACCTGCCCATTATCGGCGCAACAGAGGCCCTGACCCAGCTCTGCGTCAACGGACAGGCCGCCTGTATCACCTTCGCCGGGCAGGCCGCCAGCCATTCAGACTTTCCGCCCAGCTATTCCATTTCCAATATGCCGTCTCTGGCCACCGGCTATATCTGCTATCGCAGCGACGTGATCCTTGCCCATCCTGCCCAGCAGTTTCTGGACATCACCCGGCGGTATTTCAGCCGCAGGAAAAAATAGTCTTACCATAGGAAAATCTGGGACTGCCTCATTTTGTTTTGAGGCAGTCCCAGTCTGTATTCCAGTATTCCAATGCATTATTCCGAATGATGGTCCTCCCGGAGACGGCGGAGCCGTTCCCCAAGCTCCGGGTGATCCTTCGCCAGCTTCTCCTGAATTCTCTGATGGTGCTCCAGAATCCGCTGATAGCTTTCCGGGTTCCGCTCCATGAAGTGTCGGGCAAGGGTTGCCCGGTGTCCGTGGAGCAGCTGCAGGGCCTCGGGGTTTGTTGCGGCAAGCTTTTCCTCCAGAATTCTTCTGCGGTGCTCGATCTGCCGTTCCAGTCCCGGCAGCCGGTCCTCATCAATGTCGCCGTGCTGGGCCAGATCCTCCAGATAAAGCTCCAGATGATCCAGCAGCTCATCCTCGTCAAACAGACCCACTCTGCCCCAGCCTGTGCTGGTCTCAGCCTGCTCCAGCAGCTCCGGGGTCAGCCCACGCTCGGATAGAATTCTCTCGCCGATCTCCCGGGCAAGTCTTTCCATAACCATCTGGGAATCCTCCCCAAAGAGCCATTCAAACTCCGCCAGGTGCTCACTGGAGTTCAGCCAGTCCGGTGTCCCGTCTGAATCCACCCCTTCCAGGGGATAGGGACTTGTGAGTCCCGCGCTGCCCAGAGCCAGCTCCACCGAACGGCGAACTGCCCCCTCCTGAATCAGCACCTCTGCCCCAAAGGCCCGGAGCTGGTCGTTGACCGCACCCACATGCTCCGTCAGATAAAACCGGATGCCCCGTTTTTTCAGGTCTTCGTAGATCAGCACCAACCGTTCCGCTGCGGTAATGTCGATGCTGCTGATGCCTCTGCCATCCACGATCAGCTGTTTGGTATCCGGGGTGATGGAGGCCTCAATATCCTCCTGAAAATCTCCGATGTTGGCGAAGAACAGGTTGCCGCTGAACCGGTAGATCACTGTATTCCGAATGGGTCTGGCGTTGTGATTCCGCGCCAGATCATACAGATCCTCATGGCCGGGAATCACACCGAGAAACGCCTTGGGGGGCACCACGGCCCCAACGATCACCGCCCCGAAGGACAGCACCACGCCGATGACCACCCCGTAAATGGTGCCGAACAGCAGCACCCCGAAAAAGGCCATCAGGAAGATAAACAGCTCCCGGCGGTTTGCCTTCCACAGCTTTTTCGCCATTTTGATGTCCAGAATTCCAATCAGCGCCGCAATCACAATGCCCGTCAGCACCGGAACCGGCAGATATTTCAGCAAATCTGTGCCAAAGAGCAATACCACCACCATGGTCAGGGAGGCCACAACGCTCATCAGCTGAGATTTTACGGAAAACTGATCCGCAATGCCGCTGCGGGAAACGCTGCCGTTGATGGGGCAACAGCCCACCAAAGCCCCGGAAAGGGTTGCAGCGGCATAGGCTGTCAGCTCCCGGCTGGTGTCGATTTTTTCGCCGTATTTCATGGCATAGCTGTTGGTGGCCAGCAGGGTCTGGGCCATGACCACCAGAGCAATGGTCAGCGCCAGCACCACAATTTCCTTCCCGTATCCCGGGATCAGAGAAATATCCGGAAGCATCAGCCGGGGCAATCCCCCTTCCACAGCGGGCAGCAGCTTTACCCCAAGTTCATCCACATGGAACACCGTGGTCAGCACAACGCCCGCAACCATCATCAGTACAGGCATGGGAAATTTGGGAACAAGCTTTTTACTCACAAGAATAATTGCCACCGTACCGAAGCCCAGAAGGGCCGAAAGGCCGTGGAAATTCTCAAACTCCCCCCACAAATGCTCCAGCAGGGGAAGCAGCTCTCCAAGTCCGGCGGAGCCGCCGAAGAGCTTGGGAATCTGCATCAGAATGATGGTGGCGCCGATGCCGGAAATAAAGCCGCCCATCACCGGGGTGGAGATATATTTGACCACCCGTCCCGCCCGGAACGCCCGGAAAATCAGGAACCAGATTCCTGTCAGAAGGGTAATCACCGGCACCAGAGTCAGCGCCTCCTCCGATCCTCCGGCAATGCCCAGCGTGCCCAATAGATTTCCCACCATCACCGCAGGCATGGCGTCCACCCCGATGACAAACCGTGGCGAGGATGACAGAAGGCCAAACAGCAGAATCGGCAGCAGCGACCCATACAGGCCGTACACCGGCGGCAGTCCGGCGATCTGGGCATAGCCCATGGATATGGGAATGGACACCAGCGCCACAATGACGCCGGAAATCAGGTCCTCCCGGAGATGGGAAAAGGAGATACTGGGTCTGAACTTCAATAGGAGCTCCTCCTTGCATGCAGGGTTGGCTTTGTGGCTTTGTGTCTTTGTTCATTATACCACGCCCCGGTGGATTGTCAAAGAACGGCTTCAGGCATCTCCCGAATTTCCCAAAAATTGCAGTTGATTATTTCTCTGATTTCTGATACCATAGCCTCAGGGTTACTTGTATCATACGTTTATAATATTTCATTCATTTAGAAGCCTGATTATTGCCGGAAGGAGGAGCTGCAATGAGTACCCGAGGAATCTATACCTCTGTCAATGACATCCGCAAGCGGGTCTATGCGGAGGTTGCAAAGCTGTCCTATTCCTATGAGGAGGGGGACCTGTCCCAGATGGAGCTGATCCCCTATCGGATCATCCCCGGTGAGGTGTCCGTATACCGGGAAAGCGTCTTTCTGGAGCGGGCCATTGTGAAGGAGCGGATGCGCCTGTCCATGGGACTTCCTCTCCGTACCGCCGCAGAGCACGCACCTGTTTCCTCCGGCGCGGAGGAATGTGTAAAGCCGGAAAAATACTATCAGCCGCCCCTCATCAACATCATCAAGTTTGCCTGTCACTCCTGTCCGGACAATGTCATCAAGATTACAGATGCCTGTCAGGGGTGTCTGGCCCATCCCTGCCGGGAGGTCTGCCCCACCGGTGCCATCTCCAAGGAGTATAAGCATGCAACGCTGGACCCGGACAAGTGCATCAAATGCGGAAAGTGCATCTCCGTCTGTCCCTATGGGGCCATTTTACGGCAGGAGCGGCCCTGCGCCAAGGCCTGCGGCATGAACGCCATCCATTCCGACCAGTATGGCCGGGCAGAGATCGATCAGGACAAGTGCGTCTCCTGCGGCATGTGCCTTGCCAACTGTCCCTTCGGTGCCATTGCCGACAAGGCCCAGATTTTTCAGGTGATTCAGGCCATCCGCAGTGACGTTCCGGTCTATGCTGCCATTGCGCCCGCCATTGAGGGTCAGTTTGGAAAGGATATGACTCCGGAGCGCATCCGTTCCGCCTTTAAGGCTCTGGGCTTTGCGGATGCCATTGAGGTGGCCATCGGCGCGGATCTCTGCGCCATTGACGAGGCCAGAGATTTTGTGGAAAAGGTGCCGGAGGAGCTGCCCTTTATGGCCACCTCCTGCTGTCCTGCCTGGGCCATGATGGCAAAAAAGCTGTTTCCGGAGCAGGCCCAGTGCATTTCTATGGCGCTGACTCCCATGGTGCTCACCGCCCGACTCATCAAGCAGACCCATCCCGGCTGTATGGTGGCCTTTATCGGTCCCTGCGCCGCCAAAAAGCTGGAGGCCAGCCGACTGATTATCCGCAGCGATGTGGATTTTGTTCTGACCTTCGAGGAGGTCATGGGTATGCTGGAGGCGAAGGAGATCAACATTGCCAGCCTCCCGGAGGAGGATTCCCTCCACGGCGCCAGCGGAGACGGCCGGGGCTTTGCCGTCAGCGGCGGCGTGGCTCAGGCGGTGGCCAACTGCATCCGTCAGCTGTACCCGGATCGGGAGATCAAAATAGAGCGAGCCGACGGTCTTTCCCAGTGCCGGAAGCTGCTGACTCTGGCCAAAGCGGGAAAGTATGACGGTTATCTGCTGGAGGGCATGGCCTGTCCCGGAGGCTGCATCGCGGGTGCCGGCACCGTTCAGCCCATCGCCAGCTCCGCGGCAGAGGTGGCAAAGCGGAAACGGACCTCCACCCGTCCCCACGCCGTCCAGAGTGACTACGCGGATCTGCTGGAAAACCTTCAAAAATAATGATTTCGCCCGATTTCCGGTTCATTTCGGAAATCGGGCGTTGTTTATGTACAAGGTGTACCCCTCAGCAGTTCTCCTGCTCCCGGATGGCCTTCATGATCCGGGCCATCAGGCCGGTACGGCCAAAGGGGGTGATGAGGTAGTAGCCGTCCACATAGGGAGCAATCTCTTTTGCAACGGCAGAGGAGATTTTCACGGCCAGCTCCTCCCCTTGCTGCCGGTCCGCACCCTCATACATGGCGACGATCTGGTCATCCACACGGATGCCCGCCACCTCACTGTTCATAAAACAGGCGTTCCGATGGCTTACAATGGGGATAATGCCCCCGAGGATTTTTCCCTTCAGGGTTTCCCTGGCCAGCTTCAGGTTTTCAAGCCCCTGCTCCGTAAGCACCGGCTGGGTCAGGAAGCCGCAGATACCGTTTTTCTCCTTCTCCTGCGCCAGCTCCAGCTGAATGTGGAAATTTCGGGCGTTCACATTCAGTGCCCCGAACACATGGAAGGGCACCGGCAGGATGGTCTCACCCAAAGAGCGGATGTAGCTGGCCAGCATCCGGGAATTGAAGTTATAAACGCTCTTGACCTCGTCCCGGCTGGCTGATGGAATGGGGTCGCCGGTGATGGTCAGCACATTGTGGACCCCCTCGGAGCACAGTCCCAGCAGGAGCGCCTTGGTGGCGTTGAGATTCCGGTCCCGGCAGGTCATATGGGGCAGGGCCTCCATCTGAAGCTCCCGGCGAAGC
>JAQXMD010000174.1 GCA_029012465.1 Oscillospiraceae bacterium | reverse complement strand
CCCGGAGCCGGGCATTCATCATTTTTTCCAGCTGCTGTGGCAGGATGGCTCCAGCATTCCATACTGGTATCTGTATGCCCATCTTTCCCTGATGCTGATGCTGCCCTTCCTCAGGCCTATGGTACAGGGCATGTCTGACCGGGCCTTTCACTATCTGATTGGGATTCATCTGGTTTACTACTGCGTTCTGTCCCCCCTTGGACTGTTTCTGGAACTTGGATACCTCCACGCCGATTTCTTCATTCCCATGGCGGAACGGACCATATTCTACTTTGTAATGGGCTATTACATGACCCAGCGGTTCCGGTGGGAGAGGGTGGAGCGAAAGCACATGGTTTTGCTGCTGATCCTGAGCATTCTTTCTCTGGCTGTGATGTATGGTCTGTCTGACTGGAGCTTCCGAACCACCGGGGAAACCAGATTGTCTGTGCTCAATGCCCTTGTATGCATCCCCGCATTTACCATTTATATTGGAGTATGCCGTTTTTGCAGGGCACACACGCTTCCGGGATGGCTGGAAAAGCTGTTCTGCACCGTTGGCGGCTGCACCTTCGGGGTATATCTGCTGGAGGGAATATTGCGCAATGAGCTGCTTCCTGTATTCGAGACGCTGGAGCCGAAAATCCATGTACTGCCTGCCTGCGGGGTCTGGATTTTGACAGTTTTGGCCTGCGGATGTGTGATCGTTCTGATTTTGAAGAAGCTGCCCGGCTTCCAAAAGCTGCTCTAAGGGCTGAAATCCCCTTGTTTTTCAACAAAAACTGTTTACAATCCGAAAAAATTCTGATAAAATCAACATAATATCTCTGAAAGGCGGTAATTTCCATGAAATGTCCGTTTTGTGCCTACGAAGAAAGTAAGGTCGTCGATTCCCGTCACTCTGAGGACGGTGTCTCCATTCGCAGAAGGCGCGAATGCCTCAGCTGCGGAAAGCGCTTTACCACCTATGAAACCGTGGAAAGTCTCCCCATTGTGGTAGTGAAGAAGGATGGCCGCCGTCAGACCTTTGACAGAAACAAAGTCCTCAACGGTATGGTTCGCGCCTGCGAAAAGCGCCCTGTTCCCATCGCCACCCTGGAGGCTGCCGCATCGGAGATTGAGCAGATCGTTCAGAACTCTTTGGAGCGTGAGGTCAAAAGCGAATATGTGGGCGAGCTGGTCATGGAACGACTGAAGCCTCTGGACGAGGTCAGCTATGTGCGTTTTGCCTCCGTTTACCGTCAGTTCAAGGACATCAACAGCTTTATGGCAGAGCTGAATAAGATTCTTGCTGAAAAATAAAACTTACCGGTACAGGCCGACCTGTACCGGTTCTTTCTGCTTATTCAGTTGTGTATGGGGGAAAACCCACCGCGCCAGATAAGAGATCGATGAATTCTGACGCGGAGAACCCGAAAGCCCGGGCCATGGCGCAGATATTCCGGGTGCTGATGGAGGTTTTCCTTCCGGTGAGTATATCCCTGAGAACCGTGGGGCTGATCTCCGTTGCTTCACAGAGGGACTCCGAGGTGTAGCCGCAGCGAACCATCTCCACCCGAATGACGGAGCCAGCATTCTGAAACTCTCTCAAAAGGGATCACTCCGCTTCTTATCCAGGGTAGTGGCTGCGTCATAGGCGGCCTTGTAAATTTTCGCCACATCCCGCTTCATGTTTTTTGCCATAATGGAGGCGTGATTCTCATTGGGGGCCAGCAGGGTGATCTTCATCAGGGGCTTGCCGGTATCCCGATAGTCCAGTGTAGCCAGCCAGTTTCCATCCTGGTCCTGAGAAACAGAGGTCTTCAGCCGCTCGTCCATCAGAATCTGATGATTCTTCTCACGGATGGCCACATCTACCTTCTGTACGACTGACAGGGGGAGGGAATCCTCCACATAGCCGCCCTGCTCACGGCCTTTTTCCGTTATGGTATAGCGTCCCCGGTCATCCCGTTCCAGATGGCCGGAATCTGTCAGCTCCAAAAGGCATTCTGCCATTGTAAAATAGTTCAGGCTTTCGTCCTGAAACGCTACTTCAAATAATTCATCAACGTCCAGCGGTGCGTCAAGCCGGGCTGTTATGTACAGACACAGTACCTTCACATCCAGCTTCTGACGTAAAAAACCATGGGGTTCCATATTCAAAACTCCCTCCCACAGAATTATATTGACTGAAACTATTATAATGCATAATGAACAAAGCTGCAAGCCTTGAAAGCCAAGGCTTGCAAGGCCAATTGGCTTTGTTCAAGTGCAAGGATTTCGGGTAAAACCGCCCAAAATCCTTGCACATTCCGCTGGAGCGCCCCAGCGTTCCAG
>JAQXMD010000173.1 GCA_029012465.1 Oscillospiraceae bacterium | reverse complement strand
TCTGGAAATAGAAGGTGTTCAGCTCCAGAAACTGTTTTTTCAGAAGTGCTTTCAGCATAACTCAGCCCTCCAGCTCCAGGAATACGGACTCCAGAGAGGCGTCGCCGCGGACATCCTCCATGGTGCCGCACTTGATGAGCTTTCCTTCCTTGATGATTGCCACCTTGTCACAGAGCTTTTCCGCCACGTCCAGAACGTGGGTGGAGAAGAAGATGGCGCCGCCCTTGCTGCACAGCTCATGCATCAGCTCCTTGAGCACATGGGAAGCCTTGGGGTCCAAACCCACAAAGGGTTCGTCCATAATCATCAGCCTGGGCTGATGGATCAGTGCGGAAATAATGGCCAGCTTCTGCTTCATGCCGTGGGAGTAGGCGGAAATGGGCTGGGCCAGATCGTCGGTCAGTTCAAAGGCATCGGCATAGGTGCGGATTCGCTGCTGACGAACCTCCGCAGGAACGCCGAAAATATCGGCAATAAAGTTCAGATAACCGATACCGGTCATAAAGTCGTAAAGATCGGGATTGTCAGGGATGTAGGCAATGATGGATTTACAGGCCAGCGGATTTTCCCGGACGGAGGTTCCGTCGATGAAGATGTCGCCCTGGTCGAACTGGAGAATCCCCGTGACAGCCTTCAATGTGGTGGTTTTGCCGGCGCCGTTGTGGCCGATGAAGCCGTAGATCTCACCGGGCTGAATGTGCAGGGACAGATCATCAACGGCTTTTTTGTCTCCGTATACCTTTGTGAGATGCTCAATTTTCAGCATGAAAAACAGTCCTTTCATGAGAGATTATATGTATGATACAGCTTCCGGTAGGTGGAAGGTCAAGTGTTTTCGGACAAAATCAGTTATTTTTTTTCGTCAACGACTTGCCCTTTCCAATAGAATAGGTGCCTCCGGCGGTGGCCAGAAGCCGGTCGGGCCGGTCAAAAGCCCACAGTTTTGCCTCCGCAACGCAGAGGGAGGAACCCAGCCGGTTGATCCGTGCCTCCACGATGATTTTTCCCTGAATGGGAACCGCCCGGAGATAGTCCACATCCACATGGATGGACACGGGCATATATCCGCCGGAGCAGTAACGGCAGAGCAGCCCCATGACCACATCCATATAGGCTGCGATGATGCCGCCGTGAAGGATGCCTCCGGGGTTGGCCATCCAGGGCTGAGGCTCCGCCCAGACGGTCAGAGTCTGCTGATCCCGGCTGCAGGACAGCAGATGGGCGTCCAGCATGGGATTGAGGGTGCCGCTGCACTGGGTTTTTACATCTTCAAAATACTGGGTAAAGGCCCGTTCCATACCGGCCTGATCCAGCAGTGTATCGGGGTTCATGGTAATCATGGGGATTCCTTCCGTTTGTAATAGATTGCTTTTTCATTATTATCGCTGTCAGGCTGGGGGTTGTCAATCCTTTTGCAGGAAAACAAGCAGATGGAGCCTGCAAACAGGTATACCATAGCAAGTTTGTTACCGGCGAAACGGCCATGTCTGAATGGGACAGCTTCATTGAGGAGCTTCAGGGCATGGGCATTGAAACCTGCATCGAACTGAAGCAGGCAGCTTACGAACGGTATCTGGTTCGTTAACAGATTGCGGCAGTATTCCAAGCTGGGGGCGTTGCAAAAATGCAACGCCCCCAAAAGCATTGCAGACGAATCTCGTAGAATTTGCCGATGTCGGCGAAATAGAATTCAATCAAGGGGCTGTCTCAAAACAAAATGAGGCAGTCCCTTTTTGTTCCGAAAGAGAATGCGGGAACTTTTTTCTTCTTATTACTTTTTTTCCGCCGCTGCTTGTGCTATAATATAAGTTGATTCATTATATCCTGCACACTGCTGTACGAAAGGACATTGATATATGGGAATTTTCTCAAGTGCCATGAATAAGCTCTTCGGCACCCATTCCGAGCGCGAGGTCAAGGCCATTACCCCCATTGTGGACAAAATTGAGGCCCTCGGGCCCACATATCAGGCCATGAACGAGGCGGAGCTGAAGGGGCAGACCCAGAAGCTGAAGGATCGCCTTGCAAAGGGCGAGACCCTTGATGACATTCTGCCCGACGCCTTTGCGGCTGTCCGGGAGGCTGCTGACCGGGTTCTGGGCATGCGCCCCTACCGGGTGCAGCTCATCGGCGGCATCGTGCTCCACCAGGGCCGCATCGCCGAGATGAAAACCGGTGAAGGTAAGACGCTGGTGGAAATTCTGCCTGCCTATCTGAACGCCCTTGCGGGAAACGGCGTCCACATTGTCACCGTCAACGACTATCTGGCAAAGCGTGACTCCGAGTGGATGGGTAAGGTCTACCGCTATATGGGTCTGTCTGTGGGCCTGATCGTTCACGGCCTGAACAACGCCCAGCGTCGGGAGGCCTATGCCGCAGACATTACCTACGGCACCAACAACGAGATGGGCTTTGACTATCTCCGTGACAATATGGCCATCTACAAGTCGGAGATGGTTCAGCGGGGCCATGCCTTCGCCATCGTGGACGAGGTGGACTCCATCCTGATTGATGAAGCCAGAACCCCGCTGATTATTTCCGGCAAGGGCGAGGCTTCCTCCCAGCTCTATGCCCAGGCCGACGCTCTGGTTTCCCGCATGAAGCGGATGGTTTTTGCCGACACCAATGACAAGGAAGCACAGGACGACTTCGACTGTGACTACATTGTCAATGAAAAGGACCGGAATGCCACCCTGACTGCCTCCGGCATTCGGAAGGCGGAGCAGTTCTTCGGCATTGAGAACCTGTCCGATGCGGAGAACACCACCATTGCCCACCATGTGAATCAGGCGCTGAAGGCCCGGGGCATCATGAAGCGGGATATTGACTATGTGGTGAAGGACGGCCAGGTCATCATCGTTGACGAGTTCACAGGCCGTCTGATGTATGGCCGCCGCTACTCCGAGGGCCTCCATCAGGCCATCGAGGCCAAGGAAGGCGTGGATGTGGCCAACGAGTCCAAAACTCTGGCAACCATCACCTTCCAGAATTTCTTCCGTCTTTACAACAAGCTCTCCGGCATGACCGGCACTGCCCTCACCGAAGAGGACGAGTTCATGCAGATTTACAATCTGGATGTGATCGAGATCCCCACCAACAAGCCCGTGATCCGGCAGGATCATTCCGACATCGTCTATAAGACAGAGATGGGCAAGTTCCGGGCGGTGATCCGCCAGATTCAGGAGTGCCATGACAAGGGCCAGCCTGTGCTGGTGGGCACCATCTCCATTGAAAAGTCCGAGGTTTTGAGCCACCTGCTGAAAAAAGAGGGCATTCCCCACAATGTATTAAACGCAAAGCACCATGAAAAAGAGGCGGAGATTGTGGCACAGGCAGGCCAGCTGGGTGCTGTGACCATTGCCACCAACATGGCCGGCCGTGGTACGGATATTATGCTGGGCGGCAACCCGGAGTTCATGGCCAAGAATGATCTTCGCAAGCAGGGCTTCGAGGAGGAGCTGATCGTGGAATCCACCTCCTATGCCGACACCGACGATCCGGATATTCTGGCCGTCCGTGAGGCCTATAAGGAGCTTTATGCCAAGTACTCCGCCATCACCTCTCAGGAGGCGGAGAAGGTTCGCGCCGTGGGCGGTCTCTATGTGATCGGCACCGAGCGCCATGAGTCCCGCCGGATCGACAATCAGCTCCGCGGCCGTTCCGGCCGTCAGGGCGATCCCGGTGAAAGCCGCTTCTATATCAGTCTGGAGGACGACCTGATGCGGCTGTTCGGCTCTGAGCGCATTGCCGGCATGATGGACAAGCTGGGCATTGACGAGGATACCCCCATTGACCAGAAGATCCTCTCGGGACGCATCGAGGAGGCCCAGAGAAAGAAGGAGGGCATCAACTTCCAGACCCGAAAGAACGTGCTGGAGTACGATGATGTCATGAATACCCAGCGTAAGGTCATCTATGAGCAGCGCCAGAGGGTGCTGGACGGGGAGGACCTGAAAACTGCGCTGGAAAACATGCGCAGGAATGTGTTCTCCACGGAGATCCACGCTGTCATGGGTGAAAGAGAGTATCTGGAGAGCCGGGAGGAGCTCGGGGAAATCCTCAAAACCATGGAGGGCCTGTACTTCCCCAAGGGCGCATATAACCCCGACGATCAGGAGCTTTCCACCCTGAATGCGGACAGGCTGCTGGACAAGGTCATGGAGCTGTCTTCCAAGACCTATGCCCTGAAGGAACAGATGTATACCCCCCAGCTCATGCGTGAGGCAGAGCGTGTTGTGACGCTCCGGGTGGTGGATGAATACTGGATGGATCAGATCGATGCCATGCAGGATCTTCGTCAGGGCATTGTGCTCCGGGCCTATGGCCAGAACGATCCCCTTGTGGAATACAAGCGGGAAGGCTTTGCCATGTTTGAGGCCATGAACAGGGCCATTCAGGAGGAGACCACCCGCCGGATGTTCCTGCTGCGGATTCAGCAGAACGAGGCTCCCAAGCGTGAAAAGGTGGCAAAGGTCACTGCAACAGGTGGCGGGGATGACAAGACCGTCCGCAGAGAGCCTGTGAAGAAAAAGGTCAAGGTGGGCCGCAATGATCCCTGTCCCTGCGGCTCCGGCAAAAAGTATAAGAACTGCTGCCTGGATAAGGATATGGCGGCAGGCAAGCAAATCCAGTCCTGAGGAGGCAATATGAGCTTTCACGAACTGAAACAGGGTTCATTGCTCCTGTATACAAGCGATGTCATCTCCCGTCCCCACGGGTTCACCACCCGCCTGGGCGGGGTCAGCAGCGGATATCTTTCCTCCATGAATCTGGGGATCAACCGGGGCGACGAGCCTTCCAATGTGAAGGAGAACTACGCCATTCTGGGCAGAACTCTGGGCTTTGATCCCCATGAAGTGGTGCGTTCGGTGCAGGTGCATCGGGACGATATCCGCGTTGTGGATGAGAAAGACTGGGGCAAGCTCTTTGAAAAAACGGATTATGAGGCCGACGGCCTGATTACGAATACCCCCGGCACGGCGTTGATCGTCTTTTCCGCCGACTGCGGTACTGTCCTTTTGGAGGACCCAGTCACCGGAGCGGTGGGAGCCTGCCACGCTGGCTGGCGGGGAACGGCCATGGGCATTGCGGAAAAAACTGCCCGGGAGCTGTGCCGGGTATTCGGCGCAAAGCCTGAGAATATCCGGGCCGCCCTTGGCCCCTGCGTATGCATGGACTGCTTTGAAACCGACGGGGATGTGCCCGAGGCCATGAGAAAGGCACTGGGTGATGCGGCGGAAAATGCCATCCGGCAGACCGGGGAGAAGTACCATGTGGATCTGAAAACCATCAACCGTACCTTCCTGCTGCGAGCGGGGCTTCTGCAGGAGCACATTGAGGTATCTCCCCTGTGTACCGCCTGCGATACGGACACCTTCTGGTCCCACCGGCGCATGGGCGATCAGCGGGGCTCCCTTGGTGCGGTGATCGTTGCGGGAGGCAAAGCATGAAAAAGCGATTCATCAGCCTGTTGACGGCCCTTGCGATTCTTCTGGGAGTCCTGGCGGGCTGCGGCAAGAATGAGACCGTCACCGGCAGCGATGACACGGGCTTTGCCTTTGGACAGGACAGCGTCGCTTCCTCCGAAGCGGAGACCCAGGATGTGATTCCCACCATCAACGGCCAGAAAACCTTTTCCATGCCCTTCAACAACAGCTATGGCTGGGACCCCTACAACTGCATGGGGATGGAAAACCGTGCGGTGATGCAGCTGATCTATGAGGGGCTGTTCACCCTGAACCATGAATTTGATGCGGAGCCTGTGCTCTGCAAGTCCTATACCCTCAGCGATGACGGGCGCACCTACACCTTTGAAATTCAGGAGGCCACCTTCTCCAACGGAAAGGCCCTGACTGCCGAGGATGTGCAGTACTCCCTTGGAAAGGCTGCGGAATCCGGCATCTATGTTTCCCGATTCCGGGATGTGGGCTATTATGAGGTGACGGGCCTCCACACGCTGGTGGTGCATATGAACTCCCCCAACGACCGGCTTCCAGAGCTGCTGGACTGTCCCATCATCCCCAGTCAGAGTTCCACCTCAAGCCCTGTGGGCACCGGGCCCTTCGTCCATGTGTCCTCCACGGCTTTGAAGAAAAATGACGACTGGTGGCAGGGCGCGGACAAGATTTCCTTCAGCACGGTGAACCTGTTCTCCAGCCTCTCCGCAGAGGATACCAGAGACAATTTTGAGATCGACAACGTCCATTTTGTGTATAATAATCCCCTGTCCACCTCCAGCGCTGCGGATTTTCACTGCGATTTTGAGCTGTATGCCAGCAAGGACACGGTGATGCAGTATATCGGGTTTAATATGCAGTACGGCATCTTTCAGGATCAGGAGGTTCGGCAGGCAGCCCTTCTTGCCATAGACCGGGTGGGAATTGCCGAAAAGGTGTATCACAACTATGCCGATGCTGCCGCCCTACCGGTGGCTCCCTCCTCCAGCATGTATGACGAGGAGCTGGCAAAGCAGGTTGAATACAATCCCGATGCCGCCCTCCAGGGATTGCTGGACAGCAGCTCCTTCTATCTGCCGGAGGATCATCCGGTTCGCACCGGACAGGCCTCCGCAGGGGGCTCCGTAACCACCACCACCGGCGAGGGGATCCCCGACGAGGAAGAAGGGGAAGAGAACGACGGAGAAGAGAACGACGGCTACGATGAATATGACGACCCGGAATCGGAGCCTGAGGATGAGAAGGACGAAATAGAATACAACCGCATTCTGATGCTGGTGGCCAGCGGCAATCTCAACCGGGTCTCGGCAGCGAAAATGGCCGCGGAACAGCTTGCTGCCGTGGGCTTCACGGTGGAGCTGGCGGTGGTGGAGGAGGACGAGTTCTTCTACCGGCTAAACAATACGGACTATGACCTTTTCTATTCGGATGTGGCTCTGACGCCGGA
The DNA here is from genome assembly GCA_029012465.1 of Oscillospiraceae bacterium. Taxonomy (GTDB): domain Bacteria; phylum Bacillota; class Clostridia; order Oscillospirales; family Oscillospiraceae; genus HGM13006. The sequence continues at coordinate 32,524 of JAQXMD010000173.1, read as the reverse complement.
CTTTGAACTTCGGTCACTGCTGTTGTCCACCGGTGATCTCAACTATGGGCACATCGGATATGATGAAACTCTGGAGTCTCTGCTGTATGCATCCCGGGAGAACAGCGGCAACCGCTATGATCTCTATGAGTATATTATCAAAACGGCCTATATCTGCCCGGTTCTGTTCCAGAACAACGCGGTGTTCACCACCCGGGGCGTTTTGAGCGGGCTGGACCCGTCTCCGGGGAATCTGTTTTATCACATTGAGAATATTGAAGTAAACTGAGATAGGAACTGTAATGAAGTAATGGAGGTATAAACGTATGGTTCAAGTATTTCGCTGCTATACGGAAAAGCGCGACGGCTTTCAGGTGGAAGCCGGAAAGCTGCTGCAGGATCTGAAGGAGCAGCTTGGTATCAAGGGCCTCACCGGCCTGCGGATTTTCTGCCGGTATGACGCCCAGGGGCTCACCCGGGAGATTTATGACAAGGCCCGGGTCACGGTATTCTCTGAGCCCATGGTGGACGACTGCTACGATGAGGAGCTTCCTCCCCTGGGGCAGTGCCGGGTTCTGGCAGTAGAGTCTCTGCCCGGTCAGTATGACCAGCGGGCGGATTCCTGCGCCCAGTGCATCGGTATTCTCTCCTGCGGCGAGCGTCCTCTGGTGTCTGCCGCAAAGGTCTATGTGCTCTACGGCGATCTGTCTGAGGAGGACATGGACAAAATCCGGGGCTATGTGATCAACCCCGTGGAATGCCGGGAGGCCAGCCTTGAAAAGCCCGCTACTCTGGAGCAGACCTATGGAATTCCTACGGAGGTGGCGACCCTCGAGGGCTTTATTGACACCCCCAAGGACCAGCTTTCGCCCATTCTGGAGCAGTACGGTCTGGCAATGGATCTGGACGACCTGAGCTTCTTCCAGGATTACTTCAGGAATGAAGCAAAGAGAGATCCCACCGTCACGGAACTGAAGGTGGTGGACACCTACTGGTCTGACCACTGCCGCCACACCACCTTCTCCACCCATATTGATTCCTCCGAGATTCTGGACGAGGAGGTCCGGAAGGCCTATGAGCTGTATCTTTCCTGCCGGGAGGAGGTCTATGGGGAAAGGGCAAAGACCCGTCCCATCACACTGATGGACATGGGCACCCTGGCTGCCAAGACCCTGAAAAAGCGGGGAATCCTGAAGAATCTGGACGAGTCCGAGGAGATCAACGCCTGCTCCGTCCATGTGGACGCGGATATGGACGGCCAGACCGAGGACTGGCTGCTGATGTTCAAGAACGAGACCCACAACCAGCCCACAGAGATCGAGCCATTCGGCGGCGCGGCCACCTGTGTGGGCGGCGCCATCCGGGACCCCCTGTCCGGCAGAAGCTATGTCTATCAGGCCATGCGTGTCACCGGCGCAGGAGACCCCACGGTGCCTCTTTCCGAGACCATTCCCGGAAAGCTCCCCCAGCGGAAGCTGACCACCACCGCTGCCGCAGGCTACAGCTCCTACGGCAACCAGATCGGCCTTTCCACCGGTCTTGTACACGAATTCTATCACCCCGGCTATGTTGCAAAGCGTCTGGAGATCGGCGCTGTGGTTGGCGCGGCTCCCGCCTCCAACGTTGTCCGTGAGGTTCCCGCCCCGGGCGACCGGGTGATTCTGCTGGGCGGCCGTACCGGCCGTGACGGCTGCGGCGGTGCAACCGGCTCCTCCAAGAGCCACACCTCCGCTTCTCTGGAAACCTGCTCGGCCGAGGTTCAGAAGGGCAACGCTCCTGAGGAGCGGAAGCTCCAGCGCCTGTTCCGGGACCCCACTGTGACCCGGCTCATCAAGCGCTGCAACGACTTCGGTGCAGGCGGCGTTTCCGTTGCCATCGGCGAGCTGGCCGACGGCCTTGACATCGACCTGAACGCGGTTCCCAAGAAGTATGACGGTCTGGACGGCACGGAGCTTGCCATTTCCGAGTCTCAGGAGCGTATGGCTGTGGTGGTGGCTCCCGAGCATGTGGCGGAGTTTATGGCTGCCGCTGCCCGGGAGAATCTGGAGGCTACCCTTGTGGCTTCCGTTACTGAGGAGCCCAGAATGGTACTCCGCTGGAACGGCAAATCCATTGTGGATCTGAGCCGTGAATTTCTGGCCTCCAACGGCGCGGACAAGCATACAACCGTTCAGGTGCCCAAGCTGCCTACGCCTGTCAGTGAGATTCCCGAGGGAACCCCCTCCGAAAAGCTCAGAAAGCTGGTTGCCGGATTGGACTGCTGCTCCCAGCGGGGCCTTGTGGAGCGGTTTGACGGCTCCATCGGCGCGGCCTCTGTGCTGATGCCCTTTGGCGGCAAGAATCAGACCTCTCCCACTCAGGTCATGGCTGCACTGCTGCCCTCCGGGGTGAAGGATACCTCCACCTGCTCGGTGATGAGCTTCGGCTTTAACCCCGCCATCTCTTCCCAGAGCCCCTTTGCCGGCGCAGCCGGTGCGGTGGTGGAGTCTGTATCCAAGCTGGTTGCCGCAGGCTGTGATCCGGACAAGGTCTATCTGACCTTCCAGGAGTATTTCGAGCGCCTGCGTACCGAGCCTGCCCGCTGGGGTAAGCCCTTTGCTGCGCTGCTGGGCGCATTTACAGCTCAGATTGGTCTGGGTGTGGCGGCCATCGGCGGCAAGGACTCCATGTCCGGCTCCTTCAATGAACTGGATGTGCCGCCTACGCTGGTTTCCTTTGCCATTGCTCCCCAGAATGCCGAAAAGGTGCTCTCTCCCGAGTTCAAGGCTGCGGGCCATCCTGTGTATCTCTTTGAGGTTCCCGGCTATCATGATTACGACGCCACCAAGGCTGCATTCCGTCAGATCCATCAGCTCTCTGAGGAGAGGAAGATCCTGTCTGCATGGTCTCTCACCGCAGGCGGCGCTGCTGAGGGCATCTTCAAGATGTCCATGGGCAACGAGATCGGCTTCCTGATTGCGGAGGACTTCTCTCCGGAGAAGCTCTTTGCCCAGAGCTACGGCAGCATTCTGGCGGAGGCCTGCGAGCCCATCCCCGGCGCTGTGCTGGTTGGCTATACCACCGACGAGGCAGTCATTGATCTGGGCGATGAGCCCGTAGCCATCTCCGAGTATCAGAAGCTCTGGGAGGATAAGCTGGAATCCGTATTCCCCGTAAAGGCGGGAGATGCTGTTTCCGCTCCCGCTGTTCTCTATAATCAGCGGATGGATAAGGCTCCTGCCTACAAGCACCTGAAGCCCAAGGCTGTGATCCCCGTATTCCCCGGCACCAACTGCGAATATGATACCGCCCGTGCCGTTGCCAAGTCCGGCGGCGAGCCTGAGATTCTGGTTGTCCGGAACCTGACGGCCTCTGCCCTTCAGGAGAGCGTGGACGCCATGGAAAAGGCCATTCGGGAGGCACAGATGATTATTCTGCCCGGCGGCTTCTCCGGCGGCGACGAGCCTGACGGCTCCGGTAAATTCATTGCATCCTTCTTCCGGAATCCTGTGCTGATGGACGCTGTTCACGACCTTCTGAAGCAGCGGGACGGCCTGATGCTGGGTATCTGCAACGGCTTCCAGGCACTCATTAAGCTGGGTCTGGTTCCCTTTGGGGAGATCGTGCCCATGGACAAGGAGTGCCCCACCCTGACCTACAACCTCATTGGCCGCCACCAGTCCCGGTACAGCACCACCCGGGTAGCCTCTGTGAAGTCTCCCTGGCTCATGCACTGCCAGGTGGGCGACCTGCACAACGTTCCCTTCTCCCATGGCGAGGGCCGCTTTGTGGCCACCGAGGAAATGCTTCGTCAGCTGGTGGAGAACGGTCAGGTGGCCTTCCAGTACACCGACCTGCTGGGCAATCCCTCTATGGATATCCGCTATAATCCCAACGGCTCCATGATGGCCATTGAGGGCATTACCTCTCCGGACGGTCGTGTCCTTGGTAAGATGGGCCACACGGAGCGTGCGGGCGCACTGGTTGGTAAGAACATTTACGGCGAAAAGTACCAGCCCATCTTCCAGGCTGGCGTGGATTACTTCAAATAATTCGGAGGGGGTTCCCATGGAGCAGTTCAATCTTGAAACCACCGTAAAGAAAATCAGTTCCGGCGTCTGGGCCTTCGATCAGGGGGGGATGGTTCGCTTTTTCCTGATCGTAGGCACAAAGCGTGCCATGCTTCTGGATACAGGCGCTGTTCCCTGTGATCTGATGGGGATGATTCGTGAGATCACGGATCTGCCTGTGATTGTCCTCCACACCCATGGAGACGGAGATCACACTGCCAATGACGGCCAGTTCCGGGACATCTATGCCCATCCGGAGGAGTTCTCCATCATCCGCCGGTTCCGGCCTGAGTTTACCGGGAACCTTCATCCCATCACCGAGGCTTCCTCCTTTGAACTGGGAGGGCGGCTCCTGAGCATCATCGAGGCCCCCGGACATACCCCCGGCAGCATCTGTCTGCTGGATCGCCAGAGCCGCATCCTGTTCTCCGGAGACACCCTGTCCTATGGCCCTGTGTTCCTGATGGGGGACCACCGGGACATTCATACATACAGAAAGACGCTGGATAAACTCCAGAATCTGGGGGGCTTTGATACCATCTATCCCTGTCACAACAGCTGCCCGGTATCCCTGTCGGTGATTACCGGCCTGATGGCTGCGGTGGACGGCGCTCTGGACGGAACCATTGCCCCGGAGGAGGGGAAGATGCCCATGCCTGATGGAGTCAGCGCCAAGGTCTATTCCTTCGGCAAGTGCGGCATTCTCTTTTGACTTAACGTATCTACTGTTTTTAGGGAGAGAACAGAATCATGAATATTCGTTTTGATAATCAGGTGTGTGTTGTCACCGGCGCCGGTTCTGGCATTGGCTTTGTCTGTGCAAAGGTTATGGCAGAAAGCGGGGCCAGGGTCGCCATGATCGGCCGGAACCCCGAGAAAATACATAAGGCAGCAGAGCTGCTGAAGGATGCCGGTGATGTATATCCCTATGCGCTGGACGTGTCCGATGTGGCTGCGATTCCCGGTGTGGTGGAAAAGATCCGCTCTGAGCTGGGTGAGATCCGGTTCCTCATTCAGTCTGCCGGAATCATGGCGGGCGGTCCTGCTGTGGATCTGGAGGAGGCCGAGTGGGATCGTGTCATGAATACCAACGCCAAGGGCCTGTTCTTCATGATGCGTGAGTGCGTGAAGCAGTCCATGATCCCCCAACAGTTCGGCGCAGTGGTCAACATTGCGTCCATGGCCGGTATCCGGGGCATGACGCCTCCCATGTGCTCCGCCCATTACTCCGCCAGCAAGGGCGCTGTGGTGGCTGTGAGCATGCAGGGGGCCGTAGAATGGGCCGGAAATAAGATTCGGGTCAATGCCATTGCACCTGGCGGTGTCATGTCCGCCGGTGCGGGCGTTCATATGGAGCCTGTCGGCGGTCCCGGCGGCCCCGGTGCTCCCGGACCCGGTCCCGGCGGCCCGGCCATGGGTGTTCCCACAGGCCGTCTGTCCGACCCGGAGGAAATTGCTGGCATGGCTGCGTTCCTGCTCAGCGAATGGAGCGAGAATACCACCGGTCAGGTGGTGGTCATCGACGGCGGCTCCACTGCGGTTGGCTATTGATTTGAATTTTGCAGGAATCCCGATGCGCTATTGCAAACGCATCGGGATTTTTGAAATATTTTCTTCATTTCTACCTAAAAATGCGGAAAATGCATTCTTTTTATGTATTTTATGAAAAAACCGCAATTTTCTCTTGCATTATATGAAAGCCTGTGCTAGAATCAGGTCATAAAAAATGACTGCGACAATTTCATAACGTGCGGAATGACGGGTTCAGAAGCGTGGTACAGGGTTGTACGCCGTGACTGCATCTCTACCGCAATCTGGAGAATCCTGTGGGGCTGGCTTTTTCAGCCAAAAACAGGTGCCGAAGGTGCAAACGACCGGGGTTCCGGCTGTAATCTCTCAGGCAAAAGGACAGAGGCAGCTTTCTTTCTGACCTTAGCTTTGCATGTTCGGTGAAATCCAGACGGATTTCGCTATTTTTGTATCTATATGCACCCCCGGTGCATTGGAGGATAAACAATCGAGAGGAAAGGATGGAGTATTTCCATGGAAGCTTTTAATAGCATTGTGACAAAGATCGACGACCTGCTTTGGAGTTGGCCGCTGATTATTCTGATTTTCGCCTGCGGCATCTGGCTGACGGTTCGCACTCGCTGCCTGCAGGTTCGTCATCTGGGCAAGGCCCTGAAGTTTATGGTGAAGAATGAAGAGGATGGCGAGGGTGAGGTTACTTCCTTCGGCGCCCTGTGTACCGCTCTTTCCGCTACCATCGGCACCGGAAACATTGTCGGTGTAGGCTCTGCCATCTGTGCAGGCGGCCCCGGTGCTCTGCTGTGGATGGAGGTTGCTGCCTTCTTCGGCATGGCAACCAAGTACGCGGAGGGCGTGCTGGCCATCAAGTACCGCACCGTCGATGAAAACGGCCATGCGCTGGGCGGTCCCTTCTATTACATTGAGCGTGGTATGGGTGCCAAGTGGAAATGGCTGGCTAAGGCATTTGCCGTGTTCGGCATGCTGGCAGGCGCTTTGGGCATTGGTACCATTACGCAGATCAACGGCATCACCAATGCTGCTCAGAATTTCTTCGATCCCAACAAGAGCCATGTGCTCTTTACACTGGCTGCCGGCACCAGCAGTGAGACTGCCATCACCCTTACCACTGTGATCGTTGGCCTGATTGTCACCGTGGCAGCTGCGCTGGTCATTATCGGCGGCATCAAGCGTATCGCAAAAGTCACCGAACTGGTGGTCCCCTTCATGGCCATCATCTATGTGATTTGCGGCATTTTGATTCTGATTTGCAATGTTACCAAGATTCCCGATGCAGTTGTTCAGATCGTTGTAGGCGCTTTCACTCCCAAGGCCGTTGCCGGCGGTGTGCTGGGCGTTACCATTAAGACCGCCATCCAGAAGGGCGTTGCCCGTGGCATTTTCTCCAACGAGGCTGGCCTTGGCTCCGCTCCCATTGCTGCCGCTGCAGCTCAGACAAAGTCCTGCGTCCGTCAGGGCCTGGTCACTATGACCGGCACCTTCCTGGACACCATCATTATCTGCACCATCACCGGCCTGTCCATTGTCATCACTGGCGCATGGCTCCCTGAGCTTGGCCTCTCCGGCGCTGCCGTTACCATGTTTGCCTTCCAGGAGGCGCTGCCCGTCCCCGCTCAGGTCTGCTCCTTCCTGCTGATGCTCTGCCTGATGTTCTTTGCCTTTACCACCATTCTTGGCTGGGACTACTACGCTGAGCGCTGCTGCGAGTATCTGACCAGCAGCAACACTGCCGTGAAGGTTTACCGCTGGATTTACATTCTGGCTGTACTGGTTGGCCCCTATCTGACCGTATCCGTGGTCTGGACCGTGGCTGACGTATTCAACGGCCTGATGGCAATTCCCAACATTATTGCACTGATCGCCCTGTCCGGCGTGGTCGCCAGGGAGACAAAGGAGTATTTTAACAGAGAGAATCACGTTCTCCAGAAGTAATCTTCCTTTATTAATGTACAGGCTGCTGCAAAATTACCCATTGCAGCAGCCTGTTTTCGCAGAATCGCATAAAAAACGCAAGTTTCACTTTAACCCCTTGCAGTGTTGAACAATGCTTGCTATAATATTAGAAACAAAAACACCATTGGAGGTCGAAAGAAATGGAAATTTCCGTTACGCTGACTCAGAACTACAAGCAGAAGCCCCAGGGCGCTGACATCCCCTTCGGCGTATATACCACCGACCACATGTTCCTGATGAATTATTCCACTGACAAGGGCTGGCACGATGCTCGCATTGTTCCCTATGCACCCTTCCAGATGGACCCCGCCTGCATGGTGCTCCACTATGCACAGGAGATCTTCGAGGGTATGAAGGCCTACCGGGATGCCGAGGGCAAGATCCGCCTGTTCCGCCCCGAGGAGAACTTCAAGCGTATGAACAACTCCTGCGAGCGTATGAGCATTCCCGCTGTGGATGTGGATTTTTGCGTAAAGGCAACCAAGCAGCTGGTGGAGCTGGAGAAGGACTGGGTTCCCTCTGCACCCAATACATCCCTGTATATCCGTCCCTTTATCTTTGCTACCGATAACCACATCGGTGTTCACGCTTCCCATACCTATCAGTTTGCCATCATCCTCAGCCCCGTTGGCCCCTACTATGCCACCGGCCTCGCTCCTGTCAGCATCATGATCGAGGAGGAGGATGTCCGTGCTGTCCGCGGCGGCACCGGCTTCACCAAGTGCGGCGGCAACTACGCTGCATCCCTCCGGGCCGGCGAACGGGCAGAGCAGAAGGGCTTCTCTCAGGTGCTCTGGCTGGACGGCGTGGAGCAGAAGTACATTGAGGAGGTCGGCTCCATGAACGTCCTCTTCAAAATCAACGGAACCATCGTTACCCCTGCCCTCAACGGCTCCATTCTCCCCGGCATCACCCGGAAGAGCCTGCTGCAGATCCTCCGTGACAAGGGCTACAAGGTTGAGGAGCGCCGCATCAGCGTGGATGAGCTGATCTCTGCTGCAAAGGACGGCAGCCTGGAGGAGGCCTGGGGCTCCGGCACCGCCGCAGTTGTATCCCCCATCGGCTCCCTGTACTTCAAGGGTGAGACCTATGAGGTGTCCGGCGGCAAGATCGGCCCTGTGACCCAGGAGCTGTACGATACTCTCACCGGTATTCAGTGGGGCAAGATCGCCGACCCCTATGGTTGGAGCCAGGTGGTCTGCTGATTCTGTTTTCGCAAATTTTTCGGGGCGTGCCGGGATGAACTTCGCGGTACGCCCCTTTTTTGGCGTGATCGGGAAAAAACATTGAGATTTCAGTGAAAAACGGATATAATGATAAAAGACCATCAAACCGGAGGCGATCATCCATGGCACAAACCCCAGAATTGGAAGGCTGTGAGGCATTCTGCGTGCATCAGGACGCACTGGAACAGGTCAGACTGCCCGGACCGGAGGATGTGGAAGCCATGGCGGAGCTTTTTAAGCTGTTCGGCGACCCCACCCGGCTGAAGATTTTGTGCAGTCTGACCCAGCAGGAGCTGTGCGTCTGCGATCTGGCGGAGCTGATCGGCATGAATCAGAGCGCGGTCAGCCATCAGCTGCGGCTGCTGAAGCAGGGGCGTCTTGTAAAGAGCCGCCGGGAGGGGAAGTCCATTTTCTACTCACTGGCAGACAGCCATGTTTACACGGTGCTGGCGCAGGGCATGGAGCATATTTCTGAATGAGCGAACTGAATACACAATGAAAAAGCCTGCTGCAAAGGGATGGGTCCATTCCCTTTGCAGCAGGCGTATTTACTGTTTTTCCCGGTAGAAGGTGCCGGGGGTGGTGTTTTCAAACTTTCGGAAGGCCCTGTTCATGGTCAGGGCACTGCTGTAGCCCACCAGTGAAAGGGTGTCCTTCACGGTGACGCCCTGACCCAGCAGGAGCTTGGCCTTTTCAATGCGCTTCTGATGGATGTATTCCAGAGGCCGGATGTTCCGGCATTTTTTCAGCATGCGGCTGAGATAGACGGGATTGATGTCCATGGCCTCTGCCACGCTGGTGACATTCAGGTTGGGGTCTGTAAAGTTATCGTCCATATAGTCGATGACCCGCTGAATCCATGCAGGCTCCTCCTCACGGGTCTGCTGCTGGGCGATGATGGCGTCGAAAATGTAGTCCATCTCCCGGGAGATGTCCGCAATGGAGGCGGCGTTTACAATTCTGGGGCCTGCCTGAAGCTCCATGAGAAAGTCAATGGAGAAGGATTCCTCCAGACCGTCCAGCACATGGAGCAGGTCATTGATGATGCCATAGGCCCGGATCATGAAGATCTGAATGGAGGGACGGGTGTGGTTGAACTCTGCGTTGAGCATCCTGTGAACCAGATTCCGGGCGGCCTCATAGTCTCCGGTACGCATGCAGTTCCCCAGCTGGTGCTCAAACTCAAAGTGCTCCACCCGTTCCTTGGGGAAGTTCTGCTCCGTATGCTGGTCGTATACCATCACTCGGGCGTCTTCGCCCACCATGCAGCGGTACTGGACAAGGCTCTGAGCCTCCTGATAGGCGGCTGAAATGGAACGATAGCCCTCGTGAATATTACTAACGGTATAGGTTACAAGGGAATCGTAGTGCAGCTCAAAGGTTCGGGAGGCTTCCTCAGCGGCAGCCTGTAAAGATGCCATGGCCGTTTCCGGGTCCTCCAGAACGTTGATGAGGGCCACCAGCTCGCCATTGACCAGAACGACCTGACAACGGTTCTTCTTGCCCAGCAGATCCTCGGTGACGTTGCGAACCACAAAACGTGCAAAGCGGAGGCTTTCCTGATTGTCCGCCAGATTGCTGTCCATCTGGGTAATCAAATCCGGGTTGATTTCGATCCGCATGACCACGAAACGCTCTGTGGGAAAATCCAGATGGAATTCCTGTAAAGCGTTCTGGTATTCCTCCGGGGTAATTCGGTGATTGCCCATCAGATCCACGAAAAAAGACTCCCGGGACATGTTATCTGCCAGCTTCTGGCTTTCCTCCAGCTGTTTTTTCAGAGCTTCGTTTTCCTGCTGCAGCCGGCGCAATTCCAAAGCCGTCGAATCGTCCATTGGAACACCTCCTCTTCTCTCATTTTACATCAGATGTGCGGGAAATTCAAGAAATTTGAATGCGAAGTATTTGTGAAGTGCCGGAACTCTTTAACTTTTTGTTATTATTTCGGAAATACGTTGATTTTATATGGAATAATGCGTACAATAGGGCTGAGATCAACATAATTCCGGTATTTGACGAGGTGCGCCATGAAAAGATTCTTCTGTCTGCTGCTTTCTCTGCTTACAACGATTTGCCTTCTTGCCGGATGTGCGGGAATTCCAGGTGAGGGAACAGCCGATGCCCCTTCGGAAGGCCATAGCTCTGTGCAGCAGGAAAACACACCCGAGGGGGAGCCTTCGGCGTCTGCCGCACCGGAAACGGAGGAGCAGTTTTCGGCGGAACCCACACCGGAGCCTACTCCGGAGCCTACTCCGGAACCCACACCGGAGCCTACCCCGGAACCGGCGGATTCTCTGACAGAGATGCTTCCGACTACCGTTCAGGTCTATGCCGGAGGGCAGGTAATTGACTCCCTGAGCTGTGACGATGCGGTGATGGTTCGGGAGGATCAACTGCTGGAGGCCTTTCCGGAGATCAGCAGGCAGACCGCGGCGGAGCCTTCTGCGGATACTGCCGTCTATGGGGATCCTGACGGGAATACGGCGGAAATCCTCATGTGCAGTACCGACGGAGTTCAGGCGCCCCAGCGGCCCCGGGATGCCGGTATCTTCTTCTTCGGCGGTACAGAGGAGGTCTGGCTTCCACTGGACACCTTCTGCCAGGGAATGGGGCTGGAGCTTATTTGGGATGACAGCTCCGGCAGCTATCTGGTGGGGAAGTCTCCGGAGACCTTTGAGGTTCCGATGGATGTGAGAGTTCCTACGCTGATGTATCATGAGGTGGGCGACAATGTCTGGGGCATTGAATCCCTGTTTGTCAGCCCGGAGAACATGCGGGCGCAGCTTCAATATCTCTATGAGGAGGGCTTTGACACCATATTCTTCTCGGATCTTTCCCATGTGGAGGACTATGACAAGCCCATCCTCCTGACCTTTGATGACGGCTATATCGGCAACTATACGGATTTGTTCCCCCTGCTGCAGGAGTTCAATATGAAGGCCACGGTATTCGTCATCACAAATTCTCTGGGCCTTGAGAACTATCTTACGGAGGACATGGTTCGGGAGATGTCCGAGTCCGGTCTTGTGTCCATCCAGAGCCATACGGTTCACCATGCGTATCTGGCGGAAATCTCCGAGGAGGAGCAGGACTATGAGCTGCACCAGTCCTGGCTGGACATTCTTCGCATTACAGGGAAGGAACCCTATGTGCTGTCCTATCCCACCGGAAGCCACAATGACACCACCATAGAGGTGGGGAAGCGGTATTACCGGTTCGGTGTGAAGATGAACGGCGGCACCTGGTATACCGGTGAAAATCTGTTCGCGGTGGACCGGCTGTATGTGGCCCGCTCCACGGGACTGGAGGAATTCAAATCCATTGTGGGCGGATATTATTGATGTTTTGCAACGGACAGTGGTGTTTTTGCGTCTTGTAGAATATAGAACAAAGAGCTGTCTGTGTACATTTTTGGAGGCTTATATTTTCCATGCAAACTGAAAAGAAAACGGAGCGCACCCTGTTCCTGACGCTCCGGGCGTTGATTGTGACGCTTCTGGTGGTTTTTGGGCTGATCGCCCTCCGCCATTGGGGCATCATCGGCGAGCAGACCGACCTGACACTTGCGCAGGTGGAAAGCCTGCTGGGCCGAAGCATCTAATTACATACTTCTCTGAAAGCTCTCTGCGAAAGCGGAGGGCTTTTCGCTTTTGTGCATAGTTTTTTGACTCCAGGACATACTGGGAACAAAGGAAGCTCTGAGAAAATCGACAAGGAAGCTTGGCGAAAAGAATCCGTCATGATCCGCAGACGCATTGATTTAGAGGTTCCAAGAAGTTGACAGAAAGGAGTAATCCTGTATGCAGGACAATATACAAGTTCGCTCAGAGATCGGCAGGCTCAAACGGGTCATGCTGCACCGGCCCGGCAGCGAACTGGAGAATCTCATGCCGGAGCATCTGGAGCGGCTGCTGTTTGATGATATTCCATATCTCCGGCTGGCCCAGGAGGAGCATGACCGCTTTGCCCAGGTGCTTTCCGCCCAGGGGGTGGAGGTGGTCTATCTGGAGGACCTTACCGCCGAAGCCGTTCAGGAGGAATCCGTGCGGCAGCAGTTTGTCATGGACTATCTCTATGAAGCAGGAATCCGGGGAGAAAAGCGTCTGGCCCGGATGAAGGACTATTTCATGAACATGTCTGTCCGGAATATGGTGCTGAAGATGATGGCGGGTGTCCGGAAATCGGAGATCTCCGGCTATGGACGGAAGAACCTCACGGACTATCTGGAGGGGGAGTATCCCTTCGTCATTGATCCCATTCCCAACCTGTATTTCACCCGGGACCCCTTTGCCTGTATCGGCAGCGGCGTGTCCATTCATCGGATGTACTCCCCCACCAGAAACAGGGAGACCCTGTTCGGTGAGTATATCTTCCGGTATCATCCCAGATACCGGGACACAACCCGGGTCTACTCCCGGGAGCTGGAGCATTCTCTGGAGGGCGGCGACATTCTGGTGCTGTCGGACCAGGTGGTGGCGGTGGGCATTTCCCAGCGGACAGAGCCCTTTGCCATTGAAATGCTGGCCAAGAATCTGTTCGATCTGGGTTTTTCCAGAGTGCTTGCCATTGACATTCCCAAAAGCCGCAGCTTCATGCATCTGGACACGGTGTTCACCATGGTGGACCGGGACAAATTCACCGTCCATCCCAATATCCGGGGCAGTATGGAGACCCTTGTACTGGAGGCAGGCCATGATGGCCACCTGACCATTACCCCGGAGCGGGTGCCTCTGGAGCAGCTGCTGATGGACCAGCTGGAGCTTCAGAGCGTCACCATGATTCCCTGCGGCGGCGGAAGCGTCATTGATGCGGCCCGGGAGCAGTGGAACGACGGCTCCAATACCTTTGCCATTGCACCAGGCAAGGTCATTGCCTATGACCGGAACCAGACCACCAATGAGCTGCTCCGTGCCCATGGGGTGGAGGTGCTGACCATTCCCAGCTCGGAGCTTTCCCGGGGCCGGGGCGGCCCCAGATGTATGACCATGCCCCTGTGGCGTGAAAATTTGTGAAGGAGAACGAGATATGCCTGTAAATTTAAAAGGAAGATCCTTTCTGACCCTGATGGACTTTACCCCCCGGGAGATCCGGTATATGCTGGATCTGGCCCACAGCCTCAAGAAGAAAAAGGAGAGCGGCATTCCCGGAGAACTGCTCCGGGGGAAAAACATTGTGCTGCTCTTTGAGAAAACCTCCACCAGAACCCGCTGCGCCTTTGAGGTGGCGGTACACGACGAAGGGGGCCATGTGACATTCCTGGAGCCCGGCAGCAGCCAGATGGGCAAAAAGGAATCCATGGAGGACACCGCGAAGGTGCTGGGCCGGTTTTTTGACGGCATCGAGTACCGGGGCTACGACCAGAGCGTGGTGGAGACTTTGGCAAAATACAGCGGCGTGCCGGTATACAACGGCTTGACGGATGTGGACCATCCCACCCAGATCATTGCGGATTTCATGACCATGGAGGAGCACATTTCCAAGCCCCTGAACAAGTGCAAGCTGGTATTTGTGGGCGACGTGCGGAACAATATGTGCTACGCCCTGATGTATGGCTGCTGCAAAATGGGTGTGGACTTCGTGGGCTACGGCCCCAGAGAGCTCATCGAGGGCGTGGATCAGGAGGTTTTTGTCCGGGTTCAGCAGGAGGCGGAGAAGTCCGGCGCATCCATCATTCTGACCGATGACCGGGAAAAGCTCATCGGCGCCGACGCGGTATACACCGACATCTGGGCCTCCATGGGCGAGGAGGAAAAGACCCCGGAGCGCACCCGGCTGCTGACCCCCTTCCGGGTGGACGAGCAGCTTATGCGGGACCTTCAGAATCCCCGGGCCATCTTCATGCACTGCCTGCCCGCCTTCCATGACAGCGGCACGGTGCTGGCCCAGCAGTGGCTGGAAAAGGGCGTGGATATCCGGGAGGTGTCTGACGCCGTATTCCGCAGCCGCAATTCCGTGGTATTCGATCAGGCGGAAAACCGGATGCACGCCATCAAATCCATTCTGGTATCCACTCTGTAACGACTGGGAAGTGAAGGCGTGAAAAAACTGAGAATGCCCAGCGCCTATACCATTTTGCTGTGCCTGATCCTGCTGGTGGCGGTGCTCACATGGGTCATGCCCGCTGGACAGTACAGCTATCTGGCGGATGGAGAGCCAATTGCCGGCAGCTACACCCCCATGGAGCGAAACGGGCAGGGGCTGGGAGAAGTATTCATGGCTCCCCTGAAGGGCTTCTATGAGGCAGTGGAGATTGCGGTATTCATTTTGATGGTGGGCGGCTTTTTGGGGGTCATGCAGAAAACCGGGGCCATCGATACAGGCATTGCCTCCCTTGTGGGGCGGCTGGGAGACCGGGGCGGCGTACTGATTCCCATACTGATGGGGTTCTTTGCCCTGGGCGGGACCTCCTTCGGTATGGCGGAGGAGACCATTGCCTTTTATCCTCTGCTGATTCCGGTGCTGGTGACGGCGGGCTACGACACCCTGACAGCGGTCAGCGTGATTCTGCTGGGAGCCGGAGCGGGTGTCCTTGGCTCCACGGTGAATCCCTTTGCCACAGGCATTGCGGCAGGCTTTGCGGGCATCAGTATGGGAGACGGAATTCTTCTGCGGCTCAGTCAGCTGGTGTTGTCGGTGGCCATTGTCATGGGCTTTGTACTGCTGTATGGCGGTCAGGTCAGGCGAAATCCGGAGAAATCTCTGGTAGCTCACCAGCGGCTGGAAAATCTTCGCAGGTTTTCTCTGGACAGCTCTTCTGAAAAACAGAAGCTCAGCGGGAGACAGCAGCTGGCCTTGTGGCTTTTTGGGGGGACCTTTCTTGTAATGATTTACGGAGTGATTCCCTTTGACGACATGGGGCTGCCGCTTCCGGCATTGGGCTGGTGGTTCCCGGAGCTGTCGGCGCTGTTCTGGGTGGCGGCGGTGCTCACTGGCCTCCTGTGCCGGGTGAAGGAGGACGAGATCGTTGCGGGCTTCACCGCCGGAGCGGCGGACCTGCTGGGGGTTGCCCTGATTATCGGCATCTCCCGGGGCATCACCGTCATCATGAATCAGGGGATGATTACCGATACCATCCTCCATTGGGGAGAGACCTCTCTGGCGGGCACCGGCGGCGTGGGCTTTATCCTCATGGCCTTCGGGGTGTTTCTGATCCTGTCCTTTCTGATCCCCTCCTCCTCGGGACTGGCAACTCTGGCTATGCCCATTATGGCGCCTCTGGCGGAGATCACGGGGGTCAGCCGGGCACTGGTGGTGACGGCCTTTCAGACGGCCTCGGGGCTGGTGAACCTGATTACCCCCACATCTGCGGTGGTCATGGGCGCTCTGGCCATTGGCAGGCTGTCCTACGGCACATGGCTGCGGTTTGTCTGGAAACCGGTGGCGATGCTGGCGGGAATGTGCCTGGTGACGCTGACCCTTGGCGCACTGTTACAGTGAAATTCTGACTTCAGGGGGCGGCTTGAGGGCAAGCCGCCCTACATGGCCAGTGTCCCTTATTTCGGCAGCTGGGAGATTCTTTTGCCAGTCTACGGACTGGCTCAGAATGACGATTGAGGGAAATGCCTGCCTCGTTTGGCGGGCGCACACACGGGTGCGCCCCTACACCAAAACATGGAAATCTCCGTGGGGGACGGCGTACTCGACGTCCCGTTTTCCGAACGTGGACCCAGTTACCAAATTACTATGTCATTGCATCACAGGCATTCCCTACGGTCACGAGCCAGTGTGCACACTGGCATCGCAACGCTCCTTTCCCTGCATCCGGGCAAAAGCTGCACAATTCCTGCTCTTGTGAAAAAAGGGATTGCCATTTCCCGGGGGCTTGGTTACAATAGAAAAACAAGCGGAAGTACATTGGAGGGGGAGGAGCATTCCATGGAAATCAGGCTTATTGCACTGGATCTGGATGGCACCCTGCTGAATTCCCACAAGGAGATTTCTGCGGAGAATTACCATGCCCTTCAGGCGGCGGCGGAGCAGGGGACTCTGATTGTGCCCTGCACTGGACGGTTCTATCTGGGTATGCCGGAGCAGGTGCGGCAGCTTCCCTTTGTGCGCTATGCCATCACCGTCAACGGGGCGGAGGTCTATGACACTTGCACGGAAACCGCTCTCTATCGAGCGGAGATTCAGCCCCCGGAGGCGGAGCGTGTCATCGATGTGCTGGATACCCTGCCGGTGATTTATGACTGCTATCTGGAGGGCTGGGGCTATATGCCCGCAGAACTCTATAATAGGGCAGGGGAGTTTGTATCCGATCCCCACATTCTCCGGATGATTCGGGAGCTTCGGAAGCCGGTGGAGGATTTTCGCGGCCATATCCGGGGAAAATCCCTCCAGAAAATTCAGATGTTTTTCCGGGATCAGACCCTGAGAATGAACACATGGCGGCAGCTGGAGGAAGGATTCCCGGAGCTGTCCATCACCAGCTCCAGTCCATATAATATCGAGATCAATGCAGGAAACGCCACCAAGGGAGCGGCCATGCTGGCCCTTTGCGGGGCTTTGGGCATTCCCCGGGAGCAAACCATGGCCTTTGGAGACAGCTCCAACGATAAAACCATGATCGAAGCAGCCGGTATCGGCGTAGCCATGGGCAATGCCCTGCCGGAAATCCGGGAGATGGCTGATTTTGTGACGGACACCAATGACCGCGGCGGTGTCGGGCTGGCAGTCCGGCGGTTTTGCGGACTTTCAAAATAAATGAAAAAAGCTGTTGACATTCTGGAGACTATATGCTAGAATAGCTCAGTAAAAGGAAGAAGGTGCGGCGGCCCCGCCCTCACCGCAAGCAACGCGAAGCGGTCTGATAACGTGCTCTTTACACAAAAGATGCGTCTTCATGCGGGTGCCACTGCGGCGTCCGCTTTTTTTGTTGGAGGTGTTTCATATCAGCAAACTAGACCATCAGCTCAACGAGGAAATCAGAGACAAGGAAATTCGCGTAATCGGACCTACCGGTGACCAGCTTGGTATCATGGCTCCCCGTGATGCGCTTGCCAAGGCGTTCGATCAGGGCCTCGACCTTGTGAAGATCGCACCCAATGCCACCCCTCCGGTGTGCAGAATTATGGACTACGGCAAGTATCGCTTCGAGCAGACGAAGAAGGAAAAAGAAGCCAAGAAGAATCAGCACGTCACTGAGATCAAGGAAGTACGCATGTCTCCCGGCATCGACACCAACGATTTTAACGTCAAGGTCAAGAGCGCAATGAAGTTCTTGAAGGACGGAAACCGGGTTAAGGTGACGATTCGGTTCCGCGGCCGTGAAATGGCACATACCGAGATCGGCAAAACGCTTTTGGCGCAGTTTGGTGAAATGTGCGGTGAAGTCGCCAACATTGAACGGCCCGCAAAGCTCGATGGACGTCATATGTCCATGTTCCTTGGCCCTAAGGCTAGTAAGTAAAACCCTTTATCATACGGAAGGAGTACACCATTATGGCGAACAAGATCAAGACGCACTCCGGTGCAAAGAAGAGATTTAAGCTGACCAAGACCGGCAAGGTCAAGAAGGCCTGTGCTTACAAGAGCCACATTCTGACCAAGAAGGAAACCAAGCGTACCCGTCGTCTGCGTCAGGGCAGCTATGCTGACAAGACCAACGTTGCAGCAATCAAAGAGCTCATCCCTTACAAATAATTGACACAACGCTTTCTACACTTCAAGGAGGATAACATAAATGGCTAGAGTAAAAGGCGCAATGATGACGCGCAAGAGACGCAACAAGACCCTGAACCTTGCCAAGGGCTACTGGGGCAGCAAATCCAAGCACTTCAAGATGGCCAAGCAGGCAATCATGAAGTCCGGCGCATACGCTTTCCGCGATCGCCGCGCAAAGAAGAGAGATTTCCGCAAGCTGTGGATCGCTCGTATCTCCGCTGCTGTGAAGCCCTACGGCATCAACTATTCCCGCTTCATGAACGGCCTGAGCAAGGCTGGCATCACCATGAACCGCAAGATGCTCTCCGAGCTGGCAATCAACGACGCTGCTGCATTTGCTGCACTGGTTGAGACCGCCAAGAAGGCTCTCGAGGCTTAATTCAGATTCAGAACGCTGAAAGGGGCTGCCCTGTGGGCAGCCCCTTTGTTACTTCTTACGCGGGTATGGTGTCTTTTGGTCCGTCAAACCAAGAAGATAGTCAACACTGACATGATACAGCTGTGCCAGGGCAACGAAAACCTGAGGCGGGATCATGCGTTCGCCACTTTCGTAGTAAGCGTAAGTTCTCTGAGGAACATTGATTTGTTTGCCAACCTCAGCCTGCGTGAGGTCTGAATCTTCTCTTAGGTTGCGAATGCGTTCGTATCTTTCTGCCATTTTCATCACCATGGACAATATAGGCTAGAACGATTTGTTCTATTGACATTTTGAACATTTTGTTCTAAACTATTCGTGATTCCAAAAAACAGCTTGAAGAGGTGTTGTTCATGGATGAGTTTGGCTGTGATTATGAATGCAAAACTGTGGGCGAAAGCATTACGAAGCACAACATTCCCGATGACTGGTGTGCTGAATTTGATGCCTGCGATGGAGCATATCCAATCATCGTTATCCAAATAGACCAAATCCGCAAGGCTCCAGCGATGATGGCTCTGCAACTTAGAATGGTTGAGAATCCTGATGATGAATACGCAGGATGTATGGTACACAAAGGAAGGCAGACCATCGCTTTCAAAGTTGACTACATGAGCGACCTCGTCAAGGCGTTGGAAACAATGGCAACAGAATAAGATAAGAAGGAAGATAATATGGACATAAAACCGCAGCCAGTATTTCAGGCAGCGGTTTTTATGAGTGATTCATCTTCTGAGAAATAGAATAAAACAGCCCCGCGGGGGTTCCCCTTGACAAACCGCCTGCGGGCGGGTATCATGAACCCGATACTATACTTCCGGGAGGAAATTGCATATGAAAATCAAATCCGGCTTTGAGATCGCCGAGGATACCCCCGGCATTTATGTGGCAAGAGCCACCGGTGAGCGGGCCAAAGAGTTCCCCGGCGGCATTCAGATGGGCATGTCCGGAGCCTTCCTGTGGGACTATATGTCCAAAAAAGACTGCGACCGGGCGGAGCTGATCCTTTGTCTGGACAGCTTTTATGAGTGTGAGACTTCCACGGAGCAGATCACTGCGGATGTGGATATGTTCGTAAGCTTCCTGCAGGCAAACAATCTGCTGGAGGAGTAAACACAAAACTGGAAAGCCGCCTCCGGGCGGCTTTTGCATCGCCGGTGAAATCCCGGTGGAAAGGAGAATCCATGGGACGACTGTTTCCAAATAAGGGCCTGTATCAGACCTTTTTCCCCCTTCTGATCGTAATTTCCCTTCAGCAGCTTGCGGCCCTGACGGTAAATCTGGTGGACAACCTGATGCTGGGCACCTATACGGAGCTGGCTCTGTCCGGAGCGACGCTTGTAAACCAGATCCAGTTTATGCTCCAGTCCTTTGTGACCGGTATCGGCACTGGTGTTGCGGTGCTGGGTGCCCAGTACTGGGGCAAGGGCCAGGTGGACCCCATCCGGCGGATCACCTCCCTGGGCCTGAAGGCAGGACTGCTGGTGGGACTGATTTTTTTCATTGTGACACTGCTGCTGCCGGAGCAGGCGCTTGGACTGCTGACCTCCGACAGGGCGGTGGTGGCTGAGGGCGAAAAATACCTGCGGCTTATGTGCTGGACCTATGTGATCTATGCCGTTTCCAATACCCTGATGTACTCTCTGCAAAGTGTGGAGACAGCCTTTGTGGGGACGATTATGTCCCTTTCCACCATTGCCATCAACAGCTGTCTCAATTACTGCCTGATTTTTGGCCACTTCGGCGCGCCGGAGCTGGGGATTCGGGGTGCGGCCATCGCCACCCTCACAAGCCGGGTGGTGGAGCTGGGGATCATTCTGGTGTACCTCTTCTTTGTGGATAAAAAGCTGAAGATGAAACCCGTCCATCTGCTTTCCTGGGATATGACCTTCCTGAGAGACTATATCCACATTTCTCTGCCCGTTGTGCTGACGGGCGGATTGTGGGGCATTGCTCAGGCGGTTCAGACCTCTATTCTGGGACACATCAGCGCCGAGACCATTGCGGCGAACTCCATCGCCACGGTGGTTTCCCAGCTGTTCATTGTGGTGGGCATGTCTGCCACCAACGCATCCTCTGTGACCATTGGAAAAACCATTGGTGAGGGGAATATGCATCTGGTCCGGCCCTATGCACGAAGTCTCCAGCGGATTTTTCTGGTCAACGGCCTCATCTCCGGCATGCTGATCTTCCTGTGCAAGGACTGGATCATCTCCCTGTATGCGGTGTCCGGAGAGACGGCGGCCCTGGCCGCCCAGTTCCTGACGGTGCTGGCAGTGGTTACGGTGGGAAGCTGCTATGAGTATCCCGTTGAGGCGGGCATTATTGGCGGCGGCGGAAACACCAGGTTTGCCGCCATAATGGATAACTGCTTTATGTGGCTGTTTACCATTCCTGCCAGCTATCTCAGCGCGTTTGTGTTTGAGTTCCCGCCGGTGGTGACGTTTGCGTTACTGAAGGCTGACCAGCTCATTAAGTGCATTCCCAACAGCATTTACTGCAACCGGTTTACCTGGGTGCGGCAGCTCACAAGGGACGTGGAAAAACACGAAGAATAATGCTATGGAGCCATCTCACCATGGAAGGGTGCGGTGGCTCCTTGTTTTTTGTGTGCCTGCCGAACGAGGCGGGCATTTCCCCCAATCGTCATTCTGAGCCAGTCCGCAGACTGGCGTAAGAATCTCCGGCGTTTCAAAACGAAGATAACCTTCCCCCATTGGGGGAAGGTGGCGCCGTAGGCGACGGATGAGGGGGCGCCGAAGGTGCGTCTGTGGCCGGAACACCCCTCACCCGTCAAAAGCCAGCGTAAGGCCGCTGCCTTTTGCCACCCTCCCCCTCGGGGGAGGGCCATGGCTGTCCAACGGAAATACGGCATGATCGACAGCTGGGTGTCCATCCTCAGTCAGCCTTCGGCTGACAGCTCCTTCTCCAAGGAGCTTTTTTACGCGGGGACTTTATCGTAGTGTGTACCAGCGGGACGTCCGGGAGGCCGTCACCCTACGATACGGTAAGAACGAACGCGGTTGTTATTGTCACGCACATCACACCGCTCCGCAGGGGCGATTTCACCCGGCGTAAGCCGGATTTCACTCTGCCGCAGGCAGAATTTCACCGGGGGCTGTGGCAACAGCCCCCCATGGGCCGAATTTCACTGGGGCTGCTGTAGCAGCCCCCCCTAGAGATGTCTTTCGGGATGTGCTTCAAAGGAAAAGGCAGTGCCCGAAGACTGATTTTCCTGCCGGCCCTCCGGCTGAAATCTCAGCCGCAGCAGTTCTGCTCCCAGCATGGTGAGGATGGGCAGAAGCAGCATCCCACCAAAGCCAAAGGCCCGATAACCCGCGTAGATGGCTAGAAGGGTCAGCAGGGGACTGACACCCATCTGGGACCCGAGGAGCCTTGGCTCCAGCACATTCCGGGTGAGGGCGGCAAGACCATAGAGCAGCAGAAGTCCGATGCCCCGGTGAAAATTGCCTGAACCCATGGCCAGCAGCCCCCATGGAATCAAAACGGTTCCGGTGCCAAACAGGGGCAGGGCATCCAGCAGCGATACCGTCAGAGCCAGCACCAGCGGCATCTGGATTCTCAGCAGCAGGAAGCCTGTCAGCAGGAGAAAAAAGGTTAAGACCATGAGCTTCAGCTGGGCCCGGCACCATCCCCCAAGCACCCGCCGGAGGCTTGTACCCACATAGCGGCTTTTGCTGAGCCAGTGCTCCGGCAAAAACGTCAGAAAGAGATCCTGAAGTCGGGGCAGTTCCACGGCTGCGAAAAAGGCAGAGAGCACTGTGGTCAGCAGAAAGAGCAGAATATCCGGCAGTCCCGAGAGAAATCCGGAGACCCAGCGAAACAGCCGGTTGTAAATGGTTTCCGCCAAAGTGCCGCCGGAGCTGGTGAGGGCTTCCGCCCAGTCCCGAAAGGCATCTCCTGCCCCGTCAGGCAGCTGCCGGGCCAGACGTTCTGCGGTGGCACCAAGCATTGTGCCGAACCGGCCAAGGGCGGAAATGATGGCAGGCAGCTGATCATAGAGCAGCGCAAGCTCATGGAGCAGCAGCCGCCCCATGAGAAACAGCACCAGTATCAGGGCCAGTAGGATACCGGCCATGGTCAGCAGTGCGGCGGTGCTTCGACGGAAGCTGGTACGCTGCTGAAGCCGTCCGGTGAGAGGGCTGAGGGCTGCGGCAAGACCAAGGCCGAGAATCCCCGGCAGCAGCAGGGGCAGGGCGTATTTGAGAAGGACCAGCCCCAGAAGGACTGCCAGCCCGGGGAAAAAGAGATGGCGCAGACGCTGTTCCAAAGACAAGGACCTCCAATTCAGGGAAACATGACAGAAGATACAAAATTACGAGTGAAAACAAAGGGATATTTTACGATTGTGAATGTTGAAAACGGGAGAGTGACATGGTAAGATATACGCTGTGATAAAAACAAATGAACTTGACACACGGACAACAGGGGTGAAACCATGGATAAACTGCCGAAGTATTATATTGTGGAGGCCGCAGCCCTTCCTGAGGTTTTCCTGAAGGTTGCAGAGGCAAAGCGTATGCTGGATTCCGGCGAAGCGCTGACTGTAAATGAGGCCACCAAGGCCACGGGAATCAGCAGAAGCGCATTTTATAAGTATCGGGATGCGATGATGCCCTTCCAGAATCTTATGGCCGGGCGGATCATCACATTCCAGCTGATGCTGAAGGACCGGACCGGCGTATTGTCCGGTATACTCTCCATTTTTGCCTATAACGGGGCAAATATACTCACGATCAATCAGAATATTCCCACCAATGGCTGCGCTGTGCTGACCATTTCCGCAGAGACCGGCGAAATGCACATCTCTGTGGAGGATCTTCTCAAGCGCATGGGCAATCTGGACGGTGTCATCAAGGCCGAAATCATTGCCGGATAAGGGGGAACTATTATGGCAAAAGTTGCAATACTGGGTCTGGGCACCGTAGGCTCCGGCGTAGCGGAGGTGCTCACCAAAAACGCTTCTTCCATTTCCCGGCGGGCCGGTGAAGAGGTCACGGTAAAATATATTCTGGGCCGCCACGACTATCCCGAAAGTCCCTTCCGGGATCTGGTTGTTCAGGATTTTTCCATCATCGAGAACGATCCCGAGGTCACAGTGGTGGCGGAGTGCATCGGCGGTACGGGGGCCGCAAGGGACTATACCCTCCGGGCACTGAAGGCCGGCAAGAGCGTTGTCACCTCCAACAAAGAGGTGGTGGCGGAATACGGCGATGAATTTTTGGCCATCGCCCGGGAGAAGAATCTCAACTATCTCTATGAGGCCTCTGTGGGTGGCGGCATTCCCATTATCCGTCCCCTTGGCTCCTGTCTGGCTGCCAATGAGATCAGCGAGATTTACGGCATTCTCAATGGCACAACGAACTATATTCTGACTAAAATGATAAAGGAAGGACTTTCCTTCGACACGGCTCTGGCGGAAGCTCAGGAAAAGGGCTATGCCGAGGCGGATCCCACTGCGGATGTGGAGGGGCACGACGCCTGCCGGAAGATCTGTATCCTTGCTTCGCTGAGCTTCGGGCGGCATATCTACCCCAGATCCGTGCCTACCACCGGTATCACCGGCGTTACCGCAGCGGATGTGGCGCTGGCCGAGGCTGCCGGTATGAAGATCAAGCTCCTTGGCCGGGCCATCCGTCAGGAGGATGGAAAAGTGGTGGCCTATGTGTCACCCCATCTGCTGCCGGAGGATCATCAGCTTGCCGGTGTGGAGGATGTGTTCAACGGGATCGTGGTCTGCGGCGACGCCATCGGCGATGTGATGTTCTATGGCCGGGGCGCGGGCAAGCTGCCCACTGCCAGCGCGGTTTCCGCGGACATCATTGACGCCGTCAAGCACAAGGATCGCCGCCAGAATATGGACTGGGCGCCCGGCGGCGATGAGGTGGTGGGCGATTACAGCCTGCTGCCTATGAAATGGTATATTCGCACTTCTGAGCGTGATGTTCGCATCGGCACCGTATTCGGCGATGTGGAAACGGTCACGGCGCAGGAGGCTTCCGGCGATAGGGCAGTGTTCACGGGCCTGCTGACCCGTAAAGAGCTGGAACAGCGGCTTGCCGGGTTCGAGGCAAAAACATGCCTGCCTGTACTGGAATAAATTTTCTATCTGGAGGATATTATGGCACTGATTGTTCAGAAATTCGGCGGCAGTTCTGTGGCGGACGCCGAGTGTATCAGACGTGTGGCGAAGATCATCACGGGTACCTATAAGAAGGGAAATCAGGTGGTGGTGGTACTGTCCGCGCAGGGAGATACCACAGATGATTTGCTGGAAAAGGCTGCGGAGATCAATCCCAATGGCTCCAAGCGGGAGATGGATATGCTGCTCAATACCGGCGAGCAGGTTTCCATTGCGCTGATGGCCATGGCCATTGAGGCGCTGGGCTTCCCGGTGGTCTCTCTGACCGGCTGGCAGGTGGGCATGGAAACCACCGCTGCTTACGGTGCGGCCCGGATCAAGAAGGTCTCCGGCACCCGGGTTCAGGAGGAGCTGGACCAGAATAAAATCGTTCTGGTGGCAGGCTTCCAGGGCATCAACAAATACGGCGATGTGACCACGCTGGGCCGCGGCGGCTCGGATACCACTGCCGTTGCGCTGGCGGTTGCGCTGAAGGCGGACATCTGCGAGATCTACACCGATGTGGACGGCGTTTACTCTGCCGATCCCCGGAAGGTCCCGAACGCCAGAAAAATGGACGAGATCACATTTGATGAAATGCTGGAGCTGGCCTCTCTTGGCGCACAGGTGCTCCACAACCGCTCTGTGGAAATGGCAAAGCGGTACAACATGAATATTGAGGTGCTTTCCAGCTTTACCGGAGCACCCGGAACCATTGTCAAGGAGGCAGTAAAGAAAGTGGAAAAGACGTACATCAGCGGTGTTGCTCAGGATAAAAACATTGCAAGAATTGCTCTGGTGGGCCTGAAGGATGAACCCGGTATGGCCTATAAGGTCTTTAACCTTCTGGCAAGGGAGAAGGTCAACGTGGATATCATCCTCCAGTCCATTGGACGCGCAGGCTCCAAGGACATCAGCTTTACCGTGGACAAGAGCGCTGCGGATGCTGCTTACCGGGTCCTGATGGACAATCAGGGGGCTCTGGCCTATGACCATGTGGACATCAATACCGACGTTGCGAAGGTCTCCGTGGTGGGCGGCGGCATGGTGGATAATCCCGGCGTTGCGGCTACCATGTTCGAGGCGCTCTATGAGGCGCATATCAACATCCGTATGATCTCCACCAGTGAGATCAAGGTTTCCGTCCTCATTGACAAGGAGGACACCGACCGGGCTGTGGCGGCGATCCACGCAAAGTTCTTTGGATAAACAGATGCATATGGGCTTCTCTGCGGTTATTTGCTGCGGGGGAGCCTTTTTGTACAGTGGATTGACAAAATAACACCTTTGGCAATATTCTGCTGAATATTCCTGTAATACCTTCGTATTATTCCAGTTATATAAAGGTTTTGTTTCGGAAATATATCAAAAATCACGGTTAGGGGTTGACAAATATTGATTTTGGGAATAAACTATTCGTGTCCCGAAAGGTTCGAATTAAAAATTGTTTGCGCTGCTCCTGACCAGTTTAGCGCGAAGGGAGAAAGAGAAAAATGAATACAGAAAAATTTGAACGGGCAGAGAACAACATGGATATTGGCTATAAGATCACCAATATCTCCTATGGCATCCGCCAGTTTTTTGACAAACTCTATGCGGACTATGATATTACTTATCCCCAGTCCCGTGTGCTCAACCGCCTGTTCTATCAGCTGGACAAGGGGGATGTGAACCAGCGGGACCTGGAGTATGCTCTGGGAATCAAAGCCTCCAGCGTTTCCTCTCTGGTTCGCAATCTGGAGCAGAAGGGGTTTATCCGCTGTGAACGTCTGCCTCAGGATACCAGAAATAAGCGTGTCCTTCTGACCGAAAAGGGCATGGAGGTTCAGAGCGTTCTGGCCGGCTCCCGGGACAAAGCTGAGGAGAAGCTGGTTCGGGGTCTGACAGAGGAAGAGCGGGAAGTGCTTCAGCGCTGCCTCACCAAGATCATGGATAATCTCAGCGAATAAGATGCGTATGGAACCGCCCCAGCTCTGGGGCGGTTTTGCTGCCGTGAAAAGGGCTTCTGAAAAGAAAACGAAGAAAACCGTTGACAATCAGGGGATTTCTGCTATAATAGAAAGGCTGCATTATGCATGCTATATCAATCCTTGCCGCAGACGCGATCTGCGGCCATAAGTCCAAAAGGAGGTGCAAACAACATGGCTAAGATTTCCGAAAAGTACGAGGCGCTTTATATCATCGATCCTCAGCTCTCTGAGGAGGAGACCCAGGCGCTGGTGGAAAAGTTCAAGGCAATGGTGGAAGCAGAGGGTACTCTCACCGCTATTGACCAGTGGGGCAAGCGCCGTCTGGCATACCCCATCAATGATCTGACCGAGGGCTACTACGTTCTGATGAACTTCGAGGCAAAGCCCGAGCTCCCCGCCGAGCTGAGCCGAGTGATGAAGATCACTGAGGGCATCATGCGCTGCCTCATCACCGCTCCCGAAGCATAAGGAGGCCGTTTCATGCTGAACCACATTGTGCTCATGGGTCGTCTGACCCGTGACCCGGAGCTTCGCCGTACCGGCACCGGTACTGCGGTTGCTTCCTTTACGCTGGCCGTTGACCACGACTATCAGTCCAAGGATTCTGGCGAGCGTGGAGTGGACTTCATTGACATTGTTGCGTGGAGAAGCACTGCGGAGTTTGTATCCAAGTATTTCTCCAAGGGCCGCATGGCTGTGGTTTCCGGCCGGCTCCAGATCAGATCCTGGACCGACAAGGAGGGCAACAAGCGCCGTACTGCTGAAGTGGTGGCTGACAATGTCTATTTTGGCGACTCCAAGCGTGACAACGCATCCGGCGGCAGCTATTCCGAGTATGGCAGCAGCTATGCCCCTGCCGGAAACAGCTTTGCCGCTCCGGCACCCGCTGCATCCGAATTCTCCGCGCTGGAGGAAGACGACAGCGATCTGCCGTTCTGAGGAACATCAGATTTCCACAACAGTACTTTTATAGATAGGAGGAAATTCCATGGCTAACGATAGAGCCAGAGGCCGCAAGCGCCGTAAGGTATGCAGCTTCTGCGTAGATAAGATCGACCATATCGATTACAAGGAGACTGCAAAGCTGCGCCGTTATCTCTCTGAGCGCGGCAAGATCCTTCCCCGCAGAACCACCGGCACCTGCGCCAAGCATCAGCGCCAGCTGACCACCGCCATCAAGCGCGCCCGTCAGATTGCTCTGCTGCCCTATGTGACCGACTAATTGTTGACTTGACGCCCTCACCGATCCGGTGGGGGCGTTTTTTTCGGACCGCCTTGCTGGAACAGGCTTGGCAGACATTTCCGGCGCTCCGGCTGGGCACTGGAAGGAAAGGACTGCCTTTTTGGGTCGGATATGTATATTTCACGGGAATACGGGGCAGAATACACAGAAGACACAGGCAAAAATCATTGAAATTCAGAGAAAAAGTCAGGAAAAACAGGAATGAAACCCTTGACGGAAGGCCATAATTTTGGTACAATTTATCTGTTTGGCTCTGCTATAAAATGATCGAGAAGGAGGCGGCAAAATGCTCTCAGAGCTTTCCACCCGGAATAAAATCGTCGGCATCAAACAGCTCCGGAAGGCCCTTCGTGACGGCAAAGCCGCCAAGGTCTTTGTTGCCGCAGATGCCGATCCCAAGCTGACACAGCCCATTCTTGCTTCCTGTCAGGAAACCGGCGTCCCAGTGGAGGAGGTCTCCACCATGCAGGAGCTGGGCAAGGCCTGCGAGATCGAGGTTGGCGCAGCGGTTGCTGCACTGCTTGGTGAACAGACGAACCTCTGACTAAATGCGCCTGCAGATCTTGACGGATTCTTTACGCCAGAAATGCGTTTGTAAAACCTTGAAATACACAAAGTATTCCTGCGGATTTACACCTTTTTCTGACGAAAATTCTCTCGCCAAGCTTCCTTGCCGATTTACTCAGAGCTTCTCGGGATCCCAACGGACGAAAGTCCGGGATAATATATACCATTTTAGGAAAGGAGGAAAATCATGCCTACTTTTAACCAGCTTGTCAGAAAGGGCAGAAAGGAACTGACCTGCAAGTCCACCGCTCCTGCACTGCAGAAGGGCCTGAACACTCTGAAGAACGTTCCTACCGATCTGTCTTCCCCTCAGAAGAGAGGCGTGTGCACCGCAGTCCGTACCACCACTCCCAAGAAGCCTAACTCTGCGCTTCGTAAGATCGCCCGTGTACGTCTGACCAACGGCTATGAGGTCTCTGCCTACATTCCCGGTGTTGGCCACAACCTGCAGGAGCACTCCGTCGTTCTCATCCGCGGCGGCCGTGTTAAGGACCTCCCCGGTGTCCGTTACCACATCATCCGTGGTACCCTCGATACCCAGGGCGTTCAGGGTCGTATGCAGAGCCGCAGTAAGTACGGCGCCAAGCGGCCCAAGGCTGGCAAGAAGAAGTAATTTTCTTCTCACCAACAAACTATTTTCACTTTGCACTTTGCGCTATGCGCAAGGCACTGCCTTGCCAGAGGCGTTTCAAATAGATTGAAACCTCTCGGCCAGGCACCAACGGAAGCTTTTATGCTTTTGAAGTACCTATGAAATCATACTATGAAGGAGGGAAGCGAAGTGCCCAGAAGAGGTAACGTTCCGAAGAGAGAAATTCTCCCGGATCCTATGTATAATTCAGTTCTGGTTACAAAGCTGATCAACAGCGTTATGCTGGACGGCAAGAAGGGCGTTGCTCAGAAGGTTGTCTATGATGCATTCCACATCATCGAGGACAAGACCGGAAAGAGCGGCCTGGATGCCTTTACTCAGGCAATGGAAAATGTCATGCCTTCTCTGGAGGTTAAGGCTCGCCGTGTAGGCGGCGCCACCTACCAGGTTCCCATGGAGGTTCGTCCTGAGCGCAGACAGACTCTCGGCCTCCGCTGGCTGACCACTTACAGCCGTAAGCGGAGCGAGAAGACGATGAAGGAGAGACTTGCCGGCGAAATCATGGATGCCTGCAACGGTGTCGGAAGCGCCGTCAAGAAGCGTGAGGAGACTCACAAGATGGCTGAAGCCAACAAGGCATTCTCTCATTACCGCTGGTAAGAGAGGAGATAAGTCATGGCCAGAAAAACAAGTCTGGAAAGAACCAGAAATATCGGCATCATGGCACACATTGATGCCGGCAAAACCACAACGACCGAGCGTATTCTCTACTACACCGGCGTTAACTACAAGATCGGTGAGACCCATGATGGTTCTGCCACCATGGACTGGATGGCTCAGGAGCAGGAGCGTGGCATTACCATCACCTCTGCTGCTACCACCTGTTACTGGAGCGGCTCCGCCGGCCAGTACGATCAGCACCGTATCAACATCATCGACACCCCGGGTCACGTTGACTTCACCGTTGAGGTCGAGCGTTCCCTGCGTGTGCTCGACGGCTCCGTCACTGTCCTTTGTGCAAAGGGCGG
This sequence comes from Oscillospiraceae bacterium, assembly GCA_029012465.1. GTDB lineage: Bacteria > Bacillota > Clostridia > Oscillospirales > Oscillospiraceae > HGM13006. Next base: position 2,149 of record JAQXMD010000173.1, on the reverse strand, counting down.
CGTAGAGCCTCAGTCTGAGACCGTTTGGCGTCAGGCTGATAAGTACAAGGTTCCCCGTATGATCTATGTCAACAAGATGGACATTATGGGTGCCGATTTCTTCAACGTACTCCGCATGGTTCACGACCGCCTGAAGTGCAACGGTGTTGCCATTCAGCTGCCCATCGGCTCTGAGAGCGACTTCCGCGGCATCATCGATCTGGTCGAGATGAATGCAGACGTTTACTATGATGAAATGGGCAAGGACATGCGCGTCGAGGAGATTCCCGAAGACCTGCAGGATCTTGCCGCTGAGTACCGTGAGAAGCTTCTCGATGCCGTTTCCGACATCGACGAGGATATCATGATGATGGTTCTGGAGGACGAGCCTGTCCCCGCCGAGATGATTCGTGCCGCTCTGCGTAAGGGCTGCATCGAGAACACCCTGGTTCCCATCGTCTGCGGTACTTCCTACAAGAACAAGGGCGTTCAGAAGATGCTGGATGCAGTCATTGACTACATGCCCTCTCCTCTGGACATTCCCCCCATTGCCGGCGTCAACCCCGACACCGGTGAGGAGGACAGCCGTCCCGCTGACGACAATGCGCCCTTCTCCGCTCTGGCATTCAAGATTGCCACCGATCCCTTCGTTGGCCGTCTGAGCTATTTCCGCGTATACTCCGGTAAGCTCGACAAGGGCACCACTGTTCTCAACAGCACCAAGTCCTGCAACGAGCGTATGGGCCGTATTCTTCAGATGCATGCAAACCACCGCGAAGATCTGGAAACCGTTTATTCCGGTGACATCGGCGCAGTTGTTGGCCTGAAGAACACCACTACCGGCGACACCCTGTGTGATCCCGATCATCCCATTATTCTGGAGTCCATGGACTTCCCCGAGCCTGTTATCCGTGTTGCCATCGAGCCCAAGACCAAGGCTGGTCAGGAGAAGATGGGCATTGCACTGGCAAAGCTGGCTGAGGAGGACCCCACCTTTAAGACCTACACCGATGAGGAGACCGGCCAGACCATCATTGCTGGTATGGGCGAGCTTCATCTGGAGATCATCGTTGACCGTCTGCTCCGTGAGTTCAAGGTCGAGGCAAACGTCGGCGCTCCCCAGGTTGCTTACAAGGAGACCATCCGCCAGAAGGTGGATCAGGACACCAAGTACAAGCGTCAGTCCGGTGGTTCCGGTCAGTATGGTCACGTCAAGATCATTGTGGAGCCCAACGAGTCCGGTAAGGGCTATGAGTTCATCAACAATGTTGTTGGCGGCGCCATCCCCAAGGAGTTCATCCCCGCTGTCGATCAGGGTATCCAGGGCGCACTGTCCAGTGGTGTTCTGGCTGGCTATCAGGTTGTTGACGTAAAGGTCACACTGTATGATGGCTCCTATCATGAGGTTGACTCCTCTGAAATGGCATTTAAGATTGCCGGCTCCATGGCCTTCAAGGAGGCCTGCCGCAAGGCAAAGCCCGCGATTCTTGAGCCTATTATGCGCGTCAATGTGATTGTGCCCGATCAGTTCATGGGCACCGTCATCGGCGATATCTCTTCCCGTCGTGGCAACATCGAGGGTCAGGAGATCGAGAACGGCACCGCCAGTATCCGTGCCTTCGTTCCTCTGTCCGAGATGTTCGGCTATGCCACTGACCTGCGTTCCAGCACCCAGGGCCGCGGCCAGTACACCATGGAGCCCAGCCACTATGTTGAGCTTCCCAAGAGCCTGCAGGAAGAGCTCATTGCCAAGAGAAACAGAGGCTAAAAAAATAGCTTGCTACTTTGGCAAATTTGTTGTATGATACAATCATCATTAATACCGAATTATAAGGAGGAAAATTCCAATGGCAAAGGCAAAATTCGAAAGAAATAAGCCCCATGTCAACATCGGCACCATCGGCCACGTTGACCACGGCAAGACCACTCTGACCGCTGCAATCACCAAGTTCCTGGCTATGCAGGGCAAGGCTGATTACACCGACTACAGCTCCATCGATAAGGCTCCTGAGGAGCGCGAGCGTGGTATCACCATCAACACCGCTCACGTTGAGTATGAGACTGACGCTCGTCACTATGCTCACGTTGACTGACCGGGTCATGCTGACTACATTAAGAACATGATCACCGGTGCTGCTCAGATGGACGGCGCTATCCTGGTTATCGCTGC
>JAQXMD010000172.1 GCA_029012465.1 Oscillospiraceae bacterium | reverse complement strand
TCACTGTGCTGTATGTCCGATAGCTCTGGGGCGTCATGCCCACAAATTTTTTGAAGGCCCGCAGCATGGTCCACCGGTTGGTAAAGCCCACAAAGGTCCCGATCTCGTCCACGGTCATCTCCGAGGTTTTCAGCAGCTCCTCCCGATCCAATTCCTGATAGATGCCCTGCACCGCCGGCAGCAGCTCCCGCAGGGAGCACATTCCTTATAATTCTACTATCATATTACAAAGAAGTAAAGCCCAATGAAAAAATATTTGCAATATTGCTGGCTTTGTCCATGCTCGCATCCCTGCTATGTGGCTGATATCATCACCTACGCCTCCCAGATGGTGCCCCAGTTCATCTCCGGCGACGCAAGCCTCGATCAGTGGGATGAATTCGTAGCCCAGCTCAAGGACATGAGCATTGAGGAGTGCATCAAGGCCGAGCAGTCCGCATACGACCGCTGCATGGCATAATCCGGGGGAAAGGATACCGTTATGACCTATTATCTTGGCATTTTCCCCACCCCCGGCGGAGACAAGCATCATCTGTTCTCCCTGAACATGGAGGGAACCGGTCTCTCCGGCACCATCACCAACAGCATGGGTCCTGTGGAACTGACAAATTGCCTTCTCACCGAAACGGGCTTCTCCGCAGACATGCCCGCCGGAATGGGCCTCCATCATTTTGACGCGGTAATGACCCCTGAGGGCATTCATGTGACGGGCACCGTCATCATGGAGGGAACTCCCGTGGGAACCTACGAAGCGGATATGGCTCCTGCCTCCGATGATACCCTTCCCGAGGACCCTCCCGGCCCGGCTGGTCCTCCCATGGGCGGTTCCGGTGGTCCTCCTCCCGAGGGCGGTCCCGGCGGTCCCCGGCCCTGATCCATTCTGAATAACAGGAACCTCCCTCCGAAAGAGCGACAAGCCCCGTCGGAGGGAGGTTTTTATGGATTTGGTGGGTTTCGTTACATTCCGGTTGTGTCCGCATTCCGGGGGTTGCCGGCGCCATTGCAGAACTCGTGGCGGTATCCGTAAAGCACCACCCCGAGCCAGGATGCCACCACCGGGTAGCCCACAAAGCACAGCAGCCAGTCCACTGTTTTCAGTGTCCAGAGCTGAACCACCGCCCAGAGAAGCGCTCCGGCAAGGCCGGACAGGAGGCTCATAAGCCAGAGCAGCGTCCTGTATTTTGTGGCGGCCTTCCAGCTTCTCCGTTCCAGCCAGCTCCATAGATATTTCATCCCAGTCGCCTCCTGCTCAGCCGTTCTCCACCAGTGCGTATTTGTTGGAATAGCCCCGGTAAAGGTCCATAAACTGGGGGTCCCTTGCCTTCAGCTCTCCCAGATAGTCGTGGAGATCCAGACTTCCGTGCTCCATTTCGATCATGCAGCCGGCAATGTTGGAGCAATGATCGGCTGCCCGCTCCATATTCGTCAGCAGCTCCATCCACACAAAGCCCGTTTCCATGGAGCACTCTCCCGTCTGGAGCCGGAGCACATGTCTGGCCCGAAGCTGGGCCTTCAGCACGTCCACCACCTCCTCCAGAGGTTCTACCTTCCGGGCAAGGTCTGTGCTGTCTGTGGTAAAGGCCTTCAGAGCCAGCTCCACGATCTCTTCCACTGCGTCGGCATAGATTTTCAGTTCCCGGCGGGCGCTCTCCGAGAAGGTCAGCTGCTTTTGTTGAATCTCCTGGGCGGAGTCCGTGAGATTCACCGCATGGTCGGCGATCCGCTCAAAGTCGGAGATCATCCGCAGGAGCTTGGCCGACTGGGTACTGTCCCCCTCGCTCATGGCATGAGCGCTGAGCTTCACAAGGTAGGTGCCCAGAATGTCCTCATAGTGGTCTGTCTTTTCCTCCAGCTCCCGGACGGAATCCGCGATGTCCTGATGATAGTCAGCCAGCAAATCAAGGCTGTTCTTCATGGCCTTGACAGCGGCTTCGGCCATTTCACCGGCAACCACCCGGCACCGCTCAATGGCAATGGAGGGGGTGGACATGAGCCGCTCGTCCAGCTCCGTCTCCGTTTCCGGGGTTTTGGCGTCCGGAATCAACCGACAGGCCAGCTTTTCCAGCAGTCCCGTGGCGGGCAGCATCAGGAGGGTACACAGCACATTGAAAATGGTGTGTACAATGGCAATGCCCAGCTGGTTGATGGTGCTGTGGACAAAGGTAAATTGAACCACCGCATTCAGGACACAGAACACCGTCAGCCAGAACACCGTGCCGATGATATTGAAGCAAAGGTGAACCATCGCGGCCCGCTTCGCGTTTTTGTTTGCTCCTACCGAGGAGATCAGCGCCGTGACGCAGGTGCCGATATTCTGACCCATAATAATGGGAATTGCTGCCCCGAAGGTCACTTGCCCCGTGGAGGACAGGGCCTGCAAAATACCCACCGACGCGGAGGAGGACTGGATCACGGCGGTGAGCACCGCGCCTGCCGCCACACCCAGAATGGGATTGGAGAACATCACCAGAAGATTCCGGAACTCCGGCACCTCCTTCAGTCCAGCCACCGCCGAGGACATGGTTTCCATGCCGAACATCAGTGTGGCAAAGCCCAGAAGGATCACGCCGGTGTCCTTTTTCTTGCCGGTTTTGCCCATCATGTAAAAGACGATGCCGATGAGGGCCAGAATGGGGGTAAAGGACGAGGGCTTCAGCAGCCGCACAAACACATTGGAGCTTTCAATGCCGCTGAGGCTCAGAATCCACGCAGTGACGGTGGTTCCCACATTGGCGCCCATGATCACATTGATGGCCTGCTTCAGGCTCATAAGCCCGGAGTTTACAAAGCCAACCACCATCACCGTGGTGGCCGAGGAGGACTGGATCACCGCGGTAACACCCAGGCCCGTCAAAAGGCCCACCAGCTTCCCCGTGGTCAGCTTGCCCAGAATGGTTTTCAGGCCGCTGCCCGCCCGTTTCTCCAACGCAGAGCCCATGAGGCTCATGCCGAACAGGAACAGGCACAGACCTCCGATCAAAGATAATACATCGAAAATATTCATATATTTGACTCCTTCTTGATTCTATCTTTATTAAACTGCAAACCGTGTAAAATGCACAATCAAGAAAAGGTTAAATGTTTGTAAGCAAAGAAAAGTCCAGGTAAAAAGAAAAACTTCTCTGCATACAGGCCGTGTATGGCAGAGAAGCCTTTCCTTTGAAGGAATAGAACATGAAAAAACTCAATATATAAGAACTGCATATGCAGGTACTGGCGTATTTGAAATCAGCGACTGCTGATTTCGCTGTAGGTGCCGTAGATCAGATCGTCCACGTCACCGGTAACATGGGTATGGTCCGCATGCATTTCCACATCACCTCCTTTTCGGTTTCTATGGTCAGTATAGCAGGGTTCCAGATTTCCCGCTACCAAAAACACCTGAAATTATCCTGAAATTTACGTTAATCGGCAGGCATTTCCCCAACGGTCATTCCTGTCAAAGCGCAGGGGCCGGCCTCCCGGACGTCCCGCCAGATTAAGGACCCATTTTCATATGATGGAGTAGGGGCGCACCCGTGTGTGCGCCCGCCGAACGAGGCAGGCATTTCCCCAACGGTCATTCCAAGCCAGTGCGCACACTGGCGCAGGAATCTCCCAGCTGCCGAAACGAGGAACCTTGTACTTGTAGGGCGGCTTGCCCTCAAGCCGCCGTTTGCAGGCAGTACGAATTCGCCGCTTATGCTCCATGAATGCGCCGGTGTACCGCCCGGCGGGCTGAGGGCAGCCCGCCCTACAAAACACAATTTATCTGGTACGGAAAACGGGGCGTCGAGGACGCCGCCCCCTACGAAGCCTATCGGAAGTCGGTACAGGCGGGCGAGTAATACTCGCCCCTACGGATTCAAAAGGATGAATATGCGTATTGTTGTCACGCACATCACACCGCCCGGTCGGGGCGATTTCACCCATCCGAAGGATGAATTTCACAGGCCAACGGCCTATTTCACTCGGCCATGGGCCGAATTTCACTGGGGCAACAGCCCCCACGCCCCATCCTTTCGATGCAAAAAGGCTGCCCCACTTTCGTGAGACAGCCTTTGTCATTCTTAATTTCACCTTACAGAGAAATCTTCTTGAAAACCTCTGCGCAGCGGGGGCAAAGCTCCAGCTCAGGGTCCACGTTTTCATTGTGTACCCAGCAGCGGCTGCACTTGGGCAGCTCGGAAACTGCAACTGCCACGGTGACACCGGGGAAGTTTTCACCCTTCAGGCCATCGCCCTGACCCTCTGCCACAGTGACCTTGGAGACGATGCAGATGGCGGCCAGATCATGCTGACCCATGGCCTCGAAGGCAGCCTTGCCTTCCTCATCCAGATACAGGGTGATCTCCGCATCCAGAGACTTGCCCACCTTCTTCTCGGCACGGGCCTGCTCCAGCGCCTTGTTCACGTCGATACGCAGGGCAATGACGGAAGCCCACTGAGCCTCTGCTTCCTCGCTGAGCACCAGAGCGGGATCATAGTCGGGAATATCGTTGAGCAGGACACAGGAACCGTCGTCGGCAGCCTTGTGGGGCATCTCTGCCCAGATTTCCTCGGAGGTGAAGGCCAGCATGGGGGCCAGCATCCGGGTCATGCCGTCGAGAATCCGGTACAACGCCGTCTGGGCAGCGGCCCGGTCGGCGTCGTCGCCGCAGTACAGGCGATCCTTGATGATATCCAGATAGAAGTTGGACATGTCCACAACGCAGAAGTTGTAGATGGCCCGGTAAACCGCGTGGAACTCATAGCGGTCATAAGCAGCCCGGACGGTCTTTACCAGCTCATTGAGCTGACCCAGTGCCCACTGGTCCAGTCCCTGAAGCTTCTCATAGGCCACCTCGTCGGTGTCGGGATTGAAGCCGCTGAGATTGCCCAGCATGTAGCGGGCAGTGTTGCGGATCTTCAGGTAGGCCTGAGACAGCTGTTTCAGAATCTCCTTGGAGATGCGCATATCCTGGGTGTAGTCTGCGGAGGCAACCCAAAGACGGAGCATGTCGGCGCCGTAGTCCTTGATGACCTCCTCGGGGGCAACCGCGTTGCCCAGAGACTTGTGCATGGCACGGCCCTCGCCGTCAACGGTCCAGCCGTGGGTGATGATCTGCTTGTAGGGAGCAACGCCCTTTGCGGCAATGGAGGTCAGCATGGAGGACTGGAACCAGCCGCGATACTGGTCGCCGCCCTCCAGGTACACGTCCGCAGGGAAGCTCAGTTCCTCCCGCTGATCCACAACGGCAGCGTGGGTGGAGCCGGAATCAAACCACACATCCATGATGTCGGATTCCTTGGAGAAGTGGTCATGGCCGCAGGCGGGGCAGGTAAAGCCCTGAGGAACCAGCTCATCGGCGGTCTTTTCAAACCATGCGTTGGAGCCTTCGGCTTTAAACAGCTCGGCAATGTGGTCGATGGTCTCGGGGGTCACAATGTCCTTGCCGCACTTGTCGCAGTAGAA
>JAQXMD010000171.1 GCA_029012465.1 Oscillospiraceae bacterium | reverse complement strand
AACTTTCGTTATCGTAATGATGATTAAGGAGTACCGGTAAATTCCAGTTTATCGAGGGCTTTCATTTCTAAGTGTATTGAGATTTAAGGGTGTGCACCTTTTAACGATATCTCGAACTTTGTAACGAACGGTCGGCAGGGTATGCATTTGGTATTAAGATAGGTCTTTACTTTCATCGAAAAAGCCTTGAAACGTAACGGTTTCGAGGCTCTTTTCTTTATTTTTGCCAGTCTGCTGAAACTCCCTTTTGCAGGCCTTCTGACAAAAGGCCGAATGGAATAACGAAAGAATGAGTGCCTGTTTTCATAGCAGCACGGCTGTATTTGCATGAAATGTTGGAAAAGCCTCTGCTTTTGCGGGAATATTTGTAGAATCATCCCATTTTTATTTCTGCTGTAATTTGATATACTAGTCTCGTAGAGTAATGCAGAAGGAGAGAGTCTCTTGGATAACTGGCATTTTACGGAGGAGTACCATATTTCCTCCACGGATTCTGACGCAGCATATGAATACAAGCCCTCGGCGCTGTTTGTGCTGCTGCAAAAGACGATTACCAAGCATGCAAAGGTTCTGGGTGTGGACCGAAATGACATGCTGGAAAAATACAATGGTTTCTGGATGGCGCTTCGGATCTGGGTCCGGCTGGAGCGGCCGCTGATCTGGGGCGAAAATGTCCGTGCAGTGGCTACTGTTCGGAAGCCTACCGGTACCCGCCTCTACTGGGACTGTAATTTTTATGTGAATGGTGATCTTGTGGGTGAGGCCACCACGGTATGGGTTCTGGCAAACCGTCTGACAGGCCGGCCCATGGTGCTGGAATCTCTGCCGGAGCTGCCCGGGGAGAATCCCCAGGGGGCAAAGGATATTACCCTGAAGCGGATTCAGTTCCCGGAGTCCATGGTGGAATATGACCGTCGGCGGTTGTATTACAGCGATACGGATATCAACGGACATATTAACAACACCCGGTATGTGGATCTGTGCTGTGACGCGGCGGAGCTTCACAAGCGGCCCAGCGGGGTATATCTCAAGGAAATCACCGTATCCTATGTGGACGAATGCTTTGCCGGAGAGCAGGTTGTGATGACCCGCGGTAAGGAAAACGGTGTCATCTATATTCACGGCTCCGGCGAGGACGGAACAGACCGCTTTGACTGCAAGATCTGTATGAGCTCCGATGAGGGCCTTTGAGAAACGGAAATGGGAATACTGAAGCCCGCTGCGAATGTGAACGCAGCGGGCTTTGTGCATGGATTTTACTTGGTGCCGAAGATGCGGTCGCCGGCATCGCCCAGTCCGGGAACGATGTACTTGTTCTCGTTGAGCTTCTCGTCAACACTGGCCACATAGATTTCCACATCGGGGTGCTCCTCCTGAATGGCCTTGATGCCCTCGGGGCAGCCGATGATGTTCATGAGCTTGATGTTCTTGCAGCCGTAGCCCTTCAGGAAGCTGATGGCCGCGGAAGCGCTGCCGCCGGTGGCGAGCATGGGGTCCACGATCAGAACGTCACGCTCGGAAATATCGGGGGGCATTTTGCAGTAGTATTCTACGGGCATATGGGTCTCGGGATCGCGATACAGACCGATATGACCGACCTTTGCAGAGGGAATCAGGTCGATGATGGTGTCGACCATGCCCAGACCTGCACGCAGGATGGGTACAATTGCAATCTTTTTGCCGGACAGACGCTTGAAGGTGCCGGTGGCGATGGGGGTCTCAATGACCACATCCTCCAGAGGAAGGTCGCGGGTTGCCTCATAGCACATGAGCGCGGCGATCTCGCCCACAACCTCACGGAACTCCTTAACGCCGGTGTTTTTGTCGCGAAGAATAGAAACCTTGTGCTGAATCAGAGGATGATCCAGAACGTTGACCTTTGCCATGTTAATTTTCCCCTTTCAACCGATTGAGTTTTTCCAGCCGCTCCCGCTCTGCCTGACTCAGACGCAGGTAATTGGGGGTAAGCTGCTGGGGTGTTTCCAGCTGACCCGCTTGGATCATGCGGAATGCCGCCATACCTACGCCGGTGGCCCGCTGCATTTCCAGGTGGGCAGGGGGGAGTGTCAGCGTTGGGATGGATGCTTTTAAGGTATTATAGCACAGTTTCGTGCCGTCTCCAACCAGAAAAATTGTTTTTTCGCAATTTTTCAGTTCTTCCCCCAATTCCTCCAGAGAAATGGCCCGATCCTCCGTAAGGCGGGTCAGGGATTCTCCGTCCGAGGAGAACAGGGCGTTATAGACCTGGCTTCTCCGGGCGTCCATGACGGGGCAGATGATGCCGCTGACATGGGAAAGCTGGGTGGCCATGGCCTCCAGGGTGCTGACGCCGCAGCAGGGCTTTTCCGCTGCCCAGGCCATACCCTTGGCGGCAGAGACACCGATGCGGACCCCTGTAAAGCTGCCGGGGCCTTTGGCCACCGCAATGCAGCCTAGCTCCTCCGGGCGGATGCCGCAGTCCTTCAGAATGGACTCCGCCATGGGCATCAGGGTTGCGGAATGGGTCTTTCCGTTGTTCTGAAACTGTTCTGCCAGCAGGATCTGATCCCGGAACAGGGCCACAGAGGCGGCTTTGGCAGAGGATTCAAAAGCTAAGATCAGCAAGTTCGGTTCCTCCTGTAATGGTGATTGTTCTTCCGTCGGTATTCGCCGGGTCCTTTCGGATATGGATGCGGATGGTGTCCCCATCCAGTACATCCTCCACGCGCTCACTCCACTCCACGGCGATGATGCCGCCCCGGGCCAGATAGTCCTCCCAGCCGATGTCGAACAGGTCATCGGAGGAGTCCAGCCGGTACATATCAAAGTGAAACAAGGGGGTGGAGCCGGGATATTCGTTGACAATGGTATAGGTGGGGCTTGTGACCCGATCGGTGATTCCAAGACCACGGGCAAGGCCTCTGGTAAAGGCGGTCTTTCCTGCACCCAGATCGCCGGTATAAGCAATGACGGAGCCGGGGGACAGCTTTCCGGCCAGGGCTGCGCCCAGCGCCTCGGTCTCCGATTCGCTGCGGGTGTAATACTCCATGTATGATGACTCCTGTAATAAAATCACGGCCGCTTTCGGCGGCTCCGGTTGGTTCTCTGAACATTATAATGGATATGGAACAAAGTCGCAAGGGTACACTGCAAAAATTTGATGATCTGCATGGCCTGTGGCAGACAACAGGATATGGAACGGCAATTGGAAAATCTTTTTGTTTACTTCCTAAGATGAAAATGATAAAATAGCCTTGTATTTTCGGAAGAAAGGAGCAGGTCATGCTAAATCTCTTCAAACGCTTTTTTTTCAGAACAGACTGGGTTCTGCTGGGTCTGTGTCTGGCTGCTTCGGTCTTCGGTGCGATTATGATCGCAAGTGCTACCAACTATCATGGCGCCAGCAGCTATGTTTCCAAGCAGCTGATCGCGCTGGTATTGGGCTTGGCACTGTATGTGCTGATTTCCTTTGTTGATATTGAAATTCTTGCGGAGCATCAGCTGCTGCTGACATTCTTTGCGGCTGTGTTTCTGGCGTCGCTGTATCCCTTTGGCGTTGCAGGTGAAACCGGCAACAAGAGCTGGCTTCAGATCCCGGGAATCCCCTTTATGATTCAGCCTGCGGAGTATTGCAAGATTGCATACATAGTAATCATCGCCCGAACTATGACCGTTTATCAGGAGCGTATCAACTCGTTTTCCTGTGTAATCCGAATTGCCTTTGTTTCGGCACTGTTTCTGGGATTGATCGTTGTGATTTCCAAGGATGCAGGTGTTGCGCTGATTTATGTGTTTACCTTTATCATCATGGCCATTGCCGGCGGATTCAGCTTCCTGTGGTTTGCGGGGGCTGGCGCATTGTTGGCGGTGGTTGTCCCCATTGTCTGGAGCAGCGCGCTGGTTCGTGATGACCAGAAGGAACGGGTCATGGTGCTGTTTGACGATTCCATTGACCCCCTTGGACACGGTGTCCGCTGGCAGACCCAGCGGTCCCTGAACGCCATTACCGGCGGTGGCCTGACGGGGCAGGGGCTTTTTAACGGCACCCAAACCCAGGCCGGAAACGTCCCCGCCCAGCATACGGACTTTATTTTCGCCGTGATCGGGGAAGAGCTGGGGTTCCTTGGGTGCGTGGTTTGTATTGCGCTGCTGGCGGCCATCATCCTGCGGATCATCTACGTTGGCACCCATTCCCAGAGCTTTTTCTACAAGTGCCTGTGTATGGGCATTGCGGGAACGCTGCTGTTCCAGATCATTGTAAATGTAGGCATGTGCGTGGGCCTGATGCCGGTCATCGGTCTGACCCTGCCCTTCTTCAGCTATGGCGGTTCCTCGGTTCTGTCGCTGTATATTGCCATGGGCGTTATTTCCAGTGTTCGGCTGCACCCGTCACCGGACTCCCAGCAGCGATATCTGGCGCTGCCCCTGTAAATGCATACTAAGAGCTGGTTCACGAAAACGTGAGCCAGCTCTTTTTGCAGATTTTCTCAGCTATGATCTTCGGCAAATTGCAAAAACTATCCTTCGGAGGTGGTCTCTTTGGGGAGAAAAATACTGGTGTTTCTGTTTTTGACTGTGTCCCTTTGCGGAAGCTGCCAGGCATCCAATGTGCGATGGGTGGATTTTGACATTCCGGCTCAGGCTTTGCAAAAGGCCTATGAGCTGGATGTAGCCTCCCAGGGCCAGGAAAAGGAGCTCAGCTGGATCGAAATTCTTGCGCTGGCTGCCACCCGGAAGGGCAGCGGGAAGGTATCCGATGCCCAGCTCCGACAGGCAGCGGAGGATTTACGGGGAGATCAGACCATGGAGGAGCTGCTGGGCGCACAGAAAAAATACTACGACTATTATCTGGAGGCCTATACATCCGTTCTGGGGGGACTGGTGGGCAGCTACGCCATCCGTCCTCCCGGAGGAACCTGGGAACCGGCCTACGGCCTGAAGGCTTTTTGCCCTGTGGCGGCGGGATGGGGATATTCCCACTGTCAGGATTTTGGAAACAGCCGCAGCTTTGGATACAGGCGGAAGCATTTGGGCAACGACCTGATGGGATCTCTGGGAGCGCCCATTGCGGCTGTGGAAAGCGGAACCGTGGAGGCTCTGGGCTGGAACCGGTACGGGGGCTGGCGTGTGGGCATCCGATCCTTCGACAAAAGACGCTATTATTACTATGCACATCTCAGAAAGGATGCGCCCTTTGCGCCGGGATTGAAGGTGGGGGACGTGGTAAATGCCGGAGACATCATCGGCTTTATGGGCAGAACCGGCTACTCCGACAAGGAGAACACCAACAACATTCAGACGGTTCACCTGCACTTCGGAATGGAGCTGATCTTTGATGAAAAGGAACGGGAGAAGGGCAACGAGGTCTGGATCGATGTGTACCCGCTGGTGGAGTTTTTGGCGCAGCACCGGGTGACGGTGGTACGGGATGAGGAGACCTCGGCCTACCGGAGGGCCTACGAATATGTGGATCTGGATCGGGAAGAAATGGGATAAGGGGATGTTGCATTTGCAACATCCCCAGTGAAAATTGGCTTTCAGCCAAGTGAAATACTGCGTGTGAAATCCAGCCTGCGGCTGGGTGAAATCGCCCCTGCGGGGCGGTGCCCGTGTGAGTAACAACAATACGCATATTCATCCTCAACGGGTCGTAGGGGAGGTTGCCCTCGACGTCCCGCTGGTACGCATTCCAAAGACCATACGAAAACAAAAACCGGCTGCCCCACATCGTTGCGGGAAAGCCGGTTCGATTTAGAGATTATGTATCATCAGAATCTGGTGAGCTTCACCGGCTTCTTCGGCGCAGTTCTCTGGAATTTCACATCCGGATGGCCCAGCACCAGACAGCGAACCACATGCTCACCGGGAGCAAGGTTCAGGGCCTTTTGAATGGCTTCGTTTTCGGCGGCACAGGCGGTGAAATAGCCGCTGTAGAGACAGCCGAGGCCCTTTGCCGCTGCCATCAGCTCTGTATAGGCCGCCGCAGATGCGGCGTCTCTGGTTCCGGCTTCATTTGCAACAAACAAAAGCAGCAGGGGCGCATGGAAAAACAGAGGATCAAAGTCAGGCTCAGTCTTGCGCTGCTCTGCCCAGCGGACAAAATTCCTTGCCCGGCGGAGCATTCCGGGATTGTTGGAGGTCCTGCGAATTTCGGCGCCCACCTTTCCAAGGCCCTCCAGTGCCAGATCCAGCAGCTGGGGGATGTGCACTGTCACGGCGATATATCGGGTGCTCTGAAGATTCATGGCCGTGGGACAGGCACGGGCGGCCTCCAGAAGCTCCATGAGATCATCCTCGGAAACAGCCTTATCCTGAAAATGACGGCAGGACCGACGACTGCGCATCAGACTGAGCAGTTCATCGGATTCCGGTGTCTTTCCCATGGGGTCGGAGTCTCCCAATGTATCGTCGAACACCGCGTTTTTGGGGCAGATGGCGATGCAGTGACCGCAGCCGATGCAGGCCCCGGGGTTATTCAAAACCGGTTTTCCCTTCTCCATCTCGATGGCACCGGGAAAACAGTCCCAGGCACATTTTCCGCAACCGATACAGCTATCCTGAAATTGAATCATGGTACATCATCCTTTCAGAAAAATTGTAGCAAAACACCGGCTGAAAAGCAATCCCTTCAGCCGGTGTCTGGATAATCAGAGATTCTCGGAGGAGTCCTCAGAGGAGGTTACATCAGATTCGGAGGCGGGCATGGCTTCAGTGGAGGCGGGAAGCTCCTCGGGGGGCTTCAGGAAGGCCATAAACTCCTCGCCGGTGATGGTCTCCTTGGTCAGCAGGAACAGGGCGATCTCATCCAGCAGAGCGCGGTTTTCCCGGAGCATCCGGCAAGCTTCCTCGTAGCAGCTCTGGAGCAGCTCACGAACCTCGTCATCTGCCTCAGCAGCGGTGGATTCGGCGCAGTTCCGGGAGGTCTGACCGCTGAGGTACTGGCTCTCGGTGGTGGCCAGAGCCATAAGTCCAAAGCGCTTGCTCATGCCATACTGCATGATCATGGCCCGGGCCAGATTGGTGGCACGCTCAATGTCATTGGCGGCGCCGGTGGTCTGGGTGCCGAATACCACATCCTCGGCAGCGCGGCCGCCCAGAAGGGTGCGAAGCTCGGTGATCAGATCCTCCTTGGAGTTCAGGAACTTCTCTTCCTCCTCCATCTGGAGGGTATAGCCCAGAGCACCGGAGGTGTGCGGCACAATGGTGATCTTCTGAACGGGAGCGGAGTGCTTCTGGAGGGCGGCCACCAGAGCATGACCCACCTCGTGATAGGAAACGATCCGCTTTTCGATGTCGGTGAGCACGGTGCCCTTCTTTTCCGTACCGGCGATGACTACCTCAAAGGAGACCAGCAGGTCCTCCTGATTGACGGCCTGACGGCCCTGACGGACAGCCCGAAGGGCGGCCTCGTTCACCAGATTTGCAAGGTCAGCGCCAACTGCACCGGCAGTGACGGCGGCAATGCGGTTGAGATCCACATCCTCGGTGAGACGGATGTTCTTGGTGTGAACCTTCAGGGTCTGAAGACGGCCTGCAAGGTTGGGCTTGTCCACGATGATCCGGCGGTCAAAGCGGCCGGCACGGAGCAGAGCCTTGTCGAGAATTTCGGGGCGGTTGGTGGCGGCGAGAATGATAACACCCTTGGAGGAGTCAAAGCCGTCGATCTCACTGAGCAGCTGGTTCAGGGTCTGTTCCCGCTCGTCATTGCTGCCCAGACGGTTGTCACGGCTCTTGCCGATGGCGTCGATCTCATCGATGAAGATGATGGCGGGAGCCTGCTTGGTGGCCTGCTGGAACAGGTCACGGACACGGCTTGCGCCTACGCCTACAAACATTTCCACGAAGTCCGAACCGGAGATGAAGAAGAAGGGAACGCCTGCTTCACCTGCCACGGCCTTTGCCAGCAGGGTTTTGCCTGTGCCGGGAGAGCCTACCAGCAGCGCGCCCTTGGGGATCTTTGCGCCGATGGCGGCATATTTCTGGGGATTGTGAAGGAAATCGATGATCTCCTGGAGGGATTCCTTTGCCTCGTCCTGACCGGCAACATCCGCGAAGGTGACGCCGGTTTCCTTCTCCATGTATACCTTTGCCTTGCTCTGACCGATGGACATACTGCCGCCCATCTTGCCGCTGAGATTCTTCATCAGGAAGTTAAAGAGAAGAATCATAATGGCGAAGGGAATGATATAGCTCAGAAGAATGGTCATCAGGGGAGAGGCGGGGTCCACGATCTCCTCATAAAAAACGATTTTACTGTCTGCCTTCAGCATGGGAATCAGATCGTCGTCATCTACACGGCCGGTATAGAGGATCTTGCGCTGCTCTTCCGGCTCCTTGGCCTGATCCTTGGTAAGAATGAGAATACGGTCAGACTGAAGCTCGACCTCGCTGATCTGACCGGCTTTATACATATCAAGAAACTCGCTGTATTTGATCTCTTCCATCATGGAAGCCTTGTAGTTGCTGTACAGCACGTTGATAACCAGTACAACAATCACCGCAAGGATCACAATCGGCAGGATGGAATTCAGCTTTGGGCGATTCTGATCATCCTTTTGATTGTTACCGGAGGGACGATTTGTCCCGCGGTTATTCGATGTGCTCAATGCACATCCCTCCTTATCATTGCATTGTTCCGCTTATAGTCTGGGCAGAACGACTACAATATATCATACAATTAGCGTGAAAACAACATGATCCAATTTGGTATTCCGTAAATTTTCTGTTAACGCCCGTAAAAAGGAAAATATGCGGGGTTTCACAGGAAAAACAGGTTTCTTACAAATTATCTGTTGCAAGAACGGGACGGTGCATGGTATAATACTTAGATGATATGATAAACTGGTCTAGTTATGCAGACTTTAGTATAGGGTACGATCCTACGGAGGTATTATGCAGAAAAACATCGAAGAAATCAACGAGAGCATGCTGGAGGGCCGCAATTCCGTTACGGAGGCTCTGAAGGCAGGCAGAACCATCGATAAGGTCTTTATTGCGTCCGGTGATACGGACAGCACCCTGCGGTACATTGCGTCTCTGGCAAAAAAAGCCGGGGCTGTCGTGACCTACTGTGACCGGCGGAAGCTGGACACCATGAGCCAGACCGGACAGCATCAGGGCGTCATTGCCATGGCTGCCGCCAGAAGCTACTGTTCCGTAAAGGATATTTTGAAGAATGCCGAGGAAAAGGGAGAGCCGCCCCTGGTGGTCATCTGCGATGAAATCACCGATCCCCACAATCTGGGCGCCATTATTCGTACTGCTGTATGTGCCGGAGCCCACGGAGTGATTATTCCCAAACGCCGGAATGCCGGCCTCACTGCCGTGGTGTCCAAGGCTTCCGCGGGGGCTGTGGAGTATATGCCCATTGCCCGGGTCAGCAATCTGACATCTGCCATTGAGACCCTGAAGGAAAACGGCGTGTGGGTTTACGGCACCGCTGCTGAGGGGGCCTCCGGCCTCTATGAGACGGACCTTCGGGGGCCTGTGGCCATCGTCATCGGCTCCGAGGGACAGGGACTGGGACGGCTTGTGTCCGAGGCCTGCGATTTTATGGTGAGCATTCCCATGAAGGGACAGATCAATTCCCTCAATGCCTCCAACGCTGCGGCTATTTTACTCTATGAAACACTCCGGCAGAGAATGCAGGGGACGCTGAAAGGTTGATTTTGATGCCAAAGGATGAGAGCAGGTTTGACACCCAGAAGCTTTTGGAGGGTGTAGAGGCCTCAGACCTTTATTCATTTGAAGATGTGTGGCGGGAATTCTCCGATCAGCCTTTGCCCGGTGAAGGGGAGCGTCAGGAGTGTGCGCCAGAACCGAAGTCCGAAGTCCCGGCAGAAGCGGAGCCGGTTTCGGAGACCCAGTGGGAGATTGCGGATGCTATTGCCCAGGCGGTGGAAAGCTCCCTGCAGCAGGAAGACCGCATTGCCGCAGTGGCAGGAGAACCGGTGATAGAACCGGATGCGGAAATGATCCGGAATCAGCCCCTGACAGACGCGGATCCTCAGCCCGAATTATCCACACAGCCTCCTGAGGAACCCGGGGAATCCGAACCGGAGGACCAGCTTGAGGAGGAACAGCCTCCCAGAAATAAAACCCGCAAAGAGCGTCGTAAGGAGAAAAAGGCAGCTGCAGCCAAGGGCCGTAAGGGCCTGCGGTCTCCCACGGATACGGTGGAGAAACGGGCGGCGACCCGGAGACCGGCTTCTCAGGAGCCTCCGGAGGAGACAAACCCCATGGGGCAGGAGCCTGAGGATGAATCTGCGCAGGTTTTGCCGCCCCAGTCCCGGAAGTCCGAAAAGCCCCAGAAGCCTGCGGCACAGAGAAAGTCAACGGGTCAGAGGCCTGAGGAGAAAGCAGAGGCGCAGGATGCTCCCGATGCCCCGGCGTTTCCTGAACGGCCCGCACCAATGAAAAAGAAGCCTGCGAATAGTTCGGAAAAGCAGCCTGTGAAGGAACAGCCCCAGGAGAAGGAACCTCCTGTCCGGAATCCCGGGACGGGTCATGCGGTCATTCCCCAGAGCAAGATATCTGTGGGCATTCTGGAGTCTCTGGGTCTGATGTTTTCGGACCTCCACAGACGGCAGCAGACGGCACTGCCTCCCGCAACGGCCTCTCTGCGGGCAACGGAAAAGCGGAGAAGCCGCAGTGTTCAGCTGAGCCGTATGACCGGACCCGTTCGGGGAATCATTGCCCTGCTGATGATATTTGCCATCGGCGGCAGAAGCTTCCCATGGATGCTTCTGGGGTTCCTTGGGGGCGAAAAGGGAATTACCATTGCTGTGGTACTGACCATTGTTGCCATGGGGGCTGCTTTCCCCAGTGTGATTCGGGGGTTCAGGGACGTGATTTATCTCAGAATGTCCTATGAGACCCTGCTGATCCTGGTGACGGTTCTGACCGTGGTTGAGGCCATTGCCACGAAGAATACATCGACCATGCTGCCGCTGGTTGCTCTTTCTTGGTGTGTCAGCGGTCAGGCGGACCTGCTCAGCGGTCAGGCATCCCTCCGAACCCTTCGGGCGGTGATCACCGGACGAAGCCGTGTGGGAATCCGGTCTGTTCGGAACCTCTGGGAGCATACGGACGCTGTGGGAAAAGCCCCGGCAGGGACTGCGGGCTTTGTTCGCAGACTGTATGAGCCGGATGTGTGGCACAGGGGCTATACGATCTTCTTCCTGCCCTTCCTGTTCCTTGTACTTGTGATGAGCGCCTACCTGACGGCAAAAACCAGGGGAAGCTTTCTGTCCATTCTAGTGCAGCTGCTGAATGTGGGGCTGCCGGTGGGACTGGTTCTGTGCTGCGCACGACCCTTTGGACTGCTTTCTGAGGTTCTGACCGGACGGGGCGCTGTTGCAGGCTGGTACGGCATGCGGGAAATGTCCGGCAGAAAAAATGTTCTGATCTATGACAGTGACCTGTTCCCCAAGGAAGCCATTGGCCATAAGGGCGTTCGCCTCTATGGAAAAGAGAATCTTCAGACGGTTGTATCCTTTGCGGGCAGTCTTGTGATCCATGGAAACGTGGGCCTTACAGAGGTCTTTGCGAGACTGATGCGGGAGGTCAACGGCTCCATGTGTGACATCCAGCATTTTCAGGCCATGGAGGGCGGCATTCAGGGCACCATCTACGGCAACAACGTGATGGTAGGCTCCTATCAGTTCATGCAGCTCATGGGCATCAGCCTGCCCCGAAAGGCACCGAAAAGCGGTGTGTTTGTTGCCATAAACGGCAATATGTCCGCTGTGGTTGCAATTCGCTATGGACTGCACCGGGGTGCCGTGTCCGGAATGCACCGGCTGGTCCGGGAGCCGAGGCTGACGCCTATGCTTGTAACCCGCAGCTTCAGCGTGAATCCCGCCTATGTGGAAAAGTGGTTTAAGGCTCCGGTTTCCCAGCAGGCCTGCCCCAAATACGAGGTTCGACGGAAGCTGTCCGAGCCTTCGGTGCTGAAAAAGGGCGTGACCTGCGGCTTCGTGCTTCGGGAAGGGGTTTCCGTTTACAGCCGTGTGGTTGCCGGTGCCCGCCGGGTTTATCGTACCGGTCTGTGGGCGACGGTGAGTTCCGTCCTGCTGACCACGGTTCTGACCGTTCGGACGGCCATGGCCCTTTCCGCCGGAACACCGCTCATTTCCTGCCAGAGACTCCTTGTGATACATCTGATCCTGCTGGCGGTGATCGAGGTGTTTTCGAGACTTGCGATCCGAAAGTAAATAACGCATTTTTCGCGGCATATTCTCCGGAGTATGCCGCGTTTTCATCCCTTCGGGAAAAAATCTCGGGAGAAATCGGAAATATCCCTGCACTTTTCTCAAATAAATCGTAAAATCGAAGAAATTACTTCGTCAATGTGCACAAAAATATGGGGGTTATTATTGAAAATAATTGCGGTATCGTATATAATCACCGTAGCCAAATTGCGTGATCCCGGCAGGGTGGTTTCGCCCTGTGACAGTGGATCGGAAAGGGGTAAATCAACATGAGCTATACTGCTCGCGACATTCGCAACGTCTGCTTTATGGGACACGGCGGCGACGGAAAGACCGCCCTGGCCGAGAGCATGCTTTATTACACAAAGGTGACTGACCGCCTTGGCAAGTCCGCTGAGGGCAACACTGTCAGTGACTTTGATCCTGAGGAGATCCGGCGCAAGTACTCGATTTCTACCTCCATTATTCCCATCGAGTATGGCCGTACCAAGATTAACATTCTGGACAATCCCGGCTATTTCGATTTTGCCGGTGAGGTCATGCAGTCTGTCCGCGTGGTTGACGCAGGTGTCATTGTGGTTTCCGCAAAGAACGGCCTGGGCGTCGGCACTGAGAAGTCCTGGAAGTACCTCTATGAGCGCAAGCTGCCCAAGTTTGTCTATATTTCCAAGCTGGATGAGGAGCATGCCGATTTCTTCAAGACCTTTGAGCAGCTCCGTGAGAAGTTCGGCAAGACCCTGGCTCCTATCACCATTCCCATCGTGGAAGGCGACAAGACCATCGGTATAGTAGACATCATCCATAAGAACGCATTCCTGTCCGGTAAGGGCAAGAGCCAGCATATCGATATTCCTGCCGATCTGGTTGACACGGTCGACGAGTATTATGAGTTCCTCTGCGAGGCAGTTGCTGAGACCTCCGAGGAGAACATGGATAAGTATTTCAGCGGCGAGCCCTTCGATCTGTCCGAGATCATCGCCGGTGTTGCACAGGGCGTAAAGGACCTGTCTCTGGTTCCCGTATTCTGCGGCAGCGCCATGACCGGCCTGGGTACTGCGGCGCTCATCAACGGTATTGTGGACTTTGCGCCCAATCCCACTGAGGGCTATGCACAGCCTGCTGTCAATGAGAATGGCGAGGAAGTATTCATCAACTGCAACCCCGGTGAGACCCCCGCTCTGTTTGTGTTCAAGACCGTTTCCGATCAGTACGGCAAGCAGTCCTACTTCAAGGTCATTTCCGGCGATCTGAAGCCCGATATGGCTCTGGAGAACGCCCGTACCGGCGACACCGAAAAGCTGGGCCACCTGTATACGGCCCGTGGTAAGAAGACCTATGAGGTCAAGGAGCTGTGCTGCGGCGACATTGGCGTTGTCTCCAAGCTGACCTCCGTTAAGACCGGCGATACCCTGTGCATCCCCGGCCGTCCGCTCACTGTTCATCCTGTGGATTATCCCGAGCCCTGCTACAGCAGAGCTGTTTACGCAAAGGTCAAGGGTCAGGAAGAGAAGATCGCCACCGGTCTTGCAAGACTTGCCGAGGAGGATCTGTCCTTTACCCTGGTTAACAATGCTGAGACCAAGGAAATGGTACTCACCGGTGCCGGCGATATTCATCTGGATGTGCTTTGCTCCAAGCTCAAGAGCAAGTTCGGCGTTGACTGCGAGCTTCGGGATCCCAAGGTTGCGTACCGCGAGACCATCCGCGGCGTTGCCAGAGACATCCGCGGTCGTCATAAGAAGCAGTCCGGCGGTCATGGCCAGTTTGGCGATGTTGTCATCGACTTTATGCCCGGCGATACCCCCGAGCTGACCTTTGAAGAGCAGGTCGTTGGCGGTGCCGTACCCAAGAACTTCTTCCCTGCTGTTGAGAAGGGCCTCCGTGAGTCCTGCGAGAAGGGCGTTCTGGCAGGTTATCCCATGGTTTATGTGAAGGCGATTCTGAAGGATGGCTCCTACCATCCCGTTGACTCCTCCGAAATGGCCTTTAAGACTGCCGCTTCTCTGGCATTTAAGGACGGCATTCCCAAGGCAAAGCCTGTGATCCTTGAACCCATCGGCACCCTGAATGTGACCATTCCCGATGCCATGATGGGCGACATCATGGGCGACCTGAGCAAGCGCCGTGGCCGCGTTATGGGTATGACGCCCAACGATGACGGCGATCAGGTAGTTGAGGCTGAGGTTCCCATGGGCGAAATGATGAGCTATGCCATTGACCTTCGCTCCATGACTCAGGGCCGTGGCTCCTTTACATTCAAGTTTGTCCGTTATGAGGAAGTACCTGCTTCCAGTCAGGCAGCCATCATTGAGGCTGCAAAAGCGGACGAAGACTAATTGATGAAACCGGCGCGGACGAACAAACGTTCGTCCGCGCCTTTTTAAGTGGTGGAAAACATGACGCAATTCGGACTGAAGCTGCTGGCTCTGCTATGTATGCTCTGCGACCATACAGCAAAGGTGGTCCTATCCACAGGGGTGCTGATCCCGGTGATCGGCGTGGAAGCAGACCTTGCCCTGCGAACTGCTATGGTGGTTGTGGGCAGAATGGGCTTTCCCATTTTTGCCTGGTTTGTGGCAGAGGGGTGCAGGAAAACCCAGAATATGCCCAAATACCTCTTTCGGCTGGCGGTATTCGCTGTGCTTTCGGAGATCCCCTTCCAGCTCTGCTTTGACGGAGCATGGAGCGGGGGGCTGTCTCTTGCCTGCCACAATGTGCTCTTCACCATGCTGCTGGCGGCCGGAGCTGTGTGGCTCACGGAGCTGCTGAAAAAGACGAAGCTGCCGGACGCGGTGCGGATTCTGGTTCCCGCGGTCATTGCTGTAAGCCTTGGCTGGGTTTTGCACACAGATTACAACGCCTGGGGCGTTGCGCTGATCCTGATGCTGTATTATCTGACCGAAGAACGGCAGCAGCTTATCCTGTTGGCGGCCTGGAGCAGCATGTTCCAGCTGATCTGGCATGGGTGGAACGGCCACAGCCTGAACTGGCTCAGCGGTGACAACTGGTACCGGCAGATTCTCTACTGGATGGGCGAGCTGTTCTCCGTTCTGTTCCTTGCCACCTACAACGGGGAACGAGGAAAGAGATGCAAGTGGCTGTTCTACTGGTTTTACCCCCTGCATCTGACGGTGCTGTTCCTGCTGCGGCTTTGGATCAGCGCCCATTGACGATTATTTGAAAGGAGCTTCGGTATGAGCGATATTCAGAAGGAGTTTACTGAAATCTATCAGCAGCTGATTCACAGAGAGGGTGCCGACCGGTTTCTGGACTATCTGACGAACAAGTCTGATTTCTTCAATGCACCTGCCAGCACCCGCTTTCACGGCGCCTACGCCGGGGGGCTGGCGGAGCACAGCCTGAATGTATACAAATGTCTCCGGGCCTATATGGATCGGGAGCGGGTCAGGGAGCTTTACCACATGGAATACTCCGACGAGACCATCGCTCTGGTGTCCCTGCTCCATGACGTGTGCAAGATCGGCTGCTATAAGGCCGGGACCCGGAATGTGAAGGATGATAACGGTGTCTGGCAGAAGGTGCCTGTGTTCAATTTCGACGATCCGCTGCCCTACGGACATGGGGAGAAGTCGGTATATATCATCTCCGGATATATGCGCCTGTCCCGGGAGGAGGCCTTCGCCATCCGGTATCATATGGGCTTCTCCGGCAATGAGGACAAGGGGAGTGTGGGAAAGGCATTTGAGATGTTCCCGCTGGCCTTTGCCCTGTCCGTTGCGGATATGGAGGCGACCTACTTCTTAGAGGGAAAGTAATACGGAAACGGAAGATATTTAGGGGCAGGAACTGCGGTTCCTGCCCCTGTTTTTCGGCATTTATTGAGCGGCGGCCAGCTGGGAATGGACGGTGTGCAGGTTTTGTTCAGGAATAATGGAAATATCGTTGATGTAGAGCTGATCCTGCCGTCCGAAGGACATGGTCCATTGGATGCCTCCGATCATCACGCTGATGAAATGAAGCTGGGGATTGTCATTCAGCACATCAAATCTGGCATAATGACTGTCATCCAGGGTATAGATTCGCTGCGTTATGGTTGTGTCAAATTCTTCAGCACCCAGTATGGCCAGTACGTCGGCAAGGGAATCATTCAGCGTGATACCATAGGGGAGCAGACGGTTTCCGCCTGAAAGCTCCGAGATGTTATCCAGATGGTATTCCCCGCAGGTCTCACATTCAGAAAAGAAGCAGGAAATGGTTCCAAAGTAAATGAGCTCCCTTCGTTTGCCGCCCTCTGTTTCATGATCCTGCGAGGAATCCGGTTCTCCCAGCAGGGCGATCACATCCGTATCATTCATTCCGAAGGTAACGCCTGCCACAGAGATCAGCCTGTCGTCAGAAAGAAGATCGTCACTGCCAATAGCTTCCGGTGTCGGCGTAGGCGTTGGCAGGGGTGTCGGTGTTGGTGTCGGCATAGACGTTGGCTCGGGAGATACTTCGGAAATCGCCTCCGCTGTGGTCGGTGTGGGTGTTGGGAAGGACGTTGCTGTGGGTGTTGGCAAAGCGGTTGGAACAGATGTGGGCTCGGCGGTCGGTTCAAGGACAGAAGCGTTTTCCCCGGAGGGGACCGAATTGGTTGTTTGACCAAAATACGCCTGCAGAATATCAGACGCAACGGAGGCGGCTTCCTTTGCGTCTCCCCCGTGGGTAAGGCATACGGTAATGGCGATTTCCGGCGCATAGGCTGGTGCCCAGCAGGTGAGTATTGCGTCACTGTTGTAGCCGTCAAGATCCGTGACAGTATCCGCACTGCAACAGACAGAAATGCCAACGTTTTCAAGCACTGAGGCGACAGAGCTTTCCAGCGCAAAGCGACGCATTCCCTCAGTGATGGTTTTGTGTTCTTCCTTAGAGAGCAAATGTGTGACACCGGCCGCTTCGGTGGCACCTCCGGAGCCGTCCATAGTTACCGGCAGCAGGGTTCCGCCGTTTGCCAGGGCTGCGGTATAGCGGCAAAGCTGCATGGGGGTCACACGGGTCAGTCCCTGACCGATTGCAACCATGAGTTCATCCGCAATATACCAGTGCCCGTCTATGGAGTTTTCTCCATAGTACGCTTGTTTCAGCTCTGGGGTGGAAAGCTGTCCGGTGGATTCCGACTGACCAATTCCTGTTTGGAGGCCAAGGCCAAAGGATTGGGCCACTGTGTTCAGATCCTCAATGGCGTAAATCCCGGAATCTGCCAGTGCATAAAAATAGGTATCGCAGTTTTTCGCCAGTGCGTCTTCCATGGTGACGGTTCCATGCCCCTGAAAACCGCTGCTCCGGCAGCCGGGGGTGTATCCCACATTCTCATAGGCCAGATAATAGCCGTTGTCCTCCACGGAAAAGTCGGGGGTGATTCCACTGCGCATGGCCGTAATGGCGGTAATCATCTGGAATGTTGCCCCGGGAGCACCGGCATTGGACAGAACCCGGTCGGGAAGCTTGCCGCTGTCTTCCGGTGATTCGTCGCCTGTTTCCGAGGATGCGGCTGCAGCAGCAAGCACCTGAAAGCTGTTTACATCCAGCACCACCACGGAACCGGCAATGCCCTCCGGCCTCAAGGGGGACAGGGATTCAATTTCACGAAGAAGTGCCTGCTGGGTCAGAGCCTGAAGCCCTTCCCGGGCAGGAGGGGTGTATCCAGCTGTGTCGGAATCCTCCACCGGGGCAAGCACATCCGGCTGATTCGGGTCCGGGTTTGTACCCATTGGCCCGCCGAGAAGCCGTGCCAGCATCATTGCCATCAGGATCACGGTGCAGAGCAGCACCGCCGCAACGGATGTCCAACGGAGCCAGACCGGCATGGCTTTTCGGTGCTGACGGGCATGGAGAATCATGTCGTCGTCGATATTCTGGAATGCTTCAATGATGTCAATGCCCTTCATGTTCTGGCGGCTCCTTCCTTGTAAATGTAGGCTCTGAATTTGTCTCGGGTGCGTTTGAGCATGGATTTCACCTTGCTCTCTGTAAAGCCGAAATCCGCCGCGATTTCCTTAACGGAGTCCAGATACCAGTAACGGCAGATAAACACGTCCCGTTCTGTCAGGGGCAGGCTTCTCAGGAAGGTGTTGATGATCTGCCCGCTAATGCAGGTATCTTCTACACTGTCTCCGGTGCTGATGCTTTCCTCCAGCTCGTGAATGGCCAGAGACATCTGGCCGCCGCCCCGCTTGAGACTGTGATTTCTGCGCCAGCGGTCAATGGATAATCCCCGGGTGATACGGCCCAAATAGACAGAAATGCAGTTGGGCCTTGTGGGCGGAATCTGGTTCCATGCGGTCAAGTATGTATCATTGACACACTCCTCTGAATCCTCCGGGCTGTGGAGTATGTTGTAGGCAATTCTGTAGCAGTAGCGGCCATACCGGGTGTCGGTTTCCCGGATGGCCTGTTCGGAACGGGAAAAATACAGGTCTATGATTTGTTTGTCGTCCATGGTGCAAGCCTCCTCATACAATCAGCCGCAAAATAGGGAAAAATGGTCGCGTGAATCGAAGATTTCCCCAAAAATATTCTACCGGATCGTTCCCGGGAACACAATATTTTCCCATAAACATATTTTTTGAGAAAACTACAAAAACCGGTTGACATTCCCCTTAGGGGATATGTTACATTGAAGCCATCAAACGGTATTCGGAGGTGATTTCAGTGAAAATCAAAGAGGTCAGCGCCCTGACCGGCCTTACAAAGAAAACCATCCGATTCTATGAAGAGGTTGGGCTGA